>NZ_JBEOVO010000045.1:0-41174 GCF_040295605.1 Streptomyces sp. NPDC002773
CATCCGAAGATGGACGGGGTATCAACTAATCTGGCGTTGATTTTTGGCACGCTGTTGAGTTCTCAAGGAACGGACGCTTCCTTTGTACTCACCCTATCGGGCTTTCCTCCGGGCTTCCCTTCGGTATTTCGTGTTTCCAGCTTAGCAGATCCGATTTCCGTTTCTGCCACCCGCTGGAGCGGGCTGCTGGGATTGGAATTCGCTTTCGCTTTTCCGTTCCCGGCGGGGTCAAACACTACCAGGCTTTTCCGGGCCCCCTGACCACGTCCCTGCGAGCATGCAGAGGTGTAGACCACTGGGGTTAGGATCTGGCTTGATAGGTGCTGCCGACCCGCGACTCAAGGCCGCGTTGGGGTCAGGCAGGAGTACGACAGTACATCCCACCGTCAGTTGAGGCAAATCGTTTCCGGTAGTCCCTAGCTCCGCCCAACTGGTACGTCTCGTGCGGAACCGGGACTTCCTATGACATACGCTTCAGAACAGTACGCCGTCCAGGACAGGTAGTGACGGCGCCACACGATCTCCGCCCCTGGGAGGCTTCCCATGACAACCGTGACGTCGCCGCTTGCTGGACGCGCCATCGGTCTCGCCGCAGTTCCCGACCCGGTCTTCTCCGGTGCGATGGTCGGTCCCGGTACCGCCATCGATCCCGTACGTGAGCCCTCGGAGGCCGTCTCCCCCATCGACGGGGTCATCGTCTCCATGCACCCCCACGCCTTCGTCGTCGTCGACAGCGAGGGCCACGGCGTTCTGACCCACCTCGGCATCGACACCGTTCAGCTCAACGGGCAGGGCTTCGAGCTGCTCGTCAGCAAGGGTGACACCGTGACGCGCGGACAGGCCGTCGTGCGCTGGAACCCCGCGGACGTCGAGGCCGCTGGCAAGTCCCCCATCTGTCCCGTCGTGGCTCTCGAGGCCACCGCGGACTCGCTCTCCGACGTCGTCGAAGACGGTGACGTGAAGGCCGGCGACGAGCTCTTCGGCTGGCGCTGAGCCAGTTCGTCCTCGTGACGACCGCGAGTTCGACATTCAACGCGGCGGCGGGTGCCGCCGCTCTATCGGAGACGGGTGAGATGGAGACAACGCTGCGAGGCGTCGGCGTCAGCCACGGTGTGGCGATCGGCGAGGTCCGGCACATGGGCACGGCGGTTCTCGAGCCGCCGGCCAAGCAGATTCCGGCGGACGAGGCGGAGCGCGAACAGGGGCGCGCCCGTCAGGCCGTCGAAGCTGTCGCCGCCGATCTGATCGCGCGCGGCAATCTGGCCGGCGGTGAGGCGCAGCACGTGCTGGAGGCCCAGGCGATGATCGCCCAGGACCCGGAGCTCATCGCCGACGTCGACCGCCGGATCGTCGTGGGCAGCACGGCCGAGCGCGGTATCTACGACGCCTTCTCGCACTACCGCGAGCTGCTCGCCGGTGCCGGTGAGTACATGGCCGGGCGGGTCGCCGACCTCGACGACGTGCGGAACCGGATCGTCGCGCGGCTGCTGGGTGTGCCGATGCCCGGCGTGCCGGACAGCGACGAGCCGTACGTGCTGATCGCGCGGGACCTGGCGCCCGCCGACACGGCGCTGCTCGACCCGACGCTCGTGCTCGGGTTCGTGACGGAGGAGGGCGGGCCGACGAGCCACAGCGCGATTCTGGCGCGGGCGCTCGGTGTGCCGGCCATCGTCGCGCTGCCGGGTGCGGGTGAGCTGGCCGAGGGCACGCTCATCGCGGTCGACGGTTCGACCGGTGAGCTCTTCGTGGATCCGAGCGAGGAGAAGAAGGCGGCGCTGACGAAGGCCGCCGCCGAGCGCAAGGCGGCGCTCGCCACGTCCAGTGGTCCTGGTGCGACCTCGGACGGGCACAAGGTGCCGCTGCTGGCCAACGTCGGTGGTCCGGCGGACGTGCCGGCCGCGGTGGAAGCCGGGGCCGAGGGCGTCGGGCTCTTCCGCACGGAGTTCCTCTTCCTGGACGACAGCGAGAAGGCTCCGTCCGAGGAGAAGCAGGTCGAGGCCTACCGCAAGGTGCTGGAGGCGTTCCCCGAGGGTCGTGTGGTCGTGCGGGTGCTCGACGCGGGTGCCGACAAGCCGCTGGACTTCCTGACGCCGGTGGACGAGCCGAACCCGGCGCTCGGTGTGCGGGGTCTGCGGTCGCTGCTCGAGCACCCGGACGTGCTGCGGACGCAGCTGACCGCGCTGGCGAAGGCGGCCGAGGGGCTGCCGGTGTACCTCGAGGTCATGGCTCCGATGGTGGCCGACCGTACGGACGCGAAGGCGTTCGCCGACGCGTGCCGTGAGGCGGGGCTGCGGGCGAAGTTCGGTGCGATGGTCGAGATTCCGTCGGCCGCGCTGCGGGCGCGTTCGATCCTTCAGGAGGTCGAGTTCCTGTCGCTGGGCACCAACGACCTGGCGCAGTACACCTTCGCGGCCGACCGTCAGGTCGGTGCGGTGTCCCGGCTTCAGGATCCGTGGCAGCCGGCGCTGCTCGACCTGGTGGCGCTGTCCGCCGAGGCGGCCAAGGCCGAGGGCAAGAGCTGCGGTGTCTGTGGCGAGGCTGCCGCGGACCCGCTGCTCGCCTGTGTGCTGACGGGTCTGGGGGTCACCTCCCTTTCCATGGGTGCGGCGTCGATTCCGTATGTGCGGGCGACGCTGGCCAAGTACACGCTGGCGCAGTGTGAGCGGGCCGCGGCCGCGGCGCGTGCGGCGGACACGGCGCACGAGGCGCGTGTGGCCGCTCAGGCGGTGCTGTCCGGGGAGTGATCCCGGGCCTTCGCCGACGTACGAAGGGGCTTTCCGTCACTGGGTGGCGGGGAGCCCCTTCGGCGTGTGCGGGGTCAGTGGTGGGTGGTCCAGTCGTCGGGGTCGGGGTCGGGGGCGAGGGGGAAGCCGGCGCGGTGGTCGACGCCCGGTTCGGGTGAGAGCGGTTCTCCGGTGCGGGCGTCGGTGCAGTAGGCGGCGAACACCTCGGCCTCGGTGAGCGGGGTGAGGGCGCCGCCGGTGAGGCGCCAGCCGTGGAGTCGGTCGCGGTCTCCGGGGTTGCTGGTGCGCAGGACGAGTCCGCCCGGTGTGCCGAGGGTGATGCCGGCGGCGAGGACCGCGGTGAACTCGGCGGCTGCGGCGTCGTCGACGGTGGTGGTGGGTTGCGGGGTGCCGTGGGCGTGGAGGACGGCGATGAGTTGGTCGTCGGCCGCCGGGACGCTGCACACGAGGTGGTGGGTGCCGGGCCCCGCGGCGTCGAGGAGTCGCGCGAGGAGTCGGGCGGCCCGCTCGAAGGCGGCTTTGCCGATGTCCTTGCCGCAGGTGGCGCAGTCGCCCGCGGTGGCGAGGACGGTGGTGGCGTACTCCCAGGTGGCGTGGCGGACGGCGGTGTCGATGAGCTCGGGCAGGAGGGTGCTGAGGGGCTGCCCGGTGTAGGTGACGTGGGCTCCGGTGGCGGCGAGGTGGGCGGTGAAGCGGCTGCGGCTGACGGGGTGGTCGGGGTCGATGGTGGTCTCGGCGCAGTAGGCCGCGTACTCCTCGGGGTCGAAGAGGGCGACGGTGGTGTGGCCGCCCTGGGTGGCGAGGGTCTTGAGGAGCGCCTCGACCTGTCGGAGGTAGGTGGTGTGGTCGTCGAACACGAAGGTTCGGTACCGGCGCATGGCCGTGAAGTCGTGCTCGTCGGCGAGGAGGCCGACGGTGCTGGGGACTTCGTGGCGCAGGGCGCGCCTGAGGTGTGCCTGGGTGGTGCCGGTCCGTGTCATGTCTCCCCCTGGTGACGGTCCGATCAGTGCTCACTCAACGTAACCTCCGCCACTGACAGTGACGGTTCGGGGAGGCGTCGGCGGACGAGTCGGCTCTGGGCGGCGCTGGTGGCGACGAGGGCTGCGCCGAGTACCGGCCAGGCCAGGGGGCCGGCGGAGACGAGGGCCGTCATGAGGAGGGGGCCGGCGCAGCGCTGGGTGGACTGGGCGAGGCCGTGGACTCCGAGGTAGGCGCCCTGGGCGTCGTCGGGGGCCAGGGCGACCGAGAGTTCCCAGGACGCGATGGTGTGGATCATCTCGGCGAAGGTGAGGGCCACGGCCGCGGTGATCAGGGCCGCGATGGAGAGGGTCCGGCCGCCGAGGGCCGAGACGGTGAGGGCAAGCGTTCCGACGGCGAAGAGGCCCGCGACGGGGGCGAGGAGGCGTCGGGCGGCTTCCGTGGTGGAGCCGTAGCGGGAGAGCGGGACCTGGAAGGTCACGACGAGGGCGCTGTTGGCGACCATCAGGAGCGGGGCGAGGCCGACGGGGGCGTCGGTGGCGTGGACGATCCAGAGCGGCAGGGCGACCTGGAGGATCGAGTCGTGGAGGAAGAAGACCGACTCGCCCGCGGTGAAGGCGAGGAAGCCCCGGTCGCGCCATGGGTTGCTGGGCTTGGCGGTGGCGGGCCTCGCGTCGGTGGACGCGGCGGCGATGCGGGAGGCGGCGGGGGCCGGGGGTTCGGCGCAGCGGAGGGTGAGGGCCGCCATCACGAGGTAGGAGAGGACGTCTCCGACGAGCAGGAGGTGGAAGGCGGTGGTGGTGCCGACGGCGAGGGCGGCCGCCGCGCCGAGCCCTCCGACGGTCCAGCCGATGTTGGAGGTGGTGCGGTTGATCGCCTGGTAGCGGACGCGGTCGGGGCCTGCGACGCGGGCGGCGTAGAGCTTGGTGAGGACGTTGGTGGCGCGGTCGGGCAGGGCACCGGCCGCCGAGTAGAGGACGAGCAGCACGTAGTCGTCGGTGGTGAGGAGGGCGAGGAGGGCCGTGGCGCGCAGGAGTTGGGTGCAGATGATGACGCGGACGAGGGGGAAGCGGTCGGCGAGGAGTCCGCCGAGGGGGGCGCCCGCGATGCCGGCCGCGCCCGCGACGGCGATGAGGAGGCCGACCTGGCCGAGGCCGAGGCCGGTGACGTAGGTGAAGTAGAGGGCCATGGCCGTGGACCAGAGTCCGGTGCCGCACTTGTCGATGAAGCCGATGAGGAGCATGCGGCGACCGTCGGGGCCTCCGGGGATGCGGTCCTTGAGGGCTGGTCGGCCTAGGCGGGTGGAACGGGTGGAGCGGCTCATGGGTCCCCCTTGCCAACTGCTTTGTATTGATACATACTTGATTACGTGACAGCACAATATGCGATCGAGGGGACGACGGCCAAGGGGATCGCCGCGTCCGTCGAGCAGGGCGTGACCGAGGGCAGGCTCGCTCCGGGCGACGCGCTGCCGCCCGTGCGGAGGCTCGCGGACACGCTGGGGGTGAGTCCGGGGACCGTCGCGACGGCCTACAAGGAGCTGCGGCAGCGGGGGCTGATCGTCACGCGGGGCCGGGGCGGGACCGTGGTGGCGGAGGTTCCCTCGGTCGCCTCCCGGCGTCCGCCGCGCGTACCGGACGGCTTGGTGGACCTGGCGGGCGGCCATCCGGACCCGGCCTTCCTCCCCGTGCTGCGTCCGCCGTCGACGGTCACCCCGGTGTACGGGTCCCACCGCGCCGCGCCTCGGCTCGCGGCGCTCGAAGAGGCGACCCGGGCGTGGTTCGAGCGGGACGGGGTGCCCGCCCGGCACGTGACCTTCGCGCACGGAGCGCTCGACTGCATCGCACGCCTCCTTTCGACGGAGCTGCGTCCCGGTGACGCGGTGGCCGTGGAGGATCCCGGTTTCCACCATCTGCTGGACCTCGTACCGGCGTTGGGGCTGCGGATCGTCCCGGTGGACGTGGATGGTGAGGGGCTCGTACCGGAGTCGCTGCGAACGGCGCTTCGGAGCGGGGCGCGCGCGGTGGTGTGCAGCCCGCGGGGGCAGTGTCCGACCGGGGCGTTCTTCACCCGGTCGCGCCGGGACGAACTCGTCGCGGTACTGAGGGGGTTCCCTGAGGTCCTCGTCGTCGAGGACGACCACAACGCGGAGGTTGGCGGGGCGGCGGCGTACACGCTCGCGGCGGCGGGGCTCGACCGGTGGGCACAGGTGCGGACGGTGTCGAAACACCTCGGGATCGATCTACGCTGGGCCGGACTCGCGGGCGACGCGGTGACGCTGGCCCGGCACGACGGGCGGATGCTGATGACCTCCGGCTGGGTCAGCCACGTACTTCAGGACACCGTGGCCGGTCTCTTCGGCGACCGTGCGGTACGCGCGCTCGTGGCGGCGGGCGAGACGGCGTACGGGGAGCGGCGCGCGGCTCTGATCGGTGCGCTCGGGACGTACGGGATCCGGGCCGTCGGGGCGAGCGGGTTGAACGTGTGGGTGCCGGTACGGGACGAGTCGGCGGTCGTGAACGGGCTGCGCACGCAGGGGTGGTGGGTCGCCGCGGGGGCGCGGTTCCGGATCGCGGCGCCGCCCGCGGTACGGATCACGACGGCGACGCTCGCGCCCGGCGACGCGACGCGCCTCGCGGCGGACTTCGCGGAGGTGCTCGGCGACGCGCAGGCGACGTACGGCGGATGACGCGGGAGGCGGCGGAACGCTCCGGGGGTGGGTCTTCGACCGTTCGACGTCGGCGTTCCCTGCGGGCCCCCGGCGCGCTGCCGGGGGCCCCGCAGGGGTGGCGGTCCGGTCAGCCCCGTCGGGAGGCCGCCAGCGTTTCGTAGAAGTGGAGGAGGCCCAGGTCGTCGACCGAGCCCGCGTTGACGGCCTTGGCCAGGGGCGTGCCCTGGAGGAGGCGCTTGACGGGGACCTCGATGCGCTTGCCGGTGAGGGTGTGCGGGACGCCCGGGACCTCGATGATCTCGTCGGGGACGTGGCGCGGGGAGAGTTCGCTGCGGATCGTCCTCTTGATGCGGGCGATCAGTTCCTCGTCCAGGGTGGCGCCCTCCACGAGGTGGACGAAGAGCGGCATCCAGTAGCCGCCGTCCGGCTCCTCCAGGCCGATCACGAGGGATTCGCGGATCTCCGGGAGGCGTTCCACGGCCTCGTAGATATCGGCGCTCCCCATCCGTACGCCCTGGCGGTTCAGGGTGGAGTCGGAGCGGCCGTGGATGACGACCGAGCCGTGGTCGGTGATCGTGATCCAGTCGCCGTGGCGCCAGGCGCCCGGGAACATCTCGAAGTAGCTGTCGCGGTAGCGGCTGCCGTCGGGGTCGTTCCAGAAGTGGATCGGCATGGACGGCATGGGGTTGGTGACGACGAGTTCGCCGACCTCGCCGATGACGGGCTTGCCGGAGGGGTCCCAGGCCTGGAGGTCGGTGCCGAGGCCCGCCGCCTGGAGCTCGCCGATGTGGACCGGGAGGGTCGGGACGGCGCCGGCGAAGCAGGAGCACACGTCGGTGCCGCCGCTGACGGAGGCGATCCACAGGTTTTCGCGGACCTCGTCGTGGAGCCAGCGGAAGCCGTCGGGCGGCAGCGGGGAGCCGGTGGTGGCGACGCACTTCACGGCGGAGAGGTCGAAGTCGCGGCCGGGGTGGACGTCCGCCTTGGCGCAGGCCATGACGTACGCGGCGGAGGTGCCGTACAGGGTGGCGCGGGTCCGTTCGGCGACGCGCCACTGGGCGGCCGTGTCCGGGTAGCCGGGGCTTCCGTCGTACAGGACGACGGTCGTGCCGGTGAGGAGGCCGGAGACGAGGAAGTTCCACATCATCCAGCCGGTGGAGGTGTACCAGAAGAACACGTCCTCGGGCCCGAGGTCGCAGTGCAGGCCCAGCTGCTTGACGTGCTCGACGAGGATGCCGCCCTGGGACTGGACGATGGCCTTCGGGAGGCCGGTCGTGCCGGAGGAGTACAGGACCCACAGCGGGTGCGAGAAGGGGACCTGTTCGTAGACCGGCTCGGTGTCGGCGGCGACGAGGTCGGACCAGGCGAGCGTGCCCTCGGGGGCCGGGGTGCCGAGGAGCGGGATGTGGACGACGGCGCGGAGGGTGGGCAGCTCGGCGCGGAGCTCGGCGACGGTGTCGCGGCGGTCGTGCTCCTTGCCGCCGTAGCGGTAGCCGTCGACGGTGAAGAGGACGACCGGTTCGACCTGCTGGAAGCGGTCGAGGACGCTGCGGGCGCCGAAGTCCGGGGCGCAGGAGGTCCATACGCCGCCGACCGCCGCGGTGGCGAGGAGGGCCACGACGGACTGCGGGACGTTGGGCAGGTAGCCGCTGACCCGGTCGCCGGGCCGTACGCCGAGGGCGCGGAGTTCGGCGGCGAGGGAGGCCACCTGGCGGCGGAGCTCGGCCCAGGTGGTCGGCTGGGGCTCATGTGTCTCGTCCACATGGAGCAGAGCCGTGTCGTGGGGGCGCTCGTCGGCGGCGCGCAGGGCGTGCTCGGCGTAGTTGAGGGTGGCGCCGGGGAACCAGTCGGCGCCGGGCATCGACCGGTCGCCGAGGACGCGCTCGTACGGGGTGGAGAAGCGGATGTCGAACCACTCGGCGACCGCCTTCCAGAAGGCTTCGAGCTCGTCGACCGACCAGCGGTGGAGCGCCGGGTACCCGCCCTCGGCGGGGGCGCCGTGGTGTTCGGCCGCCCAGGTCTGGAAGCGGGTGACGGCGGCTGTGGCGATGCGTTCCTCGTCCGGCTGCCAGAGCGGCTCGGTCTGCGCTGATGTCATTGGGGCGGCTCCCTGGCTGTACGCGGGGTCGGCGTGTGTCCCGCGCACGTGCTGGGGTGTGCGCGCGACGCGGCTGACAGGACGATGCCATGTGATCGTCTTTCGCACCAGGGCTGCCCGCCCATGGTCGGGTAGTTGAATATGTGCTCCCACCACGGGTGAACGGAAGTTGAACGGACCTCGTATCGCCGCTGGTGGGTGGCAGGGTGATCACCATGGACGGTCGTGGACTGGTGCGTTCGATCAAGGTGTTCGGTTCGGTGCGGGGGTTGCGGGCGGTGCGGGCGGCGTGGCGGCAGCGCCGTACGGACGCGTGGGGGCTGCCGCCGAGGGGGCCGGAACGGGCTCGGGTGCCGGGTCTCGCGACGGGGGCGGAGGCCGCTCCTGGGGGCGGGATCATCCGTTTCGCCCGGTCATCGTTGCGGATCTGCGTGTCGCCGGGCGGCACCGTGTTCTGGGGGTGGGACGGGGCCGGTCCGCTTCCCTCGTACGCCTTGGCCGGCGAGGCGCCCGACCCGGATCCGCGGGCCTGCCTCGAGCCGGACACCGACGGCGGCTGGCGGATCGTGTCGGAGCGGGTGACGGTCGCGGTCTCCCGGCACGGGGCCGTGGAGATCCGGACGCCCGGCGGGGTGATGCTGCGCCGGGACCTGCCGCCGCGCTGGTGGGAGCCGGTGGGGAGCGGGGAGGCGGCCACGGGACCGGGTGCCATGGCCGTGACGGAGACCGTCGGGAGCGAGCGGGACGGGTCGGTCGCGGGGGGCGCGGGCGGTGCGCGGGACGGGGCGGTCGCGGTCGGGCGTGCGCGTTGGGTGCAGCGGAGCGAGGTGCCGGCGGACGCGCGGTTCTTCGGGCTCGGCGGGCGGGCGGCGGGGCCGCGGCTGCGGGACGGCTCGTACCGGCTGTGGAACACCGACCCCAAGGGGAGTTTCGGCCCCGGGGACGATCCGCTCTACCTCACCATGCCCGTGCAGTTCGTCGTCTCGGACGCCGGTACCCACCTGGCGTTCCACGACAACTCCTGGGACGGCCGCGTCACCCTGGCCGAGGGCGAGGAGGGTGCGGGTTCGGGACACGACCGGCCGGGGACCAGCGAGGTCCGGATGGGCGGCGGGCCGCTGCGCTGCTGGGTCGTGGTCGGCACCCCCGCGCGCGTACTCCACGGCTGGGCCGCGCTCACGGGTGCTCCCGCGCTGCCGCCCGACTGGGCGCTCGGACCGCAGCACGCGCGCTGGGGGTTCGGCAGCGCGCGGGAGGTGCGCAGGGTCGTCGCCGGGTACCGGGAGCGCGGGCTGCCGCTGTCCGCCGTACACCTGGACATCGACCACTACGACGAGCATCAGGTGTTCACGGTCGATCGGGAGCGGTTCCCCGATCTGCCGGGGCTCGCGGCGGAGCTGCGGGAGCAGGGCGTGCGGCTCGTGTCGATCGTGGACCCGGCGGTGAAGGCCGAACCGGGGAACGCGGTCTACGACAGCGGGCGGGCGGCGGGAGCCTTCGTCCGGGACGCGCGGGGCGGGGAGGTCCGCGGAGTGGTGTGGCCGGGCGAGTGCGCCTACCCGGACTTCACCGATCCCGCGGTACGGGAGTGGTGGGGCGGCCTCTACGAGGAGCGGCTCCGGCAGGGCTTCGCCGGGGTCTGGCACGACATGAACGAGCCGGTGTCCTTCGCCCCCTTCGGTGACATGACGCTGCCGCGTTCCGCGCGGCACGCCCTCGACGGCCGGGGCGGCGACCACCGCGAGGCGCACAACGTGTACGGCCTCGCGATGGCGCGGGCCGGGTACGAGGGGCTGTGCCGGCTGCGGCCCGACGAGCGGCCCTTCCTCTTCTCGCGGTCGGGCTGGGCGGGCATGCAGCGGTACGGGGGCACCTGGTCAGGTGACGTGTCGACGGGGTGGCCGGGGCTGCGGGCCTCGCTCTCCCTGGTCCTGGGGCTCGGGCTGTGCGGGGTGCCGTACTCCGGGCCCGACGTGGGCGGTTTCGACGGCAGCCCGACACCGGAGCTGTTCCTGCGCTGGTACCAGCTGGGGGCGTGGCTGCCGCTGTTCCGTACGCACGCGGCGATCGGCGCGGGGCGGCGCGAACCGTGGGAGTTCGGCCCGGAGGTCCTGGAGCACGCGCGCGTGGCGCTGGCCGAGCGGGAGCGGCTGCGGCCGTACTTCATGACCCTGGCCCGGCTCGCGCGGATGACGGGTGCCCCGTACGCACGCCCGCTGTGGTGGGGGACGCCCGAGGACCGGGTGCTGCGCGACTGCGAGGACGCGTTCCTGCTCGGCGACGCGCTCCTCGTGGCGCCGGTCCTGACGCGGGGCGCCGACCGGCGGGCGGTGCGGCTGCCGCGCGGACGCTGGTACGACACGGCGACGGGGCAGGCGTACGAGGGGCCCGGGCAGGTGCTGCTCGACGCGCCGCTCTCCCGGATCCCGGTCCTGGTGCGGGCGGGGGCGGTGCTCCCGGTGCGGGGTGAGGGCGGCGACCTGGCCCTGGAGGTGTGGGCGCCCGCCGCCGGGCGGACGGGCGGGGGGCTCGTCGTACGGGACACGGGGGACGGCTGGGAGCCGGCCGAGATCGAGCGGTACCAGTCGCGGCTGGTGGACGGGCGGGTGGTGGTGGTGGAGCGGATGACGGACGACGGGGCGGAGGCGCCGGGGCTGCCGGTGCGGGTGCGGAACCCGTAACCGGGTGTTCGTGGCAGGGCTCGGCCCTCGTCCGCGTACAGGCCGACCCGTAACCGGGTGTTCGTAGCATGGCTCGGGCCTCGACCGCGGCCCGGCCCCGGCCCCGTCCCCGGCCCCGCAGCCCCGTCAGTCGTACGCCCCCGCGAACCACTTCCGTACCGCCTCCGTGTGGAGGGGGAAGGCCAGTTCCACGGGCGCGTGGAGCGCGTGGTGGCCGCTCGTCTCGTCCGTCGGGGCCGAGGGCGGGAGTTCGGCGGCCCGGCGGGGCGGGAGGAGGCCGAAGAGGAGGAGGTGGCCGGCCGGGGAGCTCATCGCGTCGGCGAGGCGGACGTCCTCGGCGGAGGCCTCGATGCCGGTCTCCTCGCGCAGTTCGCGGGCGACGGCGGCGCGCCAGTCCTCACCGTGGTCGATGAAGCCGCCGGGCAGGGCGACCTCGCCCCGGGCGGGCTCGATGGTGCGGGTGATGACGACGAGGCCCGTTCCCTCTCCGTCCGTGACGGGGAGCAGGGCGACGGCCACGGGGAGGGGGTTGCGGTAGGCGGTGTGCGCGCAGGCCGGGCAGGTGCGGGGCCAGCCGGCGTCGGCCGGGTGGGCGGCGCCGCAGCAGGAGCAGTGGGAGTCCTTCACGGCCCGACCGTATGCGATCACCCTTTCTTGGCGCTGCCGGAACTGATAGACGGTGTGCATGACAGGACTTGCTTCCGTTTTCCGTACCCTCGCCGTCACGGCCGCGGCCGGGCTGCTCGCCGTCACGGGCGCCGTCGCCGCCCCCGCTCCCCCGGCCTCGGCCACGCCGGAGCCCAAGGCCCCACCGGAGTTCGTGGCCCTGAACTCGGTGGACCGGACGATCCTTCAGGAGATGCGCTACACGACTCCGCACAACTTCGTGGGTGAGCCGGTGGACGGCTACCGGCAGCCGCTGTGCATCCTGACCCGGCCGGCCGCCGAGGCACTGCACCGGGCGCAGGTGCGTCTCCTCGCGCGGGGCTACACGCTGAAGGTGTACGACTGCTACCGGCCGCAGCGGGCCGTCGACCACTTCGTGCGGTGGGCGAAGGACCTGGGGGACGAGCGGATGAAGGAGGAGTTCTATCCGCTCGTCGACAAGTCGAGGCTGTTCGCGGACGGTTACATCGCGGAGAAGTCGGGACACAGCCGCGGTTCGACGGTGGATCTGACGATCGTGCGGCTGCCGGCGTCGCCCACGCGCGCGTACGTGCCGGGCGAGCAGCTGGTGGAGTGCTTCGCGCCGCGGTCGGAGCGGTTCCCCGACAACTCCGTGGACATGGGGACGGGGTACGACTGCTTCGACACGCTCTCGCACACCGACGACCCGCGGATCCAGGGCGTGCAGCGGGCCAACCGTCAGCTGTTGAAATCGGCGCTCGTCGAGCAGGGGTTCGTGAACCTGCCGGAGGAGTGGTGGCACTTCACGTTCAAGCCTGAGCCGTTCCCGAGCACGTTCTTCGACTTCCCGGTGGCTCGGAGGTCGGTGGCCGGTCACTGAGTGCGGGAGCCCCGGCTGCGCGGGTGGCGGTGTGTTGAGGCCCCCGCGTGCGGGGGCCTCAACCGTCAGGTCGTCGCGCCCGCGTGGGTCCGGTCCGCGAGGACCAGGGCGTGTTGGACGACGGCCACGAGGACGTTCTTCACGGACTCGCGGTCGCGGGCGTCGCACATCACGAGCTCGACCTCGGGATCCAGGTCGAGCGCCCCGCGCACGCTCTCTGCGGGGAAGCGCTGCGCGCCCTCGAAGCAGTTGACGGCCACCGTGAAGGGGATGCCGCGCCGCTCGAAGTAGTCGATGGCCGCGAAGCTGTCCTCCAGGCGGCGGGTGTCCGCGAGGACGACCGCGCCGAGCGCGCCCTGCGCCAGCTCGTCCCACAGGAACCAGAAACGGTCCTGGCCCGGAGTGCCGAACAAGTACAGGACGAGGTCCTCGCGGAGGGTGATCCGGCCGAAGTCCATGGCGACCGTGGTGGTCGTCTTGGTCTCCACGCCGTGCAGGTCGTCGACGGGCCGCCCCGCCTCGCTGAGGATCTCCTCCGTCCGCAGGGGCCGGATCTCGCTGACCGCGCCCACCAGGGTCGTCTTGCCGACCCCGAATCCGCCGGCGACCAGGATCTTCAGGGTCATCGGCTCGACGAAGGGCTTTTTGCGGCTAGAGCGCCCGAAGGCCATTGATCACCTCGCGGAGAATGCTCACGTCCGGCAGCTCGGCCGGCGGAACGGGGCGGGTCACGTGGACGAGTTCGTCCTCGACGAGGTCACCGACGAGAACCCGGACCACCCCGACGGGGAGGTCGAGTCCGGCGGCGAGCTCGGCGATCGACTGGGGTTGCTCGGAGCAGCGTTCGACGATCTCCACGTGTTCGGGGGAGAGCGTCTGGTCCCGGCCGGGATCGTCGGCGGCGGGCTCGGGGACGACCAGCGCGATCAGGTCGAGCCGGTGACGGGTGGCGGCGCTGGTCCGGCCGCGGGTCATCGCGTACGGACGGACCACGGGCCCGGCCTCGTCGTCGAACCAGTGGTGCGGGGCCGGGCTCTCGTTCAGCTGGCTGCGCTCGGCTGCTTCACTCATGCCGTCCCACTCACCCTCCCGCGGGCAGACCGGTCCGGGGGGCCGTGGCGAGGTGGGCCCCGACCCGCTTCACCATCAGCGTCATCTCGTAGGCGACCTGGCCGACGTCGGAGTCGGCGTCGGCGAGCACCGCCAGGCAGCTGCCGTCACCGGCGGCCGTGACGAACAGGAAGGCGTCCTCCAGTTCGACGACCGTCTGGCGGACCTGGCCCGCCTCGAAATGGCGGCCGACGCCCTTGGCGAGGCTGTGGAAACCGGAGGCGACGGCGGCCAGGTGCTCGCCGTCCTCCCGGGTGAGGTCCTGGGAGGCACCGGTGGGGAGGCCGTCGCTGGAGAGCACCAGGGCCTTCCGGATGGACCTGACGCGCTGGACGAGCTCGTCGAGGAGCCAGTTCAGCTCGCCGTTTCCGTTTCCGTGGGCGTGGCCGGAGGTGGTGCTGGGTGCTGCGGCGTTCGGTGCGGTCATCGACCGTCCCCCTCGGGTGTCGTTCCTTGTGCTGTCGGGTCGTCCGGGTCGGCGTTGTGCCGCCGTCCGCGCTGCCAGCCGCGCTGCATGGCGGCCATGCGTGCGCGTACCTCCTCGGCGTCGCGTTCGAAGGAGTCGGGGTCCGCGGGCTTCGCGCCGCCGCTCGTACGGGCGTCCGCACGCGCGCCCGTACCGCGGTCGGCCGGGCCGTCGGTCGCGCGCAGTTGCGGTGCGAGGCTCGCCTGGCGGACGCGGCGGGGCAGTCCGCCGAACGGCTCCGGGCTCTGGGTCTGGCCCTGGCTCTGCGACGGGGCGGGGCTCTGGCGCTGGCTATCGCGCTGGCTCTGGCTCGCGCTCTCGCTCTGCGACGGCAGGGGGCGCTGCGGCGGGGCTTGGCTCGCCGGCGGGACGGGGCGCGGCGGTACGGGGCGGTCCGTCGCTGCGGGGCGCCGCGGCGGCACCGGGCCCTCCGCCGGTACGGGGACGAGGGTGGGGCCGGTCGGCCGTCCCCCGGGCCGGGGCGCCGGCGGGTCGTCCTGTCCGGCGCCGTGCGCGAGGTGGCCCGAGGCGCCGGGGTGCCCCGTCGCGCGGCCGGGAGCGGGGTGCGCCCGGGCGGGGAAGGTCTGCGCGCGCTCGGGGCCCCCGTGGCCGTGGTCGGGAAGCGCGTGAGCCCTGCCGGATGCGCCGTCGGGAGTCGCGTCGGCGCGGGTCGGGAGGGCATGCGCGCGGGTCGGGTCGTCGGCGCGGCCCGGGAGAGCCTGTCCGCGGGTCGGGTTGTCGGCGCGGGCCGGGAGTGCGTGGGTGCGGTCCTGGTCGTCCACGCGGCGACCGTGGTCCACGACGAGCGTCGGGGTGACGCGGCGGCGCGGAAGCGGTACGGGGCCGAGGGCTCCCCCGTCGGCCTGCGCCTCGCCCTCGCCGTGGCCGTGCGCCCGGTCACTGGCCTGCTGGTGCTGCTCGCCCGCGGGTGCGAGCGGGCCGCGCCGCCTGCCTCGGGGCAGGAACAGGCCGCCGCGCTCGCTCTCGGTGTCGAGGAGGTCCGCCGACCGGTCGAGGAGTACGTCGAAGTCGTCGCTGTCGACGGGACCTTCGAGTTCGACGGGGCCGTCGAGCGGGGCGGGGCCCTCGGTGACGTCCGGGACCCTGGCGAGAGCCGGGCGCCGGGCGGGCGGCGTGCCGCCGTCGGCTGTCCCGTCGTCGGCCGGGGCGGTGCGCTCCAGCGTCTTGCGGTCCAGCCGGAAGCCCGCGCCCTGGGTCTCGGGCGCGTCGGTGAGCAGCGCGGCCGGGATGAAGACGACCGCGGTGGTCCCGCCGTACGGGGAGGTCTGCAGCGAGACGCGGACGTTCTGGCGCTGGGCGAGCCGGCTGACCACGAAGAGACCGAGGCGGTCGGTGTCCGAGAGTTCGAACTCGGGGGTCTCGGCGAGCCGCAGGTTGGCGTCGAGCAGGGCGTCCGGGTTCATGCCGAGGCCGCGGTCGTGGATCTCCAGCGTGAAGCCGTTGGCGACGCGCTCGCCGCGCACCTGGACGGCGGTGTGCGGCGGCGAGAACACCGTCGCGTTCTCCAGGAGTTCGGCGATGAGGTGGGTGAGGTCCGCGACGGCGGGGCCGCCCACGCCGAGCCGGGGCAGTCGGCGTACCTCGATCCGCTCGTAGTCCTCGACCTCGGCGACGGCGGCGCGGACCACGTCCATGAGCTGGACGGGCTTGCGCCACTGCCGGGAGGGCGCGGCGCCGGAGAGGATGACGAGGCCCTCGGCGTGGCGTCGCATACGGGTGGTGAGGTGGTCGAGCCGGAAGAGGTCGGCCAGCTCGTCGGTGTCCTCGGTGCGCCGTTCCATGGTGTCGAGGAGGGTGAGCTGACGGTGGAGCAGGACCTGGTTGCGGCGGGCGAGGTTGACGAACACCTCGGACACGCCGCGCCGCAGCTCCGCCTGCTTGACCGCGGCCTCGACGGCGGCGCGCTGAAGGGTGTTGAGTGCCTGGCCGACCTGGCCGACCTCGTCCTCCCCGTAGGCCAGGTGGGGTACCTCGGTGCCGACGTCGACCTGTTCGCCGGCGGCGAGCCTCCGCATGACGCTGGGGAGGCGTACGCCGGAGACCTCCTGGGCCTCCTTCTGGAGGCGGCGCAGGTCGCGGACGAGCACGCGGCCGATCCGGACGGAGATGACGACGGAGGCCAGCAGGGCGAGGAAACCGAGGACGCCGGCGACCCCGGCCTTGAGGAGGACGCTGTACGCGGCGGGCTGGACCCGGTCCTGGTAGCGGTCGCCCGCTGCGGTGTTCTCGCGGGCGAGGTCGTCGAGGACGGGGCCCGCGTGGTCCTGCCAGTAGGCGGCGGTGAGGGCGCGCGGGCTGTCGGTGGGGCCCTGCTCGATGATCGCGTTCTCTGCGGTGCGCAGCGGCCGGGTGTCGGGACTGCGCCAGTACCTCTCGAAGCGCTCGCGCTCGGCGGTGGGCAGGAGTTCGAGGTTGACCTCGTAGAACTGCTCGCGGTTGGCGATGAGGTCGGAGATCGCGCGGATCTCCTGGGTGGTGACGCGGTCCGCGACGAGCGCGGAGAGGACGAGGGCGTCCTCGCGGGAGAGCAGTTCACGCGCACGCGTGATGCCGACGAGGGCGCGGCCCTGCTTGTCCATCTCCACGTTCTCGAGGGCGTGGAGGGTGGTGAGGAAGCTGTAGCAGGGGTCGACGAGCCGGTTGTAGAAGTCGAGGGCCTGCATGCGGCCGATGTCACGTTTCTCCACGGAACGGCGCAGCGAGGCGAGGCCGTCGAGCGCTTCGAGGAGGGAGGTGAGGCGTTGGGCGGTGACGGGCCGCATCTCCTCGCGCACGCCGGGGTCGGCGGCGTTGGCGCGGATGCGGGCGATCTGGCGGTCGGTGGCCCGGCGGGTCTCGCGCAGGGAGCCGAGGGCGTCGGAGCCCCGGGGGTCGGCGAGGTAGATGAGGGACTGGCGGCGTTCGAGCTGGATGACCCGGGCGGTGTCCTCCAGGGGGTAGCCGACCTTGTCGACGATGTAGCCGACGTCGAGGAGCTGGTCGGCCTCGCGGCCGGTGAGGGCCGTGGCGAAAACCCACAGACCGGTGAGGGAGACGAGCGGTACGAGGAGCAACGCCACGATCTTCCGGCGGATGGACTTCCCGCGAAAGCGCATGGCCTCCCCCAGCTCGACCCCCGTGGGCCGGGGGTCCTTCACGTCCGTGACGTCCGGCGTCAACACGCGGCGTCAACCTTGAGTTTCCACAGTCGAGTTTCAACGCTTGAGTTTCAACAAACGGCGGCGCGAGCCTACTACTGCATCAGGGCCATTCCGAAGGCATGTCCGGGCTGTTTTCAGCCTGTCGAGTGAGTGTTGATCATGAGATGTCCTGATATTCGGCGAGTTGAGGTCGGCCACTGTGGTGCAGGACACCTGATGACTCGCCATTTCTCCGGCCTGCGGAGATGGCTGGAACTGTTCCTTCCGGGCCTGCCCGCACCAGGTTCACCCCGGGGCGGGCGAAACCTTTTCCCTCTCGCGTGCGTCAATAGGTACGGGGAGGGTTCTGTCCGTGTAAAGGCGCTCAAGCCGGGCAGCCGACCCTGAAGTCGTTCAGTGGTGGGGAGTGACAGGACAATGGAACACGAGGCGCGGTCGGCGCGGCAGTTGTGGGTGGACGAGGAGCATGGCCGACAACGGATGCCCGATCCGGTGCGTACCGCAGCCGTACGGGCCGTGATCATCACCTCCGTGACGATCATCCAGGCGGTGGTGGCCTTCTTCTGCTCCGTGGCGGGCTCCTGGCTGGCGTTCCCCGTGACCGTCAGCGCCGTGGTCTTCACCGTCGTGGCCACCTGGAGTGTCCTCGACGTCTGGATCACCCGTCAGGTGTGGCGCCAGCGCAACGGCGTGGTGTCGGAGCCGAGCAGCACGGCACGCCCGCCGCTCCGTGAGAAGCACGGAGGGAGCCGGGCGGAGGCGGCGTCGCCGCTGTCCGAGGCGGCCTGAGGCGCGGACGGTACGGAGACGGAGCGGCCTGGCCCCCTGGGGGCCAGGCCGCTCTTCGTCCCGCTACGGCGCGGGTAGCGGCGTCGGGTCGTCGGTCGCGTGGCGGCGGAACATCCGGGTCGCCGTGATCTCGCCGTGGATCGTCTCGGCCTCCCCGGCGGTCTGCGGCAGCCCCGGTCGCAGGTGCTCCTCCACGCTGATGTACTTGAGCCCGGCCCGCAGGTCGGCGTCGTTGCGCAGCCGGATCACCAGCGGGAACTCGGCGAGGGCGGTCGTGTCGAACAGGCCCGTCGTGTACAGCAGCTGGACGCCGAGCGCGTCCGACACGGCCCGCTGGAGCTCCAGCAGGTACGTGGCGTTGGCGCGGCCGATCGGGTTGTCCAGGAACAGCGTGCCCGCGTGGCGGTGCTTGTCGCGGCCCCGGTCGTTGGAGCGGAGCGCCGCCATCGTGCAGTACAGGGCGATGGCCGCGGTGAGCAGCTGCCCGCCGGAGAAGACGTCGCCCATCTGCCCGACGGGCACCCGCTCGGCGCGGAGCACCGCGTCCGGCTTGAGGATCTCGACGGAGACGCCCTTGGGTTCGAGGGCCGCCTGCACACCCCGCAGCAGCAGGGACATACCGTCGCGGCGCAGGTCGGAGTTCTTCTTGACGGCGGCGCGGGTCGCCTCGTCGACGACCTCGCCGAGCCGCTCCGCGAGGGTGGCCTGGTCGGGCTCCTCGAAGCGGATCCGCAGGAACTCCTGCCCCGACCACTCGCCGAGGCCCTCGGGGAGCCGGGAGAGCCGCTGCGCCGAACGGAGCGTCGCGAGCGACGACTCCACGAGGCCGCGCAGCCGGTCGACGATCGAGTCGCGGTTGCGCTCCAGCTGTTCCAGCTCGTCGGTGAGGACCCGCAGCCGGGGCGCGAAGGCCTCGGCCCACTTGGCGGCGTGCTCGGGCAGCGCGGACGCCGGCAGTTCGCGGATCTGCTGGCGGGCCGGGGTGCGGACCTGCTCGTACCGGGTGGAGTTGGCGTGCCGTACGAGGATGTCGCTCGCCTCGCGGACGGCCGCGTCGGCCGCGGACAGCTCGGCGGTGCAGCCGCGCAGCGAGCGGCGCGCCTCGGCGGCCGTCGTACGGGCCTCCTCAAGGCTGCCGGGGTACGCCTCGGCCTCGTCCCGCTCCTCGTCCGCGTGGTCGCGCAGCAGGTCCCGCAGCAGGGCCGCGGTCTCCTCGAAGCCGCCTGCGGCGTCCTCGGCGGCCCGGTGGTCGCGGAGCAGGCCGGCGTGGGCGGCGCGCGCCGCCTCCAGGGCGTCGGTACGGGAGGCGAGTTCGGCGGTGGCGGTACGGAGCAGGGTCTGGGCCCGCTCGGCGTCGGCGGGCACCAGCTCCTCGGGCAGCTCGGTGTGCGCCTCGCCGTCCTCGGGGGCGAGCCGCTCGGCCTCGCCGCGCAGACGGCCGAGCTTCTCGCTCGCCTCCGACGCGCGGGTCTCCAGCATCTGTACGAGGGCCTCGGCGCGGGCCGCGGCGGCCTGCCGGGACGGGCCGTCGGCGCCGTCGGTGGACTCGAGGAGCTGCTCGGCGCGGCTCCTGACCTTGTTGGTGAGGCGGTCGAGTTCGGCGACGGCGGCGGACTCGTCGCTCTCGGCGCGGGCCTGCTCGGCGCGCAAGTCGGCGCCGACGCCGACCTTCTCGTACAGCTGGGACGCGGCCCGGTAGGCCTCGCGCAGGGTGGGGAGGGCGGCCCGGGACGCGGGCGCGTCGCCCTCGGGGAGGGTGTCGGGGGCGCCGGCGATCTCGGCGCGCTCGGCCCGCAGGGCACGGGCGGTGCGGTGCGCGTCGTCGGCGGAGCGCTGGGTCGCGCGGCGGTCCTCGTCGGCGGCACGGGCGCGTTCCAGGCAGGTCTGGGCGCGGGCCTCGGCCTCGGCGGCGTCGTCGGCGAGTTCCCGCAGCTTGGCCTGCCAGGCGGACCGCTCGCGCAGCCGGAACGCCAGGCCCGCGAGGGCGTCGGCGACGCGGCGGGCGCGCTGGGCGGCCTCCTGGCGCTCGTCCCTGACCTGGGCCGCCTCGGCGGCCGTTTCCTCGGCCTCCGCGCGCGCGGTCCTGGCCTCGTCGAGAGTCGCGGCGGCGGCCTCGGCGGTCTCGCGGGCGGTCGTGGCGACGGCCGCGAGTTCGGCGAGCATCCCGGGCGGGCAGTCGGCGCGCCAGGACCCGATCCGGGCCGCGAGGGAGCGGTCACCCGCGAGGCGGGCGGCGAGGGTACGGATCTCCTCGTCGCGGGCGGCCGCGCGGGCGCGCAGGGCGTGGCGCTCCTCGTCGGCCGCGTGCTCGTCGTGCATGGCCGGGTTCGGCGGTACGAGGAAGACCCCCGCATCGTCCGTCGGGTCCTGCCCCGGCACCGGGGCGAGCAGGGCGGCGGCGGTGCCGACGGCCACGGCGGAGCGGGGCAGCAGGGCGGCCGAGCCGAGGACCTCGCGGGCGCGTCCGTACGAGACGGGGTCGGTGATCACGACACCGTCGACGAGCTCCGGGCGGGCGGCGAGTACGCGCGCGTGGTCGGCGGGGTCCACGGACTGGGCGAGGTAGCGCCAGCCGGGGAGGGCGGGGATGCCGTGCTCGCCGAGGTACTCGACGGTGGCGAGGACGTCGGGTCCCGGCGGCAGCAGGCCGCCGTCGCCGAGGGCGCCGAGGATGCGGGAGTCGTCGGCGGCGGCGGTGCGCAGGTCGAAGAGCTGGCGCTCGGCGGAGGTGACGGCCTGGTCGAGCATGCCGCGCAGGTCGTCGGCGTACCGGTCGAACTCGGTGACGGTGAGCGGCCCTTGGCGCGCGGGCTCCCCCGAGGTGACGGCGCCGTCGGCGGGGTTCCGGTCCTCGCCGTCGCCGGCGGGCGCGGTGGCCGCGGTGGCCGCGCGCTGGCCCGGGAGCGGGGAGCCGGCGGCGGGGTGGGGGGCGCCGGTGGCGGGGAGGCTCAGGAGTTCGGCGAGGCGTTCCTCGCCGGCGAGGAGCTCGGCGGCGCGGCGCTCCGCGTCGTAGGCGTTCCCGGCGGCCTCGGCCGCGTCGGAGGCGCGGGCGGCGGCGAGTTCGGCTCGGGACTCGGCGCCCGCCGCCTCACGCGCGCGGTCCGCCGCGGTGCGGGCGGCCTCGCGGGCCGTGTCCCAGGCGGCGACCGTCGTCTTCTCGGCGTCGCTCGCGGCGAGGGCCGCGCGGGCGGGGTCGGCGTCGGGCGCGGAGTCGTCGAGCCAGCCGGCCCGTACCGCCTCCGCGGTCTCCTGCTCGACCTCGGCGAGCCGCTGGCGGAGGTGGCCCGCCTCGCTGCGGGCGCGCTGGGCTTCGGTGGCGGCGGCCGTGGCGTCGCGGTGGGCGGTCTCACCGGCCTCCTGGAGGGCGGTGGAGCGTTCCTCCTCCTCCGCCGCGTGGCGCTCGCCCTCCTCGGCGGCGGCGGCGAGCGCCCGTACGAGGTCGGCCGCAGCTTCGGCGCGGGCCGCGAGGGCCGGGGCGGCGTCCCGCTCGGCCTCCCGGATGGCGGCCGCCACGCGCGCGGAGCGGTCGCTCGCGGCGCGGTGGCGGAGGACGACCTCGGCCGCCTGCCAGGCGGAGTGCATGGTGCGGGCGTCGGTGAGTTCGCGCCGCTGGGAGGAGGCGCCCTTCTCGGCGGCGGTCAGGGCCAGGGAGGCGTGCCGGTAGGCGAGTTCGGCGGCGATGAGGGAGCTGCGGCCCCGGCCGGTCTCGGCCTCGGCTACGGCGTGGGCCGCGGAGGTGACCTGCTGGGCGAGTTCGGCGCCCCTGCCGCGTTCCTCGGCGGCGCGGGCGGAGAGCCGGCGGGCCAGGGTGCGGGTGCGGCGCTCGGCGGCCGTGTGGACTTCGCGCGCGTGGGACCGGGTTTCGGCTGCCTCGACGATCCGGCCGAGGAGGTCGACCGAGCCGGCCGTGAACTCGCGCTCGGCGTTCAGTTCGGCGCGGCGGCCGAGCTTGTTGCCGAAGCCGCCGACGAGGTCCGCGAGTCCGTCGGTGTCCCGGGTGTCGGTGACGGCGCGCAGCAGCAGGTCGGTGAAGTCGGAGTCCTTCTTGACCGCGAAGAGACCGGCGGCCTCGCCCTCGTCGGCGTTCATCTCGCGCTGGTAGCGGAAGAGTTCCGGGTCGAGGCCGAGTTCGCCGAGGTGCTCGTTCCAGCGGTCGTGGATCTCCTCCCAGTAGACCTCCAGATGCGGGTAGGCCTTGCCTGCCTCCGTGATGGCGTCGCGGAAGCCCTTCATGGTGCGGCGGCGGCCGGTCGCGCCAGAGGAGCCCTCGACGGGCGGGCGGACGGAGGTCGCCTCGGCGACGGGGAGGTTGTCCAGGCTGAGCCCGGGGCCGGGGCGGAAGGAGTACCAGGCCTCCGCGAACTTCCGCGGGTCGGAGGAGACCTGACGGCCCCGCCACTCGCTGGCCTTGCCGACGACGACCAGTTCGCCGGTGAGGGTGTGCTGCCACTCCAGTGCGACGTGTCCGCAGTCGTCGGCGAGGAGGAACTTGCGCAGGACGCCGGAGCTGGCGCCGCCCAGGGTGTTGCGGTGGCCGGGGAGCATGACCGAGAAGATCAGCTTGAGGAGGACGGACTTGCCGCCGCCGTTCTCCAGGAAGAGCACGCCCGCGGGGGCGGGGCGGCGCGGCGGACCGACCGGTTCCTCCGCGAAGAACTCCGCCTGTGTGGGGGCGGGGTGGGGCACGGGCGCGCCGACTCCCCGCAGGTCCAGGACGGTGTCGGCGTAGCGCGCACCGGCGGGACCGATGGAGTACAGGCGGACCCGGGACAGCTCGTACATGGCGAGGAACTCTCGTGCTCTCGTGCTCTCGTGCTCTGGCAGGTCGGTGGTGCGGGGCGGTGACGCCGGTTCGGTTACGCGTGGAAGGGCAGGCCCGCGTCGGCCGCGAGCTCCAGGTCGTCGCCCTCGGGAGGGGGAAGGAGGGTCGGGGAGCCGTCGCTGACGGGGACGACGCCCAGTTCGAGGAGCTCGGCCATGGCCGCGGAACCCGCCATGTCGCGGACCTGGAGCTGGTAGCGGGCGGTGGTGCGGTAGGAGCCGCCGCCCTCGTCGCCGGTGCGCTGGAGGAAGCCGGAGTCGGTGAGGAAGGCGGCCGCCTTGCCGACGATGCCGGTGGTGGACCCGGCGAGGCGGCGGGCGTCCTTGGTGGCGCCGGTGGCGCTGCGGCGGGCGTAGATCCGCCAGGCCGCCTCGAGGCCGGGGGCGTCCGAGGCCGGGTCGGTGTTCTCGCCCTGCTCCTCCGCGCGCTGTTCGAGACGCAGGCATGCCTGGCGTACGAACGCGTCCACGCCGTTGACCGTGAGGCGTCCGATGTACGCGTCGTCCGCGAGGTCCTCGGGGCGGGGGAAGGCCATCGCGGCGACGGCGAGATGAGCGAGACCGTGCAGGAACCGGTCGGCGGAGTCCGTGGAGGCGCGGCGGGCGTAGTCGCCCATGCGGACGGCGAAGACGGAGTCCTCGCCCGCGGTGACGGCCATGCCCGCGCGTGGGGAGACCTCGAGGACGATGAGGCCCAGGCCGGTGGCGACAGCGTCGGCGAGCCGCGCGAAGGCGGGGTTCTCGCGGTAGCGCCGGAGGAGTTCCCCGTACTCGGCGTCGCGGGCCGGGAGCAGCTTGGGCTGGAGCCCGAAGGAGACGAGGCGGGCGGCGTCGGACGCGTCGGCGGGGGTGACGGTCGACGCGGCGACGGTCACGGCGGCGGCCGGGGGCTGCGGGGGCTCCTGCTCGCCCCACGCGTCGGCGTACTCGGCGTGGGTTTCGCTCACGGCTGGGGCTCCTCGGTCGGGCTCTTGGTCGGGGGCGGGGCTGGGGTTGGGGCCGGGGTCGGGACTGGGGTTGGGGCCGGAGTCGGGACTGGGGTCGGTGCCGGAGTCGGGCTTGGTGCCGGAGTCGGTGCCGGAGTCGGTGCCGGTGCGGCGGTGGTGACCGGGCGAGGTACCGGCAGCGGGACGGGGGTGACGGCCGCCGGGGTGGTGGTGGGGCGGTCGGCGGGGGCGGGCGGCTCGTCCGTGAGGCGCACGGCGCGCACGGTCGGGACGCCCCGGCCCCGGACGGACGCCGTCCGGGTCGGCTCGGGCACCGCGACGACCCCGAACCGGGGCCGGGTGCCGGGCGTCGGCGAGGGCCGGTCTTCGGCGTCGACGCGTGCGGCGGCGGGTGGGTCGATGTGGACGGGCCGCACGCGAGGGCCGGTGGGGAGGCCGGGCGGTTCGGCGCGCTCAGGCTCTACGGGAGCCGGTTCCTCACGGTGCGGCTCTGGCTCTGGGGGAGCCGGGTCCATGTGCGCCGGCTCGGTTTGCTCCGGGGCCGCGCGTTCCGGCTTCGCCGCCGGGATGGGCGTGCTGTCGTCGCGTACACCCGAGTCCGCCGGCTCCGGACGGGCGGCGGTGGGATCCGGCGTGAGCGCGGCCGGCCGGGTGGGCGGTGCGACGACGGCGGCTGCGGGCGGGACGAGGGTCACGTGGCCTCCGTGCGGCCGGCGGCCATGCCCACCGCGTCGAGCAGGGCCGTACCGACGATGAGGTCGGCGCCCCCGAACTCGGGGTCGTCGAGCGGGGTGCCGTCGTCGACGGCGAAGAGGAGTCGCTCCTCGCCCTGCCGGTAGGCCGTGCCCACCGGGGGGCTCGCCGCGTGGACGGCGAGGAGGGCGACGAGGTACGGCAGGTCGGCGTCGAGCTCGCGGGCCTCGGCGAGCAGGCCGGAGAGGCGGCGCGGCGCGTCGTGCTCCAGGTCGAGCAGGCGCAGGGCGCTCGCGAGCTGTTCCTCGCTGAAGCGGGAGTCGTCGGGGGTGGCGATGAGGTCCGGCTCGGGCATCTCCGCGCCGAGGTGCTCGCGCTCGACGGGCGGGGTCAGCAGCAGGTCGACGAGATCACCGAGACGCACGGAGGCGGGGGTGCGCAGTCCGGTGCCGCGGGCGAAGAAGGCGTCGGTGACCCTGGCGGCCTGTTCGACGGGGAGCGGCAGGGTCGGGGCGACGAGCTGCCCGTACAGGTCGAGCCCGGTGTACGTGGTGGGGGCGGCGAAGGCCTGCCGGTCCTGCTCGGCGCGGAAGAGGGGCCCGGCGTCCAGGAGGCGGGACTGGAGCTGGGTGTGGCGCCGGATGCAGTCCTTCACTATGTCCACGAGCTCGGCGGCGCGCCGCTTGTGCTCGGCGGTCTTGGCGTCGGAGGCGGCCTCGGCCTCGTCGCGGGCCTTGCGGATGTTGGTGAGGATCGCGTTCTCGTGGCGGTAGCGGTCGGCGACGTGGTCGAGCGCCTCGGCGATCATGTCCGGCACGGCGTTGAGCCAGTCCACCGCGCGCACGTTGCGCCGGGTCGCCTCCAGGGTCTTGCGGAGGCTCTCGGCGTACTGCACGGTCCGGTAGCGCGCCTGCTCGGCGGCGAGCTGGGCGTCGGCGAGGCGGCCCCGGTTGATGAGGACCTCCAGCTTCACCTCGGCGGCGATCTGGGCGCTGGTGACGTCGGTGTCGAGCGCTCCGACGAGGACGTTGACCGCTTCGTCGGTGGTCCGGAGGTAGACGCCGCCGCCGAAGCCCGGGACCTCCTCGATGAGTTTGAAGTCGTAGTCCCTGCGGACGTAGACGCCGTCGGTCCCGAAGGTGCCGTAGACGGCGCGGAAGCCGCGGTCGACGCTGCCGACGTTGATCAGGTTCTCCAGGACCCAGCGGGCCACGCGCTCGTGTTCGGCGGCGGGGCGGTGGGGTGCCTGGGCGGCGACGCGGGGCAGCAGGCGGGCGACGATCTGCTCGTGGTCGGCGCCGGTGTCGAAGTCCATGTTCAGCGTGATGAGGTCGATCGCGGACAGGGCCACCTCGGCCATCGCGTAGACCGTGTACTCGCCGGCCAGGTTCGCCTTGCGCACGTCGAGGTCGTGCAGCGGGGCGGTGCACGCGAGCGCGCGGAGGCGCCGCGCGAGCCCTTCGTCGGCGGCCGGACCCTGCGCGGGTCGCGGCCCCGCGCTGAGCTGGGGCGGAGCGAGGTCCGTCGAGGCAGGCGAAGTCACGGTGGACAGATTAGGTCCTCGAACTGACAACGGTCGAAACGGCCCAGATGCGACCGGGCCCCGGGGGTCGTCCACGGGCCCCGCCGGGGTCGGCCGGCCGGGCTCGCGTGCGTCAGCCGGCCGGGCTCGCCGGGGTCAGCCGGCCGGGCTCGCCGGGGTCAGCCGGCCGGGCTCGCCGGGGGTCGGGCCGCCATGCCCGTCGGGGGCCGGTCCGCCGGTCCCGCCGGGGTGTCGACGGCCTGCGCGTACGCGGCCGCGACCCGGGTGCGGGAGTCGTCGAGATAACGGGCGAGGAGGTCCTCGGCCGTGGTCCGCTCACCGGCTCGCAGGGCGTCCAGGATCTCCCGGTTCCGGGCGAGGTAGGGCTCGTGCAGGGCGCGCGGGTCGTCGACGACGTGCAACGCGAGGCGGAGTTCGGCGAGGACGCCGCGCATCAGCTCGTCGGTGCGTGCGCTGGCCGCGAGGGCGACGAGTTCGCGGTGGAAGTGGATGTTGGCCGTCGAGACACCCGGCCAGTCGCCCGCGCGTGCGGCGGTCTCGCCGTGCCCGACGGCGGCGGCGAGAGCGTCCAGGGCGTACGGCGGCCGCCCCAGGCCCCGTACGACGGCGCACTCGACGAGCCGCCGGGTGCGGTAGATGTCGTCCACGTCGTCGACGGCCAGGACACGGACGAAGACACCCCGGTTGAGCTCGTGGACGAGCAGCCTCTCGCGGGTGAGGAGCCGGAAGGCTTCGCGCAGGGTGTTCCGGGAGACGCCGAGCGCGCCGCCGATGCCGTCCTCGGAGAGACGGGTGCCGGGCGGGAAGTAGCCCTCCGCGACGCGGGTGCGCAGGATGTCCGCGACCCGTTCCGCCGTGCTGGTGCGCCCGAGCAGGGCCCGGTCGTCGGCCAGGTCCCCGGTGCCGCTCGCTGCCACGCCGCTCCTTCTCGTACGTCGTACACGGCCGAGCCAACCGTACGGCCAGGTCCGGACGACCATCATCTTGTCGGATCGTTCAACAATCCTCTACCTTGACGGCACCGTACGGTCCCCCCTCCTGCGAGGTACAGATGCGCACGCCCCCGGCCCCGGTCGATCTCAACGCCGATCTCGGCGAGGGCTTCGGCCGCTGGACGCTCACCGACGACGAGCAGCTGCTCTCCGTCGTGACCAGCGCCAACGTGGCCTGCGGCTTCCATGCCGGGGACGCGGCCACCATGCGGCGGGTGTGCGAGCTCGCGGCCGCGCGCGGGGTCCGGATCGGCGCCCAGGTCTCGTACCGCGACCTGGCCGGATTCGGACGGCGCTCGATGGACGTCCCCGCGGCGGAACTGGCCGCCGAGGTGGCGTACCAGATCGGCGCCCTCGAGGTCTTCGCACGGGCGGCAGGCGCGCGCGTGGCGTACGTGAAGCCGCACGGGGCGCTCTACAACCGGGTGGTCCGGGACGAGGAGCAGGCGGCGGCGGTCGTCGACGGCGTCCTGCTCGCGGACCGCACGCTGCCGGTCCTCGGCCTGCCCGGATCGCGGCTCCACGAGGCGGCCGCGAAGGCGGGGCTGCCGGTCGTCCCCGAGGCCTTCGGTGACCGGGCCTACCTCGCGGACGGTTCCCTCGTGCCGCGCGGGCAGGCGGGGGCGGTCGTCAGCGACCCGGCCGCGGTGGTGGAGCGGTCGCTGGCCATGGCCCGGTTCGGGGTGGTCACCGCGCACTGCGGGAGTTCCGTCGCGGTACGGCCCCGGTCGCTGTGCCTGCACGGCGACACCCCGGGCGCGGTGGATCTCGCCCGGCGGGTCCGGGAGCGCCTCGAGGCGTCAGGAGTGCGGGTGGAGGCCTTCGCGTGACCGCCTTCGGCACGCGCGCGTTGCGCGTGGGTGAGCGGGCGCTCCTGGTCGAGCTGGCCGGGGGCGCGGAGGCGGAGGCGTTCCACGCGGAGCTGCTGCGGCGGCGGGCGGCCGGCACCCTGCCCGCCGTACGGGAGATCGTGCCGGCGGCCCGGACCATTCTGCTGGACGGGGTGGCCGACCCGGACCGGCTGGCGGCGGAGCTGACCGGCTGGGAGGCAGGGCCGTCCCCCGCGCGCGTGGGCGAGGCGATCGAGATACCCGTCCGCTACGACGGGCCCGATCTCGCGGAGGTCGCCGGGCTGTGGGGGGTGTCCGTCGAGGCGGCCGTACGGATCCACACGTCGGCCGAGTTCCGGGTGGCGTTCTGCGGGTTCGCGCCGGGCTTCGCCTATCTGACGGGGCTCGACGAGCGGTACGGGGTGCCGCGGCGGGCCACTCCGCGGACCGCCGTCCCGGCCGGTTCGGTCGCCCTGGCGGGCCCGTACACGGGTGTGTACCCGCGGTCCTCCCCCGGCGGCTGGCAGTTGGTCGGCACGACGGACGCGGTGCTCTGGGACACCGGCCGTGAGCCGGCCGCGCTGCTCGCCCCCGGCGCCCGCGTGCGGTTCACGGCGGAGGGCGGGCGATGACCGACAGGGCCTTCGCCGTCGTCAGGGCCGGGGCGCTGACCACGGTGCAGGACCTGGGCCGTACCGGCTACGCGCATCTCGGTGTGCCCCGCTCGGGCGCCCTCGATCCGGCGGCCGTGGGGCTCGTGAACCGGCTCGTCGGCAATCCAGAGTCGGCGGCCGTCCTGGAGACCACCGTCAACGGCTGCGCCCTGCGTCCCCGCTGCTCGGTGACCGTCGCGGTGGGCGGCGCGCCCTGCCCGGTCCGGGTGGACGGACGTCCGGCCGCCTGGGGAACCGCGGTCCGGGTGGCGGCCGGGTCCGTCCTCGACATCGGCGCGGCCGTACGCGGGGTACGCGCGTACGTGGCGTTCGGCGGCGGGATCGGTGTCGAACCGGTGCTCGGCAGCCGCTCCACCGACCTGCTGTCCGGCCTCGGTCCGGCACCGCTGGTGGAGGAGGCCGTCCTGCCGCTCGGGCCGGACACGGGCGTGCGAGGGTCGGTCGACGCTCCCCCGTGGCCGGGCCCGCCGGACGAACTCGTCCTGCGGGTCCGGCTCGGCCCTCGCGACGACTGGTTCACCGCCGCCGCGCTCCGCACCCTCGCCACGCGCGCGTACCGGGTGTCACCGGCGAGCAACCGCATCGGGCTGCGACTCGAAGGCCCGGCCCTGGAGCGGGCGCTGCCGGGAGAACTGGCGAGCGAGGGCATGGTCCTCGGCGCGGTCCAGGTGCCGCCGGACGGGCGGCCCGTGGTCTTCCTCGCGGACCATCCGACGACGGGGGGCTACCCGGTGGTCGGGGTGGTCCGTGAGGCCGACCTGGGCGCGGCGGCGCAGGCGGTACCGGGGACGCCGGTGCGCTTCACGCCGACGCGCTGAGGCCTTCGGGGGGCCGGTCGGGCGGTGGCTCGCCGCGTGGTGGGCCGTCGGGCGGTGGGCCGTCGGGCGGTGGCTCGCCGCGTGGTGGGCCGTCGGGCGGTGGGCCGTAGCCTCCGCCGCCGGGGGTGCGCAGGATCAGGACGTCGCCGGGGCCGACCTCCGTGGTGGCAGCGCCGCCGAGACGCTCGACGGTTCCGTCGGCGCGTTCCACGAGGTTCTCGCCGAGGGCGCCCGGTTCGCCGCCCGCCATGCCGTACGGGGGGACTCTGCGGTGTCCGGTGAGGAGGGCCACCGTCATGGGTTCGAGGAAGCGGATGCGGCGCTCGACCCCGTGGCCGCCGTGCCACCGGCCGCGCCCGCCGTCGTCCTCCCGTACCGCGAAGGCGTCGACCCTGACCGGGTGGCGCCACTCCAGGATCTCGGGGTCGGTGAGCCGGGAGTTGGTCATGTGGGTCTGGACGGCGTCGGCGCCGTCGAACCCGTCGCCCGCGCCCGAGCCGCTGGCGACGGTCTCGTAGTACTGCACGCGCGCGTTGCCGAAGGTGACGTTGTTCATGGTGCCGGAGCCCTCCGCCTGGACCCCGAGGGCCGCGTAGAGCGCGCCGGTGACGGCCTGGGAGGTCTCGACGTTTCCGGCGACGGTGGCGGCCGGGTGGGTGGGCGCGAGCATGGAGCCGGGCGGGACGCGGATCTCCAGGGGCTCCAGGCAGCCGCTGTTGAGCGGGATGTCCTCGTCGACGAGGGTGCGGAAGACGTACAGGACGGCGGCCATGACGACCGCTGTGGGCGCGTTGGCGTTCCCCGGGAGCTGGGGGGAGGTGCCGGTGAAGTCGAGGACGGCGGAGCGCCGTTCGCGGTCGACGCGGACCGCGACCTGGATGACCGCGCCGCCGTCGGTCTCGTAGCGGTACGCGCCGTCGTCAAGGCGCGCGACGATGCGGCGGACGGACTCCTCGGCGTTGGCGCGGACGTGCCGCATGTAGGCCTGGACGACGTCGAGTCCGAACGTGTCGACGGCCTTGCGCAGTTCTTCGATGCCCTTCTCGTTGGCCGCGATCTGGGCGCGCAGGTCGGCGAGGTTGGTGTCCGGGTCGCGGGAGGGGTGGCGGGCGCCGGTGAGCAGGGCCCGTGTCTCGGCCTCGCGCAGCCGCCCGTCCCGTACGAGAAGCCAGTTGTCGAAGAGGACGCCCTCCTCGTCGACGGTCCGGCTGAAGGCGGGCATGGAGCCGGGGGTGATCCCGCCGATCTCGGCGTGGTGGCCGCGCGAGGCGACGAGGAAGCGGAGTTCATGTCCCTCGTCGCCGAACACCGGGGTCACGACGGTGACATCGGGGAGGTGGGTGCCGCCGTGGTACGGGTCGTTGATCGCGTAGACGTCGCCGGGGCGCAGGTCGTCCTCGCGGCGCCGCAGGACCTCCTTGATGGATTCGCCCATGGAACCGAGGTGGACGGGGATGTGGGGCGCGTTGGCGATGAGGTTGCCCTCGGCGTCGAAGAGCGCGCAGGAGAAGTCGAGGCGTTCCTTGATGTTGACGGACTGGGCGGTGTTCTCCAGGCGGACGCCCATCTGCTCGGCGATGGCCATGAAGAGGTTGTTGAAGACCTCCAGGAGGACGGGGTCGACGTCCGTGCCGGCCGCCACGCGGGCGGGGCGGGGGGTGACGCGGCACAGGACGAGGTGTCCTGTGCCGGTCGCGGTGGCCCGCCAGCCGCTGTCGACGACGGTGGTGGCGTCGGCCTCGGCGAGGAGCGCGGGCCCGTCCACGCTGTCTCCGGGCCGCAGGTCCTCCCTGCGGTGGAAGGGCGTGTCGTGGGCCGTGCCGGCGCTGTGCATCCGGACGGTGGCGTGCGGCGTGAGGGGGCCGGGCCGTCCGTCCGGGGCCACCGGGTCCGTCGGAGCCACCGAGTCCACCGGAGCCGCCGGGTCGGCCTGGACGGGGCCGTGCGGCCCGGCGCGGCCCACGGCCTCAACGGAGACGGCCTCGACGACCAGGGGCCGTTCGAGGACGAAGGCGTACCGTGCGCGGTGGACAGCCGTGAACGCCGCTTTCAGCTCCTCGGGGGACGCGAGGTCGACCTGGAGGCTCGCGTCCGTGCCCGCGTACCGCAGGAGTACGCGCGCGTACGTCGTGATCGCCGCGTCCGGCAGGCCGTCGGCGCGCAGCTCCGCGCGGGTCGCATCGGCGAGTTCGGCGCAGAGGGACGTCACGCGCGCGGGGGTGCCGGGCGCGTCGAGTTCGGCCTCGACGGACCGTTCGCGCATGGCGGTGGCGTCGGCGAGGCCGATGCCGTACGCGGAGAGCACTCCGGCCAGCAGCGGTACGAGGACGGTGTCGACGCCCAGGGCGTCGGCGACGGCGCAGGCGTGCTGGCCGCCGGCGCCGCCGAAGCTGGTGAGGGCGTACCGGGTGACGTCGTGGCCGCGTTGCACGGAGATCTTCTTGACGGCGTTGGCCATGTTGAGGACGGCGATCTCCAGGAAGCCCGCGGCGACCTCCTCGGGGGTGCGGCCGCCGCCGACCTCCTCGGCGAGGGCCGTGAACCGTTCCCGTACGACGTCGGCGTCCAGGGGCCGGTCGCCGGACTCGCCGAAGACGGCGGGGAAATGGGCGGGCTGGACGCGGCCCAGCATGACGTTGGCGTCGGTGACGGTGAGGGGCCCGCCGCGGCGGTAGCAGGCGGGGCCGGGGACGGCGCCCGCCGAGTCCGGGCCCACGCGGTAGCGGCGCCCGTCGTAGTGGAGGACGGATCCGCCGCCCGCCGCGACGGTGTGGATGCTCATCATCGGTGCGCGCATCCGTACCCCGGCGACCTGTGTACCGAGTTCACGCTCGAATGCTCCGGCGTAGTGCGACACATCGGTGGAGGTGCCGCCCATGTCGAAGCCGATGACCCGGTGGTGTCCCGCCTGCGCCGAGGTGCGCGCCATGCCGACGACGCCGCCGGCCGGTCCTGACAGGACGGCGTCCTTGCCCCGGAAGTGGGCCGCCTCGCGCAGCCCGCCGTTGGACTGCATGAACATGAGGCGGATGCCGGCGAGTTCGCGCGCGACCTCGTCGACGTACCGGCGCAGGATCGGCGAGAGGTAGGCGTCGACGACGGTGGTGTCGCCGCGGGGGATCAGCTTGATCAGCGGGCTGACCTCGTGCGAGCAGCTGATCTGGGTGAAGCCGGCGGCGGCGGCGATCGTCGCGATCCGGGCCTCGTGGGCCGGGTGGCGGTAGCCGTGCAGGAGGACGACGGCGGCGGAGCGGAACCCGTCGCGGTGGGCGGTGGCGAGTGCTTCGGCGACGGCGGGTTCGTCCAGGGGCCGGACGAGGCGGCCGTGGGCGTCGACCCGCTCGGGGACCTCGATCACGCGCGCGTAGACCGCTTCGGGAAGCACGATGTGGCGGTCGAAGAGCCGGGGCCGGTTCTGGTAGGCGATGCGGAGCGCGTCGCGGAAGCCCTCCGTGACGAGGAGGACGGTCGGCTCGCCGCGCCGCTCCAGGAGGGCGTTGGTGGCGACGGTGGTGCCCATCTTGACGACGGCGATCCGGTCGGCGGGGACGGGCTCGTCGGGCCGGAGGCCGAGCAGGAGGCGGATTCCGGCGACGGCGGCGTCCTGCTGCCGGGCGGGGTCGTGGGAGAGCAGCTTGCGGGTGACGAGACCGCCGTCGGGGCGCCTGCCCACGATGTCGGTGAAGGTGCCGCCCCGGTCGATCCAGAACTCCCAGCGCCCGTTCATCTCCCCATTGTCGCCGCGAGCGCGGCGGCGAGGGCGGTGTCCGCGCGCGCGTCGAGGGGGGCGGGGCCCGTGCCGTCGGCCCAGTGGCGCAGCTCGGCGCCTGCGAGGAGCAGGAGCTGCGGCAGCAGGTCGTGGCTGCGGCGGAGGAGCCAGCCGGTGCCGGCGGTGGCGAGCCAGAGCGCGGCCTCGGCGCGGGTCGGGGGTGGCTGGGCGGGCTCCCGTGCGGGCGGCACGCCGTGGGCGAGTCCCCGGGCGGCGAGCAGCCGGTGGAAGCCCTCGGCGACGGCCCGGTGGCCGCGCTCGCCGGGGTGGAGGCGGTCCGCGCTCCACAGGGTGCGGTCCTGGGTCCAGGTGTCGTCGGCGAGGTGCAGATGGACGGCCCCGTACCGGGCGGAGAGGGCGTGCACGACGGCGTTGACGGACCGCTGGCGGCGGGCGAGCGGGCGCGCCAGCGGGGGTGGAAGGCCGAGCATCCGGCCGGGGTCGGGCAGACAGGCCGTCAGGAGTACGGCTCCGGCGGCGTCGAGGTCGGCGCAGACGCGGTCCAGGTGGCGGGCGAGGAGCCCGATGTCGAAGGTGCGGCGCAGGGTGTCGTTGACTCCGACGACGACGGAGGCGAGGTGCGGTCGGAAGGCGAGGGCGCGGGGAGCCTGCCGGGCGGCGACGTCCCCGCTGAGGGCCCCGCTGACGGCGAGGTTCAGGAAGGCGGTGCCCTGCCCGTCGGCCGGGAGCCCGTCGGCGAGCAGCGACGCCCAGCCCCGCCAGGCCCCGCCCACCCGGTCCCCGACACCCTCACTGAGCGAGTCCCCGAGCACGACGAACCGGACGGGGCCGGCGGCGCCGGGAGCGGGGCGGGGCGGAGGGACTCGGGCGAGGGCGGGGGCCGGGGCGGGGACGACCGTGGCGGGGGCTGCGACGGCGACCGGGGCGGCCCCCGCGACAGGGCCAGGGGCCGGGGCAGGGGCGGTCGCCTGGTCCTGTGTCACCGGCGGGCCTCCTCGGGCACGCTCGGTTCCGGTGCCAGGAGGGCGTCGTGGGCCCGGAGGAAGGCGGTGACGGACCGGTCCCAGGTGAAACTCTCCGCACGCGCGCGTGCGGCGCCGCGGCGGGCGGTCTCCGGTTCGGCGAGGACGCCCCGGACGGCGGAGGCGAAGGCTCCCGGCGTGTCCACGGCGGCGGCCCCCGCGGTGCCGACGACCTCGGGCAGGGCGGAGGAGGCGCTGACGACGACGGGGGTCCCGCAGGCCAGGGCTTCGAGGGCGGAGAGACCGAACGTTTCCGCGGGCCCCGGCGCGAGGCACACGTCGGCCGCCGCCTGGAGGTCCGCCAGGGCCTCCCGATCGGCGACGTGTCCGACGAACCGCACCGGAAGCCGCCGCTCCCGCGCCCGCCGCTCCAGGGCGCCCCGCAGCGGCCCGTCACCGGCGACCACCAGGGCGGCGTCGATGCCCGCCTCCCGCAGCTCCGCGAGGGCGTCCAGGGCCGTGCCGGGCCGCTTCTCGACGGAGAGGCGCGAGCAGAGCAGGAGCAGCACCCGCTCCCCCTCGGCGTACCGGTCCCGCAGCACGGTGCTCCGGCGGCCGGGCCGGCAGCGGTCGAGATCGACGCCGAGCGGAGCCCGTACGACATTGCGGGCGCCGATCCGCAGGAACTCGCGCTCCGCCCACTCCGTGGTGCAGACGATCCGCGCGAACGCCCACGCGGTGCGGCGGTTGAGCCGGTCCGCCGCGCGGGCCGCGAGCGCGGGCGGCATGCCCCAGGTGCGCAGCACGCCGTCCGCGGTCTCGTGGGAGACCATCACCGAGGGCACGCGGGCGCGCCGCGCCCACTCCCCCGTCCACCGCAGGGTCGTACGGTCCGACACCTCGATCCGGTCGGGGGCGAGTGCGTCGAGGAGACCGCTCACCCGGCGCCGGTCGGCGAGGACCCGGTAGCCGCCGGTGCCGGGCAGCACGGGGCCGGGGAGGGTGATGACCCGCCCCTGCGGGGTGTCGTGGTCGCTCTCGACGTCACCGGGGACGACGAGGACCGGTTCGTGCCCGGCGGCGAGGTAGCCGCGGCCGAGCTGGTCGAGGGCCGTGCGGAGGCCGCCCGATGTGGGGGTCACGAAGTTGGCGAGCCGCACGATCCGGAGCCCGCCTCTCACGCCACCGCCGCGGATGCCGCCGCCCCGGATGCCGTCGCCGCTCACGCCGCCACCGCCGTCCGCTCGCGCAGGACCTCCAGGTAGTGGCCGATGAGCTCGTCCCCGAGGGCCTCCCAGGTGCGGCCCTCGACCGCGGCCCGCCCCGCCCGGCCGTACGCGGCGCGCAGCTCCGGTGCGGCGGCGAGCGTGGCGACGGCGTCGCGCAGCGCGTCCGGGTCCCCCGGTGGTACGAGGAGCCCGTCCCGCCCGTGGTCGACCAGGTCCAGGGGCCCGCCGGCGGCGGGGGCGATCACCGGGACGCCGCTCGCCATGGCCTCCTGGACGGTCTGGCAGAAGGTCTCGAACGGGCCGGTGTGGGCGAACACGTCGAGCGAGGCGAAGATCCGGGCGAGGTCGGCGCCGGTGCGGCGGCCCAGGAACCGGGCGCCCGGCAGCGCGGTGCGCAGCGCGGGCCCGCTCGGTCCGTCCCCGACGACCACGACGCGTACACCGGGGAGCTCTCCCACGCCGGAGAGGAGATCCACGCGCTTCTCGGGGGCGAGGCGGCCCACGTAACCGACGAGGAGTTCTCCGTCGGGTGCGAGTTCCCCGCGCAGGGCGTCGTCCCGCAGCGCGGGGTGGAAGCGGACGGTGTCCACGCCGCGCCCCCAGAGCCGGATACGGCCTATGCCGTGGGCCTCCAGGTCGCGGACGGCGGCGGTCGAGGGGGCGAGGGTGCGGTCCGCCGCTCCGTGGACGGCACGGAGGCGGCGCCATGCGGCGCCCTCGCCGGTCCCCACGTAGGTACGGGCGTAGCCGGCGAGGTCGGTCTGGTAGACGGCGACGGCGGGGATGCCGAGCCGGGCGGCCGCCGTCATTCCCCGGACCCCGAGGACGAAGGGGCCGGCGAGGTGGACGAGGTCGGCGCGGTGGGCGGCGATGGCCGCGGCGACGCGGCGGCTCGGCAGGGCGACCCGTACCTGCGGATAGCCGGGGAGGGGAAGGGAGGGCACCCGGACGACGGCGCAGGGCGCGTCGGCGTCCGCGGCCGGGTCGGCGACGGCGGGGGCGATGACGAGCGGGGTGTGGCCCCGCCGGACGAGATGGCGCGCGGTCTGCAGGGCGCAGTGCGCCACACCGTTGACGTCGGGAGGGAAGGATTCGGTGACGATGACGACACGCATACGGGTGTTGTCGTCCCGCCCGGCGTGTCCCCGCCAACGTCGATCTGGACGGGGAGGGAACGTCCCATGAGCGTTTCGCGCGGGGACGCGTGTCCGGGGGCCCAAGGTGCCACGGGGGGGGGCGTGACGGCCCGCCCCCGCCGCCCCACCTCTCCGGGGCGGGGCCTCGCTCGGCGGGTTCTCCGCCGGGGGCCGCGCCGCCCCGGAGCCGGGGCGGGGGTCAGACCTGGAGGTCCGGGCCTATCCGGTTGCGGACCGCGGTCTGGACCTCGACCTCCTCGGCCGGGTCGGCGGCGAGGCGGCGGAGTCGTTCGGCGACGCGTACGTCCGCGGTCTCGGCGTGCTGGGCCGCGACCTCGCGGGTGGTCTCCTCGCAGTCCCAGAGGCATTCGACGGCGAAGCCGGTCGCGAAGGAGGGGTCGGTGGCGGCGAGGGCGACGGCCACGCGCCCGCGTAGCTGGGAGGAGGCCGTCTCGCGGTAGACGTGGCGCAGCACGGGGGCCGCGCAGGCGATGCCGAGGCGTCCGGCGCCGTCGACGAGCCCGGCGAGGGCGGGCGAGTCGGGGCCTTCGGAGCGGATGGTGTCGCGGAGCGCGCCGAGGACGGAGGGGGAGTCCTGGGCGGTGCCGCGGCAGGCGAGCACGTCGGCGGCGGCGGCGCCGAGGGCGTCGGTCCTGCGGACCCACGCGCGGGCGCGGGCGACCGCGTCCTCTCCGCACATGCGCCGGTAGGCGGCGACGGCTGCCTCGGCGACCTCGCGGGAGTCGCCGTCGGCGGCGGCCTCGACGAGGTCGAGGACGGCGGGGTCCCGCGACTCGGCGAGGTGGTGCAGGGCCGCACCCCGGGCGCCCACGGCGCCGTGCCGGGCGGCGGCGAGGAGTTCGGGCCGGTCCTCGGGTCCCGCGACGGCGGTCAGGCAGCGGGCGGCGGGTCCGTACAGGACGGCTCCGCGCTCGTACCCTTCCTGCGCCCAGTCGAGGACCGCCCGCACGCTCCAGCCGGGGCGGGGCCCGGCGGGGCGCATCTGGCGCTGCCAGCGGTCGAAGGAGCCCTGTTCCTGGGCGGCCCTGACCCGGGCGCCGACGGCGTCGCGCTGGTCCTCCGCCCACAGGCGCCACGGGCGGGGCTCGAAGGCGTCCCGCACGACGCGGGCCAGCTCGGCGTCGCCCTCCGCGTCGGCCGGGAAGCGGGCCAGGACGGGGACGGCGAGCGCGCGCAGGCCGGCGTCGTCGTCGCGGAGCGCCAGCTCGTCGAGGGCCCAGGCCCAGTTCGTGCCGGTCGCCGCGTAACGGCGGAGCAGGAGCAGGGCGTCCTGGCGGCCGTACGACGCGAGGTGCCCGAGGACGGAGAGCGCGAGCCCGGTCCTGGAGTCCTCGGTGTCGAGGTGGTCCTCGGCGCAGAGGAGGTGCGCCTCGATCTCGTCGAGACCGCCGTGGAGGTCCAGGTAGAGACGGGCGTAGTAGAGGGAGCGGTTCTCGACCTGCCAGTCGTGGCGGGGGTCTTCGAGAACGCAGTGGTTGAGCGCCGAGAGGGCCTCGGCGCGTGGGGCGGCGAGCGCGTGCAGGGTGCCGTCGCCGCGGCCCCGCTGCAGCAGGCCGAGCAGGGTGCCGCTCGGCGCTATGACTGGATCGAACATGGGGAGACGCCTCACATCAAGCTGTCGACACGACCGGGGGAAACCGGGATGACCCGGGTCAGGCGGTACATCGCTGTACGCCTAGGCCGTGCGGCAACATGTCGGGCCGCCCGTCGTCCTGCGCTTGCCAGTGACCATCTTCCTCTGCCTCTCGTCGGTGGCCCGTTTTGCCGGGCCCGACGTCATGATGACCCACCCATTTCGCCACCGCGACCACATTTACGACGCCGCTCTCACCTGGGGTTCAGCGCCCGTTCACCGGGTTCCGAAGAGTTCGACGAGTTCGGTCTTGCCGAACATCCGGGCCGTGTCGACGGCGGACGGAGTCCCGGCTTCCGGATCTGCGCCCCCGTCGAGGAGTGCGCGGATCACGGCTTCCTCGCCCTTGAAGACGGCGCCGGCGAGCGGGGTCTGGCCGCGGTCGTTGGCGCGGTCGGCGTCGGCACCGCGCGCGAGGAGCGCGGAAACGGCGGCGGCGTGGCCGTGATAGGCGGCGAGCATGACCAGCGAGTCGCCCTTGTCGTTGGTGAGGTTCGCGGGGACGCCCGCGTCGACGTAGGCGGCCAGCGTGTCGGCGTCCCCGGTGCGGGCGAGGTCGAAGACCTTGGACGCCAGCTCGATGACCTCGGGGTCCGGAGTCTCGCTCATCGGGTGGGACCGCCTCTCTCCTGCGTGGTGGGCCTGCGCACGGCAAGCGCGGCCGTACGAGTGAATCGACAGGGTACTGCCCGTTCGGTGACATGACCTCGCCCGACCGAGGCAAAGATCACGGCAGCCCGCCCCCCGGGCGTCTCTCTAACGCACGCCCGACATTTCGCCACTCGTCAGCCCGTTCGATGTCCGCCGGTCAAGTGAAATCACCCGTTTTTCACCTGAATGAACCTTTAGTCACATAGATACTTGCTGTGAACTTGGAAGGACTCATGGTGACTGTCCCCTCAACCAGGAGAACACCAAATGATCCTGTCCATCTCAGGCGTGGTCCTGCTCGGCATCATCTGCTTCCTGTTCTTCAAGAAGGACGGGATGAAGGCCTCGCACGCCCTCGTCAGCGCTCTGTTCGGTTTCTACCTCGCGGGCACCGCCATCGCCCCGAGCATCACGGCGGGCGGGCAGAGCCTCGCCGGTCTCCTGGGCGGGATCAAGTTCTGACGCCCTTCCGTCCCTTCCACCACCTCAGGAGTTCTTCGTGGCCCGGCGACCACTCCCCCGCATTCTGAGCAGCGGCAGCGCGCAGATCGCTCGCAGTCGAGAGATCGCGCGCACGGCCGCCGACAGCGCCACCGACGTGCTCCATCCGCTGATCACGGTCTCCCGTGGTCTGCGGAAGCTGGCCGCGACCGCGCGCGCCAAGTGGGCCGCGACCCCCAAGGAGCGGCGTGGTCCCACGCTGTTCCTGGTCGCGGCCTGCGTCCTGGTCGTCGTCCTCATGCCGTACGGGCCGCTCCTCGCGCTCGTCACGCTCATGGGCGCGGCCGCGTGGAAGGGACGCGAGCGCCGGGTCGTCAGGACCGGGCCCGACGACGCGGAGATCGCCCGGCTCAAGGGCCTGTACGAGGCCCTCGTGCCCTACTTCTCGGTCCCCGAGGACCCCGCCCCGCTCTTCACCCACGGTGGCGACTGGAGCGGCGCCTTCGCCGAGTACGCGTTCGACGGGGACGGGCGGCCGACCCGGCTGAAAATCGCGTACCCCCCCTACTTCACCGACGGCGAGCCCGACGCACGCGCGCGTATCGAGCACCTTCTGCACGCCAAGTCGGGACGCGGCCGCGAGTACCGCTTCGACTGGGACGAGGAGGGCAACCGGCTCGTCATGAGCGTGCTGCCCGCCCTGCCCACCACCATCGCCGCCCAGCGCTTCGTCACCGTTCCGGGCGAGACCGTCCTGGGCTTCACCGACGCGGACGCCGTCCAGCGGACCGTCCCCGTGGTCGCAGGGGACGGTACGGAGGACGCGCCGGCCGTGGTCTGGCGCACCGGACCCCGCTCCACCGAGCCGCATCTGCTCGTCGTCGGTCAGCCGGGCAGCGGCACCACCTCCCTGCTGCGCTCCATCGCCCTCCAGGCCCTCCCCCACGGCGACGTGATGATCATCGAGGGCGGTGGCACCGGCGAGTACGCCTGCCTGACCGGCCGTGACGGAGTCCTCGCCGTCGAGTGCGGGCTCTCCGGCTCCCTGGCCGGCCTCGAGTGGGCGGCGCACGAGACGGAACGGCGTCTGATCGCCGCCAACCGGGCCCGGCAGGCGGGCCACCCGGCCCCCGAGGACACCCGTCGGCCGCTGTGGATCCTGCTCGACCGGCCGAGCATCCTCGGCCACCTCGCCGCCGCCGACGGCCGCACCGACCCGCAGGAGCTGCTCCAGGTACCGCTGCGGCACGGGCGGGCCGCCCAGGTCACGGTGGTGGTCGCCGAGCAGTTCGACAGCGCGGAGACGCTGAGCGAGGCGGTACGGACCCACACCCGCGCCCGGATCGTGCTCGGGCCCGCCGAGCCGGAGCAGATCGCCGCGGTGCTCGGCGCCGGGCCGCACACCACCCCGACGCCCCAGGTCCCGGCGGGCCGCGGCTACGCGCGCCTGGGCAACGGCCCGGTCCTGCGCCTCCAGGTGCCGGCGACGCCCGACCCGTACGACGACGCGACGAGCGAGACGCACCGGAAGGCGGTCCTCGACCTCCTCCCCGAGCGCCGCCCGGCGGCGGTCGCGACGGCCGCGGCGGTCGGGACCGTCATCGGCTCGGCCCCCGAACCGGCCCCGGCACCCCGCGCCGCCGAACCGGATCCGGGCCCGGTTCCCCTGCACGCGCCCGTGGCGGCCGAGGGCTGAACGGATTAGCCGAGCGTCACGCACGCGCACGCGTAGAGGCCGGTACGAAGCCGAGCAACGCGCACGCGGAGAGGCCGGGGGCGGGCGGGGGGGGGGGGCCCGCCCCCCCCCGGCGGGGGCGCGCCGGGCGGGGGGCGCCGACGCCCCCGCAA
>NZ_JBEOVO010000046.1:0-36717 GCF_040295605.1 Streptomyces sp. NPDC002773
CCCGTCGAACGCATGATGCGCGACGCCAAGATCACCCAGATCTACGAAGGCACCAACCAGGTCCAGCGCATCGTCATGGCCCGCAACCTCCCGTAGGGACGACCTCCCGAAGGCACGGGGAAGGGCGCCCTCCTGGCCAAGGAGGGCGCCCTTCTTCCGTACGTCCGCAGACCGCTACTTCGACTCGACGGTGACCTTCTCGTCGTTCTGGATCTGCTGCACCAGCTGCTTGACCTTCGGCATGTCCCACTTGAGGGAGTTCTGCGGCGCCTTGCCGGCGATCGGGATGTTCATGGACTTGCCGTCGCCGCCGCTGATGCCCTTCATCGCGAAGAACATCTTTCCGAGGTCGTACAGCGACATGTCCTTGTCCACGACCAGCGTGTCGAGACCGGCGCCGAGCGTCGGATACAGGGCGAACGGGTTGAGGATCGTGCCCGGCGTCGCCGCCTCGTTGGCCAGGGCGGAGAGGAACTTCTGCTGGTTCTTCGTCCGGGTGAGGTCCGAATCGGCGAAGGCGTACCGGGTGCGGACGAAGGCCAGGGCCTGCTCGCCGTTGAGGGTCTGGGTGCCCGCCTGGAAGTCGGCGCCGGACTTCTTGTCCTTGAAGCCCTTCTCGATGTTCAGCTCGACCCCGCCGAGCGCGTCCACGATGTTCGCGAAGCCGGCGAAGCCGATCTCCGCGTAGTGGTCGATGCGGAGGCCGGTGTTGAACTCGACGGTCCGCACGAGCAGCTCGGGGCCGTCCATGGCGTACGCCGCGTTCAGCTTCGCGCCGCCGCGGGCCGGGAAGGACTTGCCCGACTCGGAGCCGACGAAGCTCGGGATCGTCACCCAGGAGTCACGGGGGAGCGAGACCATCGTGTTCCCGCTGGAGCAGGCCGCGAGGATCATCATCGAGTCGGTCCGCTTGCCCGCGGCGGAGCCGGTGTGCAGCTTCTTCTTCTCCTCGGCGGACATGCCCTCACGGCTGTCGGAGCCGACGATCAGATACGTCGTGCAGTCCCCCTCGGCCGGCCGCTCGATGACCTTGGCGAGGTCGACCTCGTTGCGCATCTGGGAGCTGGCCCAGGCGTAGGTGCCGATGCCCCAGACGAGCAGGCCGACGACCAGCACGATCGAGCCGACCTTGATGCGCTTGCGCCAGTCCGGCGCGGGACGGCCGGGGCCGCCGGCGCCGGGGCCCGGGGCGTACTGCGGGGGTACGGTGCCGCGGCCGCCGCCCTGCGCGCCGCCGTAGACCTGGCCCGAGCTGTAACCGGAGTCGTAACCCGTGCCCTGCGCCTGTGTGAAGTTCGGGTTGTAGCCCTGGTCGGTACGAGGCGGCTGCTGCGGAACCTGCGGGCGCTGCACGTGGCTCATCCGGCGAGCACCCTCGGGCTGGGAGTTCGCGTTGCCACGGCCGTAGCCACCGTCTTCGGGCCAGTCATTCATGCGGACCAGTGTGCCGGGCAGGGCTTCGCGGGCGACAGGCCGGGTGGGACATCGGGCCCGGGCTGTTGCCAAGCTGATGCAAAACGGACCGGACGGCGACGGCCGAAGGACCCGGCATATGGTGGAGGGCATGACAGATCAGGGCGATATCCCGGGCAAGCCCACCTCCGCCTCCCGCACCACGCTCAGCCACATCATGACCAGCCACGACACCAACCTCCTCGGTACGGTGCACGGCGGCGTGATCATGAAGCTGGTGGACGACGCGGCGGGCGCCGTCGCGGGCAGGCATTCGGGCGGCCCCGCGGTGACCGCCTCGATGGACGAGATGGCCTTCCTCGAGCCGGTACGGGTCGGGGACCTGCTCCATGTGAAGGCCCAGGTCAACTGGACCGGCCGGTCCTCCATGGAGGTCGGCGTCCGGGTCATGGCCGAGCGCTGGAACGAGTCCACGCCCGCCACCCAGGTCGGCTCCGCCTATCTGGTCTTCGCCGCCGTCGACGCGGACGGCAAGCCGCGCGAGGTCCCGCAGGTCATCCCGGAGACGGAACAGGACAAGCGCCGCCACCAGGAAGCCCAGATCCGCCGAACCCACCGCCTGGCCCGCCGCGACGCCATCAAGGACCTGAGAGACCGCCGAGCAGCCGAGGGCTACGAGGACTGAGGGCGCCGCCCGGCGGCCCGAGGCCCTATGGACACACCACCCGGTCCCCGGTCACCGCCTCGAACGGCCCCGCCCTCCCCGCCTCCTCCGCCCGGACCGCCCGTACCCCCTTGTAGTCCGCCCCCACCGTCACCCGCAGCGTCCCGCCCCTCCCCGCAACCGGCTTCAGCTCCGCCCCCGGCAGCGCCGCCGCGAGGGTCTTCGCCGAGCGGTCCCAGCGCGGGTCGTACTCCACGACCGTCCGCGCCCGCCCCTCCCCGGCCGCGGTCATCGGCGTCCGCGTCGTGTCGAAGCCGGTCCCGCGCAGCGCGTCGTCGACCTTCCGGCCGAGCCCGTCCGTCTGGGTCCCGTTGTAGACCTGCACCCGGACCGTGTTCGGTGCCACATCCACCGTCACGGCCTCCGGCGCCTTCGACGAGGAGGCGGACTTCGCGGGCGTGAGCGGACGGTCCTCCCGTAGCGCCTGGAAGAGTTTCTGCGCCTTCGCCGCGTCCCACTTCACCGTCGAGCCGATCCCCTCCACGGGGAAGCTCATGTCCCCGATCGGCACGGACACGAACTCCGACGACGCCGGCGTGAAGCCCCGCATCGCCTTGGCGAGGGCGAACAGCTGATCCGTACCGAAGTCCTCGTCGGCCCGGACCGAGCTCAGCATGGCCGTGGCGACCTCCCGGAACCGCACCGGGTTGAACAGCACCCCGCCGCTGCTGATCCGCTCGACGAGCGCCGCGAGGAACCGCTGCTGCCGCTGCATCCGCCCGATGTCGGCGGCTCCGTCGATGTGCCGGGAGCGCACGTACTGGAGGGCGGCCCCGCCGTCGAGATCGTGGGTGCCGGCCGTCAGGTCGAGTCCGGTGTAGGGGTCCTTCACGGGCCGGGCCGTACAGATCTGCACTCCGCCGACCGCGTCCACGGTCCGCATGAAGCTGGTGAAGTCGACCTCCAGATAGTGGTCGATCTTGACGCCGGTCATCGACTCGACAGTCCGCACGGTCAGCCCCGGCCCGCCCTCGGCGTACGCCGCGTTCAGCTTCACCGGATGCGCCTGGTGCTTCTCGCCGCTGGTGAGATCGGTGTGCTCGGGCATCTCGGCGTACGAGTCACGGGGCAGGCTCACCACGCTCGCCCGGTCCCGGTCCTCCGAGATGTGCACGAGCATCACCGTGTCGGTGCAGTGGCAGGGCGCGCCGCCGAGCCGGTACTTCTCCCTCTCCTCCGGAGTGATCCGGTCCCGGCCGTCGGTGCCGACGACGAGGACGTTCATCCCGTGCCCGGCCTGCGGCCGGTTCTTCATGTCCTTGAAGGGGTCGACCCGGGTGATCCCGGTGTTCAGACCGGTCACCACCGCGTGCCCGATCCCGCCGGCCGCGAGGACCGTCACGGAGAGCGCCGTCGCCATCCGCATCCCCCACCGGGGGCGCCTGCGCCGCCGGCGGACCGGTGCGGTGCGGGCGGCGGGCCGGGGACGGGGCGTGCGGGGCGGTGTGGGCACGGACGGACACCTCCGCGGGTGTGACAAAGGGAACCGGGAGAACGGTAGGTCCATACGATCAGCGCAAGGGCTCACCACCCGTGCGGCGCGCACCGCTGTCCCCCGTTCGCGGTAACGTGGCGGCCAATGAACGCCACGCCCCCCGTCTCCGTGATCATGCCGGTTCTCAACGAGGAGCGGTATCTGCGCACCTCGGTTCGTCACATCCTGGAGCAGGAGTACGACGGCGAGATGGAGGTGGTGATCGCGCTCGGGCCGTCCACGGACCGTACCGACGAGATCGCCGCCGAGCTCGTCCGTGAGACCGCCTCCGATCCCCGTGCCCGCGTCACGACCGTGCCGAACCCCACGGGCCGTACGCCCGCCGCCCTCAACGCGGCGATCAAGGCCTCGCGTCACCCGATCGTGGTGCGCGTCGACGGCCACGGCATGCTCTCCCCGAACTACATCTCCACCGCCGTCCGGCTCCTGGAGGAGACCGGCGCGCAGAACGTCGGCGGAGTGATGCACGCCGAGGGTGAGAACGCCTGGGAGGACGCGGTCGCCGCCGCGATGACCTCGAAGATCGGCGTCGGCAACGCCGCCTTCCACACGGGCGGCGAGGCGGGTCCCGCCGAGACCGTCTACCTGGGCGTCTTCCGGCGCGAGGCACTGGAGCAGCAGGGCGGCTACAACGTGGAGTTCATCCGCGCCCAGGACTGGGAGCTGAACTTCCGCATCCGCGAGGCCGGCGGCCTGATCTGGTTCTCGCCCGAGCTGCGCGTCCAGTACCGCCCGCGGCCCTCCGTGAAGGCCCTCGCCAAGCAGTACAAGGACTACGGCCGCTGGCGCCATGTGGTGGCCCGCTACCACCAGGGCTCCATCAACCTCCGCTACCTGGCCCCGCCGACCGCCGTCTGCGCCATCGCCGCCGGCCTGGTCGTGGGCGCCGTCCTGACCCCGCTCGGCTTCGTGGTCCCGGCCGGCTACCTCGCCGCGATCACCGCCGGCTCGGTCCCTGCGGGCAAGGGCCTCCCGCTGAAGGCCCGCCTCCAGATCCCGGTGGCCCTCGCGACGATGCACATGTCCTGGGGCTACGGCTTCCTGACGAGCCCCCGCTCCCTCGCGCGGAAGGTCATCGCGAGCCGCCGCCCGGCCGTGAAGACCGGCGAGACGGAACCGGAGACGGTCTGACCGCCCCCCTGCACATGCCGACGGCCGGGTCCCTCACGGGGCCCGGCCGTCGGCGTTCACGCGGGTGCGGGAGTCAGTCCTTGCCGTCCCACTTGTAGACCGAGTAAATGTCCATGCAGGTCGTCTTGTCGTCGGCGCCCGCGGGCAGGTCGCCCGCTTCCCGCGTCGGGGCCTTGTAGACGGAGCCTTCGCGCCAGTCCGCGCCGACGACGAGCGTGATGCCCTCCACGTTGGCGTCGGGCCGCACCTTGGCCTCCGGCAGCCCGAGGGCCTTCGCCACGGACACCGCGTTCGCCCTGCCCTGGTCGCCGTCCGCCTTCGGGTACATGACGACCGAGTCCTCGCGGGGCTGCGCCTCCTTGGCGGCCTCCGCCTGCGTGAACCCCTTGCCCGTGAGGGTCTCGGTGACGGCCTTGGCACGACCCTCGACGGGCGCCTCGTCCGTACCGGCGGTGCCGTTGGCGACCGTGACCGCGAAGGAACCGGGGGCCTCGGCGGTGACCTTCGGCTTCGCGGGCGTGCTCGGCTTCGGCTTGGCCGCGGCCGGCTTGCCGTTCTTGTCGAAGGCGATGTCGTCGCGGAGCATCGCCCACATCTTGTCGGCGGACGACTTGACCATCTCGAGCTTGTTCTTGTCCTGGGACCACTCGGTCGTGGGGACCGTCGCCGTCGTGAGCCGGTTCATCTTCACGTTCTTGAGCTGCATCGACAGGTCGAAGAGCTTCTTCACCGACTTCAGTTCGTCGGAGACCTGGAGCGCCTTGGTGGCCGTCTCGGCGAGCCCCGTCAGCTGGCCGGTGTCGCTCCAGGCGTTCTGCTTCTGGAGCTTCTCGACCATGCCGTTGAGGTACATGTGCTGGGCCTTGGCCCGGCCCTGGTCGTTGCCGAAGGCGTGCCGGGTACGGAGCCACTGGAGGGCCTGCTTGCCCTGGATCTCCGTGGTGCCCGGGCCGAGCTTCAGACCCGAGCCGCCCTTCACCCGCGCGGTCGACCTGTCCCAGACACCGGTCTTCACGCAGACGGGGACGCCGCCGACCTCGTCGGCCATCGCCACCACACCCGCGAAGTCGATCATCATCCAGTGGTCGATGTAGACCCCGGTGAGGCTCTCCCAGGTGGTGAGGGTGCAGCCGGGACCACCGCGCCCCAGCGTCTCGTTGATCGCGGAGGTGGTCGTCGCCCGGTAGGTGACGCCGTCGTCGCCCTTGCACTCGGGGATGGGCACGATGGTGTCGCGCGGGATGGTGACGATGGAGGCGTTCTGCCGGTCGGCCGAGACGTGCAGCAGCATCTGCACGTCCGCGAGCGGCTTCGCGTCGCGGAGGTTCTTGCCGCCGCCGAGCGCCACGTTCTTGGCGTCGGCCCGGCTGTCGGAGCCGATCAGGAGGATGTTGAGCGGGGTGTCGCCGAGCGCGTTCGGCGGGGCCTTCTTGACGCCGCTGTCGCCGCCCGCGCGCGAGCCGCCGCGGATGTTGCCGTTCAGGTGCTCGTAGTACAGGTATCCGGCGCCTGCCGTGCCGAGTATCAGCACCGCCATGGTGACGGCGACCCAGCGCAGCACCTTGTGCTTGCTGGACTTCTTGGCGCGTCGGCGCGCTGCGGCCCGCCCGCCCGAACCCGTACCGCCGGCCGCCCCCGTACCGCCGCCGCTCGCGCCGCCGTTCGCCGCACCCCGTCGGCGCTCGGCGCGGGTCGACGCGGGTGCGTCGGCCTTCGCCGCCTGCTCCGCGGGAGCGTCGCCCTCGGCGCCGGTGGCCGCACCGGCGCCGTGCAGGTCGTCGTCCCAGCCGAGTTCACGGGCGCGCGGAACGCGTCCCCGCGTTCCCTCCCCACGCACGCTGTTCTGTCCCACCCCAGGTCCCCTCGTCAGTCAGGCGCGCGCCGAGTCCCGGTGTTTCCGGGTCACTTGGCGCACACCTGCTTGTCTGCTTCTACCTTCTCGACGTCCGGCGCCTTCGTCGGACCGTTGATGGGCACCCCCGCGCCCTTGAAGTCGGCGCCGAGGACGAGCGTCATGGGCTCGCGTTCCCCGGCCGCCTGTGTGCCCGGCTTGAGCGCCGTGGCGGCCAGACCCATCATGTCCGCGAGCTTGCGGGCCTGATCGGCCTGGTTCGGTGCGTAGGTGAGCGTGGTCTTCGCCGCCTTCTCGGGGGCGTTGCTCTTGTTGGTGGAGCGGTTCACGCCCTGCTCGTTCTGCAGCCAGACGATGGTCGACTGGGCCGCGCCCTGGATGCCGCTGCCGTTGTAGACGTCGACGCGTACGTCGGCGGCCTGGGCGCGCGGTCCCTGGAGGAGCTTCGCCAGGGCCTGCGCCTGGGCCTGCGCCTTGGCGTCCTTGGCCTGCTTCTCCTTCTTCTTCACCTCGGTGAAGGAGACGTCGTTCTGGATCATCCCGAAGACCTGCGGCGCCAGGACCGGGTCCAGGACGACCGTGGCCCTCTTGGTGGGCGGCTCGTCGGGGTTGTCGCGCACCGGAACGGTCATGAAGCTGATGTTCTTCAGGTCGACCTTTCCGATCTCCTTGGCCAGGGTGGTCAGCTTCATGACGCTGTCTATCCCCTTGTCGACCGTGAGCGCCTCGGTGGCCGCGTTCGCGACGTCGAGCAGCTGCGACGGGCTGTCCAGGGTGTCTTCCTTGAGCTGCCGCATCATCGAGGCGAGGAACTGCTGCTGCATCTTGATGCGGTCGAGGTCGCTCTCGTTGCCGAGACCGTGGCGGTTGCGGAGGAACGCGAGCGCGTCCTCGCCCTGGACGCGGTGCTCGCCTTCGGGGAGGTCGAGCTTGGACTCGGTGTCCTTGATGGGCTTGGTCAGGCAGACCTCCACGCCGCCGACCGCGGTCGACAGCGTCTTGACGGCGTTGAAGTCGACCATCATGAAGTGGTTGATCCCCAGGCCGGACATCTCCGTGATGGTGCGCATCGTGCACCCCGGGTCGCGGCCGTCCACACCGAACGACTCGTTGAACTTGGTCTTGCCGACCGAGCCGGGGATGACCTTGGTCGATCCGTCGGGCTGCTTCGTGGGGCAGTCCGGGATCTCGACCTTGAGGTCACGGGGGATGCTCAGGGCCGTCGCGTTGGTCCGGTCCTCGGAGATGTGGATGAGGAACGTCGTGTCGGCGTGGCCGGTGACGTTCGACTTGTTCCCGTAGCTCTCGTTGCCCTCGCCGGTACGGACGTCGTTGCCGATGATCAGGATGTTGAGCGGCCCGTCCATCGTCTCCGCGTTGAGCGCTGCGTTGCCGACGTCGACCGAGCCGATGTTGCCGTCGAGCTTGTTGTAGAGCAGATACGCGCCGGTCGCGCCCCCCACGAGCACCAACGCCATCGTCCCGCCGGTCCACAGCAGGACCTTCTTCTTGCGGGACGCGCCCTGCTTGCGCTTGCGGCGGCTCGCGGGCTGCTGCTGCGCCCCGCCGCCCGGCTCGGTGACCCGGCGGCGGCGCTGCCCGGGGACGGGCGCCTCGACGGGGGTGTCGGCCGGCGTGGGCGAGGGAACGGTGGCTCTACGGGGTCTGGCCGGCGCCTGCTGGGAAGCGAGCGGCTGCCCTGCGGAGTGGTCCAGTCGCAGTTCGTAGTTGCCAGTCTGCGGGTTGAGCACCCACTGGTCGGCGGGGTCGATCTCGTCCGCCCGTCCACGGCTGTGCGCGTCCACGGTTACTCGAGTCCTCCGTCGGTGCCACGCGAGGCGCCTTCCCCACAGGGCGCCGCTCTCTCGGTCGTTCGATCCTTGGTGAGTGCGACCACGCGGTCGCGGTGCACCGGATCGCGTCACACTATCCGCCCAGTTCAGCGTGGGGCGACGCGCGTGACAAATTCCACCCCCCTTACAACCGGGCAATTTGCTCAAACCTCATCGGTCCCCGCCCTCCCCTTGGTGTGGCCTTTACCCACCGCCCCCACGGGCCCTTGGAAGCGGCCTACGTCCCGGCCGCCTCGCCGGTCGTTCCTTCCGGTCGGGGGGCGCGAACCGTCTGTCGGGCGGCCTGTCGGACGGTCTAGGAGCACACCCCTTCCGCCGCGTTCCGCCCGGTGAACGTCGGGGTCACGGAGGGTGTCGGGGGGGCGTCCGCGTCGTCGGGCTTCCCGTCCGCGCCACCGTCCGAGCCGCCGTCCCGACCGCCGTCCGGCCCGTCGTCCTTCTCGCCCGGCGTGACCGCGACGGGCCGGTCCTCCCGTAGCTGCTTGAAGAGTTGACTCGCCGCCGGCTGTACCAGTTCGTCCCGATTCGCGTCATACGTGTAGGGGCGGCGGGGGACCGTGAGGAACTGCACCTTTTCGGTCGGGACCGCCCGCATCGACCGGGCCAGGTCGTAGAGGTCGCGCAGCGAGTCGAGCCCCGCGTCGGTCGTGATCGCCTTGGTGGCCGCGTCCAGGACCGGGTAGAGCCTCGTCGGGTTCAGCAGCACCCCGTCGCTCTGCACCTTGTTGACCAGGGCGCCGAGGAACTGCTGCTGGCGGTCCATGCGTTCCGTGTCGCTGCCGTTGCCGATCGACTTCCGGGCGCGTACAAAACCGAGCGCCTGCTCCCCGCGGAGCGTCTGCCGGCCGGCGGGCAGCTTCAGTTTCGCGTCGTGGTCGTCCACGGGCTCCTTCAGGCAGACCTCGACGCCGTCGACCGCGTCCACCATCTTCTTGAAGCCCCGGAAGTCGATCACCATGTGGTGGTCCACCCGGATCCCGGTCAGCTTCTCGACGGTACGGATCGTGCATGCCGTACCGCCGAACTCGAAGGCCCAGTTGAACTGCGCCGACTGCTCGGAGGTCCGGCTCCCGTCGGCCTTGAGGCAGCTCGGGACCGTCACCATCAGGTCGCGGGGGAGCGAGACGGCGGTCGCGCTCGACTTCCCCGCCGACAGGTGCAGCAGGATCGTCGTGTCCGAGTGCTGCGTCCCCTTGTCCCTGCCGTACTCGCGGTTGCCCTCGCCGGCCCGGGTGTCCGAGCCGATGAGCAGGATGTTCCGGGCGGCCGACACGACCGCGGCAGGGCGCTCCTTCTCGTACTTCAGGAGCTCGGCGGCGGCCGTGGTGTCCGTGGTGATGTTGCCGTCGAGCTTCCGGTAGAACCACCAACCGACCCCGGCCGCGACCAGCACCACGACCGAGACGCCCAGGGCCGTCCACCGCAGCCAGTGGCGCCGGCGCGGCCCCTCGGGGGCGCCGGTCGCCGTGCCTTCCGCCGGGGCGGCATCCCCGTCCGCCGGAGGGGGATCCGGTGCGGCGGGCGTGCCCGCGCGGTCCGTCACGTCTCAGTCCGTCCTTCATGGCGTCGGCGGCACGCCGGGCGGCCGCCGGTCGCAGAAGGAGACGGCCGAACCCGACACATGGTTGTACGGAAGGAGGTGACTCCCCCCGGGCCGATCATGTACCGGACGGCCCGCCCGGGCCCGGGGACCCGGCGCGTCCTTGAGCCGAACGGGTGCGTCAGACGGCGGTGACCGTCACCCGCTCGCTCTCCACCCGCTTCGCGAGGGACTCGGGAGCGAGCAGCTCCGCGTTCCGGCAGAGGACCACGGAGCCGCCGGCCGCGAGGGGCGCGTACAGACCGGCCGAGAGCCCCTTCCAGTCCCCGTACCCGAGGCCCGAGAGCAGCCGGGTGCCGGAGGCGAGGCCGAGCGCCTCCGCGTCCGCGCGGGCCTGCTCGACGAGCTGCGCCCCACTGCGCTCCGTACCGTCCACGACGAGCGCGACGGCATCCGGATCCACCGGTACGAACGGGGCGAACCGGTCACCCTGGCTCGGCACCTCGACCGCGTAGTCCGCGTATCCGGCGGGCGCGGCCGGGAAGCGGCGGCCCATCGGGGCGAGCGAGAGCGCGATCCGCTCCCCGGAGCAGGCGAGCCCCGCGTCGAGCGCGTCCGGGCCCGCGACCACGAGGTCCGCGTCCGCCGGGTCGCCGCCGACCTCCGCGACCACGCCGACGGAGGAGCAGGCGAGCAGCCAGACGGCGGTCTGCCAGTGCGCGGGCAGCAGCAGGGCGAGCCGGTCACCGGGAGCGGCGGACAGCTCGCCCTGGAGCAGGTTCGCCGTCTTGGCCACCCAATTGGCGAAGGTGGCGACGGACAATTCCACCCGCTCACCGGTGGCGTCGTCGTAGAAGGTGACCAAGGGGCGGGCGGGGTCCGCGGCGAGCGCGGATCGCAGCAGGTCGGCGGGGGTGCGGTCGCTGGCGTTCACGCCGGACAGCGTACGCGCGCGGCCGTGCGGGGGTCCGCCGTACCGGTGACGCCGTCCACCGGTCGGCCCGAAACGCCGTCAGTTTCCGGGCCCGTTCCCGGCGCGCGGAACGGCTCCCGGGTACGCACGATCGGCCCATGCGTGCCTCACTCGCCTCCTCGATCGCCGTCAGCTGCGCGGCGGTCCTCGCCCTGCCGGTCTCTCTCGCCGCGCCCGCGGCGGCCGAGGTCCCCCAGGCGCTCGGGCTGCCACCGTCGCTCTCCGCACTGCCACCCGCGCCCGATCTCCCCGGCGCCACCCAGTCCCTCCCACTGGAACCGCTCACCGGTGACGCCGACCGCTCCCTGGGCGGCGGCGGGGAGGAGGGGACGGACGCGCAGGGACTCACCCGGCGCGACGTCGAGCCCTTCTCGCTCGTCGGCGTCGTGTGGGACGACCCGAAGGCCGCCCTGCACGGCACCGTCCAGGTCCGCACCCGGGCCACCGGCGGCGGTACCTGGTCGGAGTGGCAGGACGTGGAGACCCACAACGAAGAACACGGCGCCGACCCCGACACCGCGGAGGGCGCCGGCCGGGCGCTGAAGGGCTCCACGGCCCCGCTGTGGGTGGGCGACTCGGACGGCGTCGAGATCCGCGTACGGGGGGAGGAACCGCTCCCGGCGGGCCTGCGGCTGGAACTCGTGGCGCCGGGGGAGGCCCCGGAGGCGGAAGCTCAGGCGGAGGCCGCTCAGGAGGAGGCCGCACCGGAGCCGGCCGCTCAGGAGGAGCCCGCACCGGAGCCGGCCGCTCAGGAGGAGGCCCCTCCGGAGCCGGCCGCGCCGGGGGTGGCCGTCCCGGCCGCTGCCCCCGCCCCTGCCCCCGCCCCTGTCGCCGTCCCTGCCTTCGCCCCCGCCGCTGTCCCCGCCCTCGACCCCGCCGCCGGAATGCGGACCGCCGTGTCCGCCCTGGTCCAGGCGAGCCTCGGCGCGGCGGAGGCGGCGGTCAGCGCGGTGAACGCCCAGCTCGCCCCGTACGGCGCGGCCTGGATCCCGGCCCTGTCGAAGGAGGCGACCGAGTTCACGGTCCCGTACACGCCCTACGCGCAGCCGGCCCAGGCACCGGCCAGGGACGTCGCCGAAGCTGCCGAAGCCGGCGAGGTCGCCGCCGCGGCACCCGCGGCCCCGGCGGCCGCCGCGAAGCCCTACATCGGCCCCCGCCCCAAGATCATCACGCGCAAGGGCTGGGGCGCCGACGAGAAGATCCGGGAGAAGGGCTTCGTCTACACCAAGAGCATCAAGGCGGCCTTCGTGCACCACAGCGCGACCGGCAACAACTACACCTGCCGCCAGGCGCCCTCCGTCCTGCGCGGTATCTACCGCTACCACGTCCTGAGCAGTGGATGGCGAGACTTCGGCTACAACTTCGCCGTCGACAAGTGCGGAAACATCTACGAAGGCCGTGCGGGGGGCGTGGCCAAGCCCGTCCTCGGCGCCCACACCCTCGGTTTCAACACCAACAGCATGGGCATCGCCGTCCTCGGCACGTTCAGCAAGACCACTCCGCCGACCGCCGCGGTGACCGCCGTCGCCCGCCTGACGGCCTGGAAGCTCGGGCTGCACGGGGTGAACCCGAAGGGAACGTCGTACCTCGTCTCAGGAGGTGGAAACCTGTACAAGAAGGGCAAGAAGGTCCGGTTCAACGCCATCGCGGGACACCGTGACGGATTCGCCACCGAGTGCCCGGGAGTACGGCTGTACGGCAAGCTCGGGACGGCCCGTGTGAGCTCCGCGAAGTACCAGGGAAGGCGCTGATGGGGTCATCGGGGCAACCATCTGCCTAAACTGACCGGTCATATCGCACGGACGACCGAGACGGGCGTGCTGACGGACCCCGAACAGGAAGCAGAGACGACAAGGTGACAGAAGCGATCCTCCTGGTCGGTGGCAAGGGAACACGGCTGCGACCCCTCACGGTCAACACGCCCAAGCCCATGGTCCCGGCAGCGGGCGTCCCCTTCCTGACGCATCAGCTGGCCCGCGCCCGCGCCGCCGGCGTCGAGCACATCGTGCTCGCCACCTCCTACCTGGCGGAGGTCTTCGAGCCGCACTTCGGCGACGGCTCGGCGCTGGGCCTGAGCATCGAGTACGTCACCGAGGACGAGCCCCTCGGAACCGGCGGCGCGATACGCAACGTGGCATCGCGGCTCCACTCCGGGCCTGACGAGCCGGTCCTGATCTTCAACGGGGACATCCTGACGGGCCTCGACATCGAGGCGCTCGTCGCCACCCACTCGTCCTCCGGTGCGGACGTCTCGCTCCACCTGACCCGGGTGGAGGACCCGCGCGCCTTCGGTCTGGTCCCCACGGACGCCACGGGCCGCGTCACGGCGTTCCTGGAGAAGCCGCAGACGCCCGAGGAGATCGTCACCGACCAGATCAACGCGGGCGCGTACGTGTTCCGGCGCTCGGTCATCGACGCGATCCCCGCGGGGCGCCCGGTCTCGGTCGAGCGGGAGACCTTTCCGGAGCTGCTGTCGTCTGGCGCGCACCTCCAGGGCATGGTCGACTCCACGTACTGGCTGGACCTCGGTACCCCGCAGGCCTTCGTACGCGGCTCCGCCGACCTGGTCCTCGGCCGCGCCCCGTCCCCGGCCGTCCCGGGCCGCTGCGGCGACCGCCTGGTGCTGCCGACGGCCCGCGTCGCCCCGGACGCCAAGCTGACCGGCGGCACGGTCGTCGGCGCGGACGCTGTGGTCGGCGAGGGCGCGCGGGTGACGGGCTCCACGATCCTGGCGGGCGCGGTCGTCGAACCGGGCGCGGTGATCACCGACTCCCTCATAGGCGCGGGCGCGCGCATCGGCGCGCGCACGGTCCTCACGGGCGCGGTCATCGGCGACGGCGCGCACGTGGGCCCCGACAACGAACTCCGCGACGGCATCAGAATCTGGTGCAACGCCACCCTCCCCCCAGCCACAATCCGCTTCTCCTCAGACCAGTAACCCCCACCCCGCGCTGCGGGCACCCGCCCCGCTGGCCCGACGCCCACCCGCCCGCACCCTGCCCACCCCGTTGTGGGCATTCGTTCCGCTGGGGCGGAACGGGTGGGCACAACGGAACGGCGCCCCTTGCCGGGCCTAGGCTCACCGCGCCCTGACCCGCACCCCGTGCACGCCGCACTGCTCGGTGCGGGTCCAGGCACAAGGGGCGGAGGCGCCGCCAGAGGCCGCCGTCCCGTGTGCCCACCCTCCCCCAGACTCCGTCCGGGGGGACCCCCCCGCCCCAGCGGGACGATTGCCCACACGGCGGGGGGAGCCGTACCACCCGGCTACGCTCATAACCATGGCCGGCCGCTTCACACCCCCCACCCCCCCCACCCGCACCACCGTGCGCGGCGGCGGCCACCCCCCGATCCCCGCCCTGGACCTCGCCCTCACCCTCGGCCCCCTCCGCCGCGGCCCCGCCGACCCCACCTTCCGCGTCACCCCCGACGGCTCGGTCTGGCGGGCGAGCCGTACACCCGACGGCCCCGGCACGATCCGGGTGACGGCCGGGGACGGCGGCGCGGCCACGGCCGAGGCCTGGGGCCCCGGAGCGACCTGGCTCCTGCACCACCTCCCCGCCCTCCTCGGCGCCGACGACGACCCGGCCGCCTTCGTCCCCCGCCACAAACTCGTCCTGGCGGCCCACCGCCGCCGCCCCGGCCTCCGCCTCACCCGCACCGGCCTGGTCCTGGAGTCGCTGATCCCCTCGGTCCTGGAGCAGAAGGTCACGGCGCACGAGGCGTACGCCTCCTGGCGGGTGCTCGTACGCAAGTACGGCGAGCCCGCCCCCGGCCCGGCCCCCCACGGCATGTACGCGATGCCCGACGCCCGCACCTGGACGCAGATCCCCTCCTGGGAGTGGCACCGCGCGAACGTCGACGGCAAACGCTCGGCCACGATCGTCCGCGCCGCCCGCGTGGCGGCCCGCCTGGAGGAGGCCGCGCACATGACCCCGCCGGCGGCCCGCGAGCGCCTGGAGCTGGTCCCGGGCATCGGCCCCTGGACGAGCGCGGAGACGGTCCAGCGCAGCAACGGCGCCCCCGACGAGGTCACCACGGGCGACCTCCACCTCCCCGGCATCGTCGGCTGGGCCCTCGCGGGCGACCGCACCACCGACGACGCGGCGATGCTGGACCTCCTGACCCCCTACGCGGGCCAGCGCCACCGCGCGGCCCGCCTGATCCTCCTCAGCGGCCGCGTCCCACCCCGCAGGGCACCCCGCATGACCCCGGGCAACATCACAGCGATCTAGGGCCTGTCTGACAATTCCCGCCGGGTCCGGCCCGCCCGGCACGCACGCTCATTGTCAGACAGGCCCTGGGCGTGTCCGGCGGATCATGGCCGAGGTCGCGACGGCCGGCCTACCGCACCTCGACGAACTCCGCCGCCCCCCGCGCCGCCCGCTCCCTCGGTGCCCCCGCCGGATGTCCGATCGCGACCGCGCCGAGCGGGTCCCAGTCGGCCGGCAGGTCGAGGACCTCCCGTACGACGTCCCGGCAGAACATCGTCGAGGAGACCCACGCCGAGCCCAGCCGCTCACCCGCGAGCGCCACCAGGAAGTTCTGCACGCCCGCGCCCGCCGCCACCACGAACATCTCGCGCTCGGCCGCGTCCCGGCGCGGATCGCCGTAGTGGTGGGCGCCGTCCATGACGAGGCAGGGCACCGCCAGGTACGGGGCGTTGCGCAGGACGTCCCCGCGCCGGACCCGCTTGGCGATGGACTCCTCCGTCTTCCCGTCCCGCCGCAGGTCCGCGATCCACGCGTCCCGCATCGCGTCGAGCAACCGCACCCGCGACGCCGCCGACTCCAGGAGCACGAACCGCCACGGCGTGGTGTGGTGCGGCGCCGGAGCCGTCACCGCCGCGGCGACCGCACGCCGTACCGCACCCGGGTCCACCGGATCCGCCGTGAACTCCCGTACGGTCCGCCGCAGCGTCACCGCCTCGCGTACGGCCTCCGAGGTGCCGAGCCGGAACATGTCGTCGGCCGCGCCCCGCACCAGCGCCCGTGCGCCCGGCTCCTCGTCCCCGCCCACCACGTGCGGCAGGCCCCGGACGACGGCGACGGGGAGACCCGCCGCCTTGCCCTTCACCAGGTCGCCCGCGGCGGCGAGTTCGTCTGCGGTGGCGACCACGGTCGCGCTCAGCGGATTGCCGTGCGCGTCGGTCCCGCCGCGCAGGTCGTCGAGGACCCGCACACCGGCCGCCCCGATCGCCACATCGGTGAGCCCGCTGCGCCAGGGCCGCCCGAAGGTGTCCGTGACGACGACGCCGACGTCGACGCCGAGCGCGTCGCGCAGCCCCGAACGGATGCGCCGCGCCGAGGCGTCGGGGTCCTGGGGCAGCAACAGCACCGTCCCGGCAGGGGTGTTGGACGCGTCGACCCCGGCGGCGGCCATCACGAGCCCCTGCCGGTTCTCGACGATCCGCAGGGCGCCGCGCCGCGCCACCACCCGTACCGTCTCGGCGTCGATGGCCTCCTCGCGGTCGTCGGCGGCGACCACCCGGCCCTCGGCCTTGCTCACGATCTTGGAGGTGACGAGGAGGACGTCCCCGTCGACGAGCTCCGGCGAGACGGAGGCGATCAGCTTGGCCAGATCGTCCCCGGCCGCCACCTCGGGCAGCCCGGCCAACGCCCAGACCCGATACGAAGGAGCCGCGACGCGCACCGGCGCACCGTCGCTCACCTGCGCACCGGCGCTCCCCCGCGTACCGGCGCCCCCTCGCGCACCGTCGCTCACCCCCGTACCTCCTCGGCCAGCGCCAGCGCCTCCCGTGCCATCGCGGCCGTCGCCTCGACGTCGGTCATCATCAGCGGGACCGCCCGGCAGCGGATGCCCGCCGCCTCGACCTCCGCGACCGCGCCCGCGTCGACGGTGTCGACGAGCCAGCCGTCGACGAGTTCGGAGCCGTAGTTCCGGGCGACCGCCGCCGCCGTGGACTCCACGCCCACGGCCGCGAGCACCTTGTCGGCCATGCCGCGCACGGGCGCGTCGCCGACGATGGGGGAGAGGCCCACGACGGGCACGTCGGCCGCGGTGATCGCCTCGCGGATCCCGGGCACGGCCAGGATCGTCCCGACGCTCACCACGGGGTTGGACGGCGGGAAGAGGATGACGTCCGCCTCCGCGATCGCCTCGAGGACGCCAGGCGCAGGCTTCGCGGCCTCCGCGCCGACGGGCACGATCGCCTTCGCGTCGACGGAGGCGCGCAGCTTCACCCAGTACTCCTGGAAGTGCACAGCGCGCTGCTCGCCGTCGACCTCGATCGCCACGTGCGTCTCGACGCGGTCGTCGGACATGGGAAGCAGGCGTACGCCCGGCTGCCAGCGGGCGCACAGGGCCTCGGTGACGGCGCTCAGCGGGTAGCCCGCGCCGAGCATCTGCGTACGGACGATGTGGGTCGCGAAGTCCCGGTCGCCGAGGCCGAACCACTCGGGTCCGACGCCGTACGCCGCGAGCTCCTCCTTGACGGTGAAGGACTCGTCCGTACGGCCCCAGCCCTGCTCCTCGTTGATGCCACCGCCGAGGGTGTACATCACCGTGTCCAGGTCGGGGCAGACCTTCAGCCCGAAGAGATGGATGTCGTCACCGGTGTTGCCGATGACCGTGATCTCCGCGTCCGGCGCGGCCTGCTTGAGGCCGCGAAGGAAACGGGCACCACCGATGCCGCCGGCCAGAACCACAATGCGCATGTGCGGCAGTCTCTCAGGCGACGACGACACCGGGGGCGGCCGGGGCGGGGGAGACCGGGGTGGAAGAGATCGGGGCGCACTGGGCCTGGAGCGACTCGTGCATCGGCATGTCCGTGAGGCCGGGGAAGTAGACGTGGAGGCTGACGGCCGGTTCGAGGGAGTCGTTGACGACCTCGTGGACGTACCCCGGCGCGAAGACCCGCTGCGCGCCCGGCGCGAGCGTCCGCGCACTCCGGCCCGTACTCCGGCCCGCACTCAGACCCGCGCTCCCGCCCGTACCCCGGTCCGTTCCCTCCGTTCCCTCCGTACGCTCCGTCAGCTCACCCTCCAGGACGGTGAGTACGCCGGAGGAGACGCCGTGGTCGTGGAGCCCGCTGCCCTGGCCGGGCACCCAGGAGAGCAGCCACACCTCGTAGCCGGGGCCCGTGCGCAGCCGGTGGTACCAGCGGGTGGTGGCGTCGTACTCGACGTACGGGGCCCACTGGGCGCGGTCGTCGGCGATCGAGCGCGCGAGGCCGGCGAACTCGGCCACGGTGACGGGGTGGGCGCGCTCGGGCTGGAGGAGGTGCGGGACCTCGAGGATGTCGCCGGCGATCTGAAGGTCGCTGTCCATGTTCATGGGTGGGGAGGTTCCTCAGCAGAAACAGAAGCGGTGGGGTCACGAAGCAGAGGTGATGCGAGTGACGCGAGAGATGCGCGACTGGCGCGAGTTACGCGAGGTAACGCCGGGTGACGCTGGGAGGAGAAAGCTGGAGCTCTACGGCATCAACAGCTGGGACAGCAACAGCAACAGCGCGCCTGGACAGCGCGGCGGAACCCACGGCTGTGGGTCGCGGAGAGCGCTGTGGTCGCTGGCATGCCACCAAAGGTGGCCGGAGCGGCACCCGACTGTCAACTCAATGCCCGATTTGGGGGTAATGTTTCACCTCATCCGGTTACTGTGCCCGGAGAAAGGTTTGTTCAGGCGCCGACCAGGAGAGATGGCGCTTCAGCCGTGCCCGTAAACATGGCAGCCCCGTGATCGCACTGTGATCCGGATCGCTTCCATGGCTGGATCGCAACAAGATCCAAGTCTCGGACGTCCTTCCTTGTGAAGCGCGCGGTCGGCCAGGCCGGTGGCATGTGTCACGTTTTTTGGTGATTTGAACACTTTCCGCATACGCTTGGTTCCGCAGAGTGAATACCGGGCCCAATAGCAGATCTCGGCTTGACTCGCGCAGAGCACGAACTTGTAATTTCACTCGTGTCGTTCGGCCGGGTTCGCAACGGCAACACCCACGGGGACGCACAGAACAGACGAGGGGCGCACATGACCGAGTTGTTCCAGGAACTGCTGGTCGAGGACGCGGACGAAGAACTCGGCTGGCAGGAGCGCGCGCTGTGCGCCCAGACCGATCCCGAGTCCTTCTTCCCCGAGAAGGGCGGCTCGACCCGCGAGGCCAAGAAGGTCTGCCTCGCCTGCGAGGTCCGTTCCGAATGTCTCGAATACGCCTTGCAGAACGACGAGCGCTTCGGCATCTGGGGCGGCCTCTCCGAGCGCGAGCGACGCCGCCTGAAGAAGGCCGCCGTCTGAACGGCGCGCAGCCTGCCCGGGCCCGCCCACCGGGCCGCGCCCATCAGGACACGACGAACGGTCCGCCCCCTGTGCCCCATCCACAGGCGGCGGACCGTTCTGCGTGTTCTGTACGAAACCGTTCCCCACCCTCTGTCCACAGGGCGGCGGACCGCTCCGCGTGCAGCCGTTAGTGTGGGCCTCCGTCCGAGACGCTCCCCACGCCCTTCGCGGGCGACCCCGGCCGGAGGGCCCGTAGCTCGATGTCCTCAACTCCTGAGTTTCCGCGACACGTCGTCACCGCCGTGCTCGTCACCCACGACGGCGCCCGCTGGCTGCCGGACGCCCTCGCCGGGCTGCTCGCCCAGGAACGCCCCGTGCAGAACGTGGTCGCCGCCGACACCGGCAGCGCCGACGACTCGGCGCAGCTCCTCGCCGACGCCATCGGCACCGACCGCGTCCTGCACCTCGCGCGCCGCACCGGCTTCGGCACCGCCGTCGAGGAGGCCGCCCGCACCGCGCCCGTGCTCGGACCCGAGGACCTGCCCTACCTGAAGCGCCCCAGTGGCTGGGACCCCGTCAGCCGCACCTGGAACGACGACGCCTACGACCTCCCGGACCTCCCGCACGGCGAACCGGTCCAGTGGCTCTGGCTCCTCCACGACGACTGCGCCCCCGAACCCGGCGCCCTCGCCGAACTCCTCCGCGTCGCCGACTCCGACGCGTACGCCGCCGTCATCGGCCCCAAACTGCGCGGCTGGTACGACAGGAAGCAGCTCCTGGAGACCGGCGTCTCCATCGCCCGCAGCGGCCGCCGCTGGACCGGCCTCGACCGCCGCGAACAGGACCAGGGCCAGCACGACCAGGTCCGCTCCGTCCTCTCCGTCTCCACCGCCGGCATGCTGATCCGGCGCGACGTCTTCGAGGAACTCGGCGGCTTCGACCGGCGCCTGCCGCTCATGCGCGACGACGTCGACCTCTGCTGGCGCGCCCACTCCGCCGGCCACCGCGTCCTCATCGCCCCCGACGCCGTCCTCCGCCACGCCGAGGCCTCCGCCCGCGAGCGCCGCACCGTCGACTGCGCCGGCCGCACGGCGGCCAACCCGCACCGCGTCGACAAGGCCGGCGCCGTCTACACCCTCCTCGCCAACACCCGCGGCGCCGCCCTCCCCTACGTCCTCCTGCGGCTCGTCCTCAGCACCCTGCTCCGCACCCTCGCCTACCTCGTCGGCAAGGTCCCCGGCCAGGCCGTCGACGAGGTCATGGGCCTCCTCGCCACCCTCCTGCGCCCCGAGAAGATCCTCGCCGCCCGGAAGCGGCGCAAGAACCCGGCCGTCGCCGCGGGCGAACTCCGCCCGCTGTTCCCGCCGCCCGGCGCCACCGTCCGCGCCGCCGTCGAACAGCTCACCGCCAACTTCGGCGGCACCGAGGCCGACTCCGGCGGCTCCCGCCGCGGCGTCGTCGAATCCGGTCCGGGCGGCGACGACGCCGACTACCTGGAGATCGAGCAGTTCGCCCGGCTCAAGAAGATCGCGGCCAAACCCGGCCCGGTCCTCTTCGCCCTCCTGCTCCTGGTCTCCCTCGTCGCCTGCCGCGGCCTCCTCGCCGGCGGCTCCCTGGCCGGCGGCGCCCTGCTGCCCGCCCCCGACACCGTCTCCGGCCTCTGGTCGCGGTACGCCGACACCTGGCACGCCCTCGGCACCGGCGGCACCCAGACCGCCCCGCCCTACCTCGCCGTCCTCGCCGCGCTCTCCGCCCTCTTCCTCGGCTCCACCTCCACCGCGCTGACCCTGCTGCTCGTCTGCTCGGTCCCGCTCGCCGGCTTCACCGCCTACTTCGCGGCCCGCGGCATCGTCGAGTCCCGCCTCCTGCGCGCCTGGGGCGCCATCGCGTACGCCTTCCTGCCCGCCGTCACCGGGGCCCTCGCCACCGGCCGGCTCGGCACCGCCGTCCTCGCGATCCTGCTCCCGCTGATGGCCCGCGCCGCCGTCGCCGCCCACGGCTTCAACCGGCCCGACCGGGGCAGCTGGCGCGCCACCTGGGCGTACACCTTCCTGCTCACCTTCACGATCGCGTTCACACCGGTCGTGTGGCCGCTCGCCGTCGTCCTCGGCCTCGGCGTCCTCGTCGTACGCCGCTCCGACATCACCGCGTACGGGCTGCGCTTCCTGGCCGCCGTCGGCACCCCGCTCCTCGTCCTCGCCCCCTGGTCGCTCACCCTCCTCACCGACCCCGCCGCCCTCCTGCGCGAGGCCGGCCGCGACATCCGTACGGGCACGGCCACCGCACTCGACCTGCTCGGCACCAGCCCCGGCGGCCCCGGCACCACCGGCGGCCTCCTCCTGGCGGGCCTCGTCCTCGCCGCCCTGGCCGGACTGCTCCGCGAGGAACGCCGGCTCGCCGTCCTCGCCGCCTGGACCGCCGCCCTCGCCGGCCTCCTCCTCGCCGTCCTCACCAACGGCGCGGGCGGCACCGGTTGGGCCGGACCCGCCACCCTCGTCTACGGCGCCGCCCTCATCGCCGCCGGAATGATCGGCGCGGAAGGCGGCCGCACCCGCGTCGCCGCCCACGGCTTCGGCTGGCGCCAGCCCGTCGCCGCCCTGATCGCCCTCGCCTGCGCCGCCGGCCCCGCCGTCGCCGCCGCCGGCTGGATGATCGCCGGCGCCGACGGCCCGCTGACCCGCCGCGACCCGGTCCAGGTCCCGGCCTTCGTCGCCGAGGAGAGCGGCACCCGCGACCAGCCCCGCACCCTCGTCCTGGGCGGCAGCCCCGGCGAGGTCGCCTACACCCTGGTCCGCGGCTCCGGCGCCCGCCTCGGCGACGCCGAACTCACCGCGGGCGCCGAGGACGACCCCCGCCTCGACGACGTCGTCGCCCACCTGGTCGCCGGCTCCGGCGCCGACCAGACCCAGGAACTCAGCGGCTACGCGATCCGCTACGTCCTCGTACGGGACGGGGCACCGCGCCAGACGAGCCGCGTCCTCGACTCCACCCCGGGCCTCAGCCGCCTCAGCCAGCTCGACGGCAGCGCCCTCTGGCGCGTGGATCGCGAGATCGCCCGCGTCATGATCGTCCCGCCGGCCGGGTCGACGGAGAAGCCGGCCGACCCCGCGACGGCCACGGTTCCCGTCGCCGTCGCCGCGGGCCCCGTCGAGGCGCACACCGACATCCCGGCCGGCCCCGCCGGCCGCGTCCTGCGGCTCGCCGACCGCGCCGACGAGGGCTGGACGGCCACCCTCGACGGCAAGGAGCTGACCCGCACCACCGTCGACGGCTGGGCGCAGGGCTTCGAACTCCCCGCCGCGGGCGGCCGCCTGGACGTCACGTACGACCAGCCGCTCACCCGCACCGCGTGGATCTGGACCCAGGTCTTCCTCGGCGTCGTCCTGCTGGTCCTGGCCCTGCCCGGGCGGCGCCGCGAGATCGACGACGACCTGCCGGACGAGGAGCTCGCGATCCCCGCCCAGGCGACCGAGGGCGACGGCCGCAGGGCCCGCCGTCTGCGCGCAGCGGCGGAGGCGGAGGCGGAGGCCGAGACCGGGACCAGGACCGAGGCCGCCGGTACGGAACCGGAGCCCGCGCCCGTCCCGATCCCGGACCAGCAGGCATACGAGCCCCAGGAGTGGGACGGCGGCTACGACCCCGCCTACGCCCAGGCCCAGAACCAGGAACAGCCCCAGCCGCAGGCGTACGCCGAGCAGGGCTACTACCAGGACTACGCCGCCGACCCGTACCAGCAGCAGCCGTACGCGTACCCCCAGCAGGGCTACGAACAGGGCTACGACCAGGGTTACGAGCAACAGCAGTACGACCAGCAGCAGTACGACCAGCAACAGCAACAGCAGCAGCAGCAGTACGACCAGCAGCAACAGCAGTACGACCCGTACACCTACGGCTACGGGCACCCTCAGGGCCACGAGACCGAGCAGCGTCCCGACGGGAGCAGCAACCAGTGAAGCGCACGACTCTCTCCCTGATCGCGGTCGCCACGGCGCTCGCCGCCGTCACCGGCTTCGCGTCCCTCACCGCCCCGGAAGGCCCCGCAGCGCCCCAGGCCAAGGCCACCACCCGGCTGCCGGTCGAGCGCGCGGGCCTGCTCTGCCCGGCGCCCAGCACCTCGGAGGTGGCCGAGACGCTCTACACCTCGTACACCCCGCCGGGTACGGGTACGGGCACAGGTGCCGGTACCGGCGCCCCGAGCGAGGGCAAGGCTGAGCAGCCCACCGCCCAGCTGCGGCCCGCCGCGAGCACGACGATCTCCGGCGGCACCTCGCAGGGCGGCAAGAAGCCCAAGGCCCCCAAGATCCCGGCCACCGTCACCGCCCCCGGCAAGCCCGTCACCGCCGAGGCGGACGGCCCCGCCGTGCCCGCCCTCGTCGGCGCGGCGACCGGCACCCTCGCCCCCGGCTGGACCGTCCAGCAGTCCACCGTCGTCCCCGCGGGCGGCGCCAGCGGCCTCCTCGGGCTCAGCTGCGGGGCCCCCGACACCGACTTCTGGTTCCCCGCGGCCTCCACCGCCAAGGAGCGCCAGGACTACGTCCACCTCACCAACCCGGACGACTCGGCCGCCGTCGCCGACATCGAGCTGTTCGGCCCCGAGGGCCCCCTCAAGTCCCAGTTCACCGAGGGCATCCCGGTCCCCGCCCGCTCCACGGTCCCCGTGCTCCTCTCCACCCTCACGGGTGAGGCCGCCCAGCAGACCGTCACCGTGCACGTCACCACCCGCAGCGGACGGATCGGCGCCGCCATCGCCGCCGCCGACGACAAGCTGGGCAGCGACTGGATCTCGGCCGCGGCCGACCCGGCGAGCCGCGCCGTACTCCCCGGCATCCCGGCCGACGCCACCTCCGTGCGGCTCGTCGCCTTCGCCCCCGGCCACGACGACGCCGACCTGAAGGTCCAGCTCGTCAGCGCGACCGGCACGATCGTCCCCGCCGGCGCCGGCGCCCTGCACGTGAAGTCCGGGATGACGGCCTCCGTCGACCTGCCGGACCTGACCCGCGGCGAGGGGGGCTCGCTGCTGCTCACCCCGAGCGACCCGAAGAAGCCCACGCCGGTCGTGGCCGCCCTCCGGGTGGTGCGCGGCAAGGGCGCGGACACCGAGATCGCGTTCGTACCGGCGGCCGCGGCGATCTCCGGCCGTGCGACGGTCGCCGACAACCGTGCCAAGGCCTCCACGCTCTCCCTGACCGCGCCCGAGGCCGCCGCCCAGGTCAAGGTCACGGCCTCGGCCGGCTCCGGCGCGGGTACGCCGGTGTCGAGGACGGTCACCGTCAAGGCGGGCACGACGACGACGCTCACGGACCTGGTCCCCGAGGGCCTCAAGGGTTCGTACGCGATCACCGTCGAGCCGGTCTCCGGCGGCAAGGTGTACGCGGCGCGGACACTGGCGCTGCCCCTGGACGGGACGCCGATGTTCACGATCCAGACGCTCGTCGACGACCGCGGCACGGTGGAGGTCCCGACGGCACACCAGGACCTCGGGGTGCTGGACTAGAAGGGCCTCAAGCCAGGCTGAGCCGCAAATGATCCGCCCGGCTCAATCCTGCCCGTACCGGGGATCGACCGACTCGGGGGAGAGCCCGAGGAGTTCCGCGACCTGCTCCACGACCACCTCGTGGACCAGGAGAGCCCGCTCGTCCCGGTTCTTTGACCGGATCTCGACCGGACGCCGGTAGACGACCACCCGGGCGGGCTCGTTCTTCTCGGCGGGCGCGGAGCCCCCCAGCGGCACGGTCTCGCCCGTCACCGGTGGAGGTACCTCCATCACCATGAAGTCGACGTCCGCGAGCTGCGGCCAGCGCCGCTCCAGACGCTCGACCGAGTCGAGGACCAGATCACGGAAGGTGTCGGCCCGACTCGAGGAGAGCGGCACCTGCGGCGGGGCGACCGGTCCGCGCATCCCGCGGCCGTGCCGGTCGCGGCGGCGCACCCGAGGCTCCGCCGGAGGCTCCGTGGAACGGTTCGGGGGGCTCGGCGGCACAGGACTGTCCATCACTGACGCAGCGTAACCCTCATCTGTCTCCCCGCACCGTGGCACAACCTCGCCACCGCTCCCGGGGCCGCCGACGCACCCCCGCACCCGATGTCGAAACCTGAACATTCCGGCCAATCGTCCGCTCGGTTCAAGGGCCCCTGGCGATCGGCCATCTGGCCGTGGTTGACCGGATCTGTACCCCGGACTGTCCGGATCGACTCCTGACCCCGCCCCCGTGCGCCCTCTCCCACGCAGGTCAGAGCGACCGCCCCCGGCGGCGTGGTGGCGGAGGTCACAGCGCGACACGGTGGAGTGACCTGAGGGAGAGTCGTCGCGGCCCGCTCAAGAGTGCGGTACCGTCCAACGTCGTGAGCCCTGTACGTCGCTGTTCGCGCACCGCGTGCGGCCGCCCTGCCGTCGCGACACTGACGTACGTCTATGCCGACTCGACTGCGGTCCTCGGCCCGCTCGCCACCTACGCCGAGCCCCACTGCTACGACCTGTGCGCCGAGCACAGCGAGCGCCTCACCGCCCCCCGCGGGTGGGAGGTCGTGCGGCTGACCGACGGTTCCGCCCCGCCCCGCCCCAGCGGCGACGACCTCGAAGCCCTGGCCAACGCGGTACGGGAGGCGGCCCGCCCCCGGGAACGCGCGGCCGAGGCCGGCGGCAAGGGCGGCGGAGGCCGGGGCGGCGACCCCATGGAGGTCGGCCGCAGAGGACATCTCAGGGTGCTCCGCTCCCCGGACAACTGAGCCGACGCCGAAGCCGGCTGTCCGCGTACCCCTCCCGGCTCCGGGTAGTTTTGGCCTTCCGTACACGACACGCACCGCACACGCGTGCCGAGAACTCAGGAGGGTGGATCCGTGACTGTCGATCTGTCGCAGATCGTGAAGGCGTACGACGTCCGCGGAGTGGTGCCCGACCAGTGGGACGAGGACCTCGCCGAGCTCTTCGGCGCGGCCTTCGTACGGGTGACGGACGCTGACGCGATCGTCATCGGCCACGACATGCGCCCCTCGTCGCCCGGTCTCGCGGACGCCTTCGCGCGCGGCGCGGCCCGCCTCGGCGCCGACGTCACCCTGATCGGGCTCTGCTCCACCGATCAGCTGTACTTCGCGTCCGGCAGCTTCGGCCTGCCCGGTGCCATGTTCACCGCCTCGCACAATCCGGCCCAGTACAACGGCATCAAGATGTGCCGTGCGGGCGCCGCCCCCGTGGGGCAGGACACCGGTCTCGCGGAGATCCGCGAGCTGGCCGAGCGCTGGTCGGAGACGGGCGCGCCGGAAGCCGCGGCGACGCCGGGCACGGTCACCGAACGGGACACGCTGGCGGACTACGCCGCCCACCTGAAGGCCCTGGTCGACCTCACGGCGATCCGCCCCCTCAAGGTGGTCGTCGACGCGGGCAACGGCATGGGCGGCCACACGGTCCCCACCGTCTTCGAGGGCCTGCCGCTCGACGTCGTCCCGATGTACTTCGAGCTGGACGGGACGTTCCCGAACCACGAGGCGAACCCGCTCGACCCGAAGAACATCGTCGACCTCCAGGCCCGTGTCCGGGCCGAGGGCGCCGACCTCGGCCTCGCCTTCGACGGCGACGCCGACCGCTGCTTCGTCGTCGACGAGCGCGGCGAGGGCGTCTCGCCGTCCGCGATCACGGCCCTCGTGGCCGCCCGCGAGCTGGCCAAGCACCCCGGCGGAACGATCATCCACAACCTGATCACCTCCTGGTCGGTGCCCGAGGTCGTCCGCGAGAACGGCGGCGAGCCCGTCCGCACCCGCGTCGGCCACTCCTTCATCAAGGAGGAGATGGCGAAGACCGGAGCGATCTTCGGCGGCGAGCATTCCGCGCACTACTACTTCAGGGACTTCTGGAACGCGGACACGGGCATGCTCGCCGCGCTCCACGTCCTGGCGGCCCTCGGCGGCCAGGAGGGCACCCTCTCCGACCTGGTGGAGGCGTACGACCGCTACGCCTCCTCGGGCGAGATCAACTCGACCGTCGCGGACCAGGCCGCCAGCGCCGCGAAGGTCAGGGCGGCGTACGAGGGCGAGGGCGTGACCCTCGACGAGCTCGACGGCCTGACGGTGACGGCCGCGGACTGGTGGTTCAACCTGCGCGCCTCGAACACCGAGCCGCTCCTCCGCCTCAACGTCGAGGCCCGCGACGAGGCCACCATGGCCAAGATCCGCGACGAGGTCCTCGCCCTGGTCCGGGCGACGGACTGACCCGGCAGGCCGCCGGGGAACGGGGCGCCCCTCGTTCCCCGGCGGTAGGCTGACCTGGCCCGACCCCCGCTTGTTCGAAGGGACATCCCATGCCGCTCGAAGCCGGCCTCCTGGAGATCCTGGCCTGCCCCGCGTGCCACGCTCCGCTCAACGACCGCACGGCGGACGAAACCCCCGAACTCCTCTGCACGAGCCCCGACTGCGGCCTCGCCTACCCGGTCCGGGACAACATCCCGGTCCTCCTGACGGACGAAGCCCGCCGCCCGTCCTGACCCCCGGCCGCCGCGAGGCAGCCCGAGCCGCCCGCAGGCGAGACAGCCCCACTGACCGCCGAAGAGCCCCCAGGCCCGGTGGGCCCACAGGCCGGAGGCCGCACGGGAGCGGGCGACGAAGGCCGGCCGACAACGCGGGCAGGCGGGTACGCGAGCGGGTGGGTACGCGGAACGCGAGCGCGCGGGCAGGCGGTACGCGGTACGCGAGCGGGCGGGTACGCGGTACGCGAGCACGCGGGCAGACGGTACGCGGGCGGGCGGTACGCGGATACGGGCACGCGGGTACGGGTACGCGCGTACGCAAGTGAGCCGGCCGATACGAGGCCACCGCACGCCACGGCCCCGATCACCGGACTCGCGTACCTCCCTCCCTCCCGCGGAGGGCCCGCCGCCGACGGCGAGCACCCCCCACGGGAAGCCCCGCACCTCTGCCCTCTCAGCTGTACGGGTGGTGCGGGTGGGAAGCCGACAAGCCCGGCCGGAGGCCGGGCGCACCAGAACCCGCACGACAAGGCCCCGCACCCCCAGGACCCGCACCCCCAGGCCCCGCACCCGCAGGACCCGCACCACCAAGGACCCACCAGGCACCCGCAGGCCCCGCAGAGAACCCGACGACGACGCGACCGGAGGCACCCGCCCCATGCTCGACGAGACCCTCCTCGATGCCCCGGACGACCTGGCCCTCGCCGACCACCGCGGTCTCCTCCGCGCCGCGGCGGAGGCCGGCGCCCGGGTGCGGACGGCGACCCGGCACGCCGCCGAGGCCGGGATCACGGACCTGCACCCCGAGGGCCGCCCCCGCGCCGTACTCCTCGCGGGCCCCGGCACCGTAGCCGCAGGCGTCGCCGACCTGATCGGCGCCCTGGCCGGCGCCTCGGCCCCCGTCGTACGCCTCCAGCCGACCGGCGTCGCCCCCGCCGCGGGCGCCCTGCGCTGGGCGCTGCCCGGCTGGGCCGGCTCGGTGGACCTGCTCCTGCTGCCGACGACGGACGGTTCAGAACCGGGCCTGGCGCTCCTCGCCGAGCAGGCGTACCGCCGCGGCGTGACGGTCGTCGCCGTCGCCCCGAAAGCCTCGCCGCTCGCCGAGGCCGTCAGCGGCTCCCACGGCCTGTTCGTCCCGATGGCCACCGCCCCGAACGAGACCCCCGACGACTCCACCGAGGGCCTCGCGGCAGGACCCGGCGCCCTGTGGGCCCTGTTCACCCCGCTGCTGGTGCTCCTCGACCGGGTCGGGCTCCTCGAAGCGCCGCCGGAGACGCTGGAGAAGGTGGCCGACCGGCTGGACCGTACGGCCGAACGCTGCGGCCCGGCCATCGCCACGTACAGCAACCCGGCGAAGACGCTCGCCGCCGAGCTCGCGGACTCGCTGCCGCTGATCTGGACCGAGGGCGCGGCCGCGGGCCCGGCGGGCCGCCGTTTCGCCGCGGTACTCGCCGAGATCGCCGGGCTGCCCGCGCTGGCCGCCGAGCTCCCGGAGGCCCTGCCCGCGCACGGGGTACTGCTCGCGGGCGACTACGCGGCGGGCGCCGACCCCGAGGACTTCTTCCGGGACCGGGTGGAGGAGCAGCAGGCGCTGCGCGCCAGGGTCGTCCTGCTCAGGGACCGCCCGACCGACGGCCTCACCGCGGCCCACGCGGCCCGCGAACTGGCCCTCAGCCACGAGACCGCCATCAGCGAACTGGAACCGGAGGAGGGCGGCGACCTGGAGACCCTGGCGGAGCTGCTGGCCGTGACCGACTTCGCGGCCGCCTACCTCTCCCTGGCGACCCCGGGCCGCACGCCCCACTAGAAACAACACCCCCTCCCACCCCCTCAGCCCCATCCCCCTCAAACCCCCCACCCGTCCACCACTCCGTCACACCGCCGTCACCCGACACCTGTCACCTGTCTCCCGACACCCCGCACCATCCGTCACCGCCCCGAGGAGCTGGCAGGCACCATGGACCGCCTCTTCAACACCGTTCGCCCCTACGCCTGGGGATCCACGACGGCCATCCCGGAACTGCTCGGAATCGCCCCCTCCGGCGAGCCCCAGGCCGAGATGTGGATGGGCGCCCACCCCGGCGCGCCCTCCCGCACCGAGCGCGGCTCGCTGAACGCGTTGATCGACGCCGATCCCGTACGCGAGCTGGGACCGCGTTCCGTCGAGAAGTTCGGCCCCCGCCTCCCGTTCCTCCTGAAGGTGCTCGCCGCCGGCGCCCCGCTCTCCCTCCAGGTCCACCCCGACCTGGCGCAGGCACGGGCCGGTCACGCGGCCGAGGAGGCCGCGGGCGTCCCGATCGACGCCCCGCACCGCACGTACAAGGACGCCAACCACAAGCCCGAGCTGATCTGCGCCCTCACGCCCTTCGACGGACTGTGCGGCTTCCGCGCCCCCGCCGAGGCCGCCGACCTGATCGCCGCGCTCGGCGTCGACTCGCTCAAGCCGTACGTCGACCTGCTCCACGCCCACCCCGAAGAGGCCGCGCTCCGCGAGGTCCTGACGGCCCTGCTGACCGCCGACCCGGAGGAGATGGCGCACACCGTCGCCGAGGCGACCGCGGCCGCCGACCGCCTCGGCGGCGCCCACGCCCCGTACGCGAGCCTCGCCCACCACTACCCGAGCGACCCCGGCGTCATCGCGGCGATGCTGCTCAACCGGGTCCGGCTCCAGCCCGGCGAAGCGCTCTACCTGGGCGCGGGCGTGCCGCACGCCTATCTCGACGGGCTCGGCGTCGAGATCATGGCCAACTCCGACAACGTGCTGCGCTGCGGACTCACCCCCAAGCACATCGACGTCCCCGAACTCCTGCGCGTGGTCCGTTTCGAGCCGACCGACCCGACCGTCCTGCGCCCCGAGGCCTCCCCTGCGGGCGAGGAGGTCTACGACACCCCCACCGACGAGTTCCGCCTCTCCCGGTTCGCCCGGCCCGAGGGCGCCGCCCCGACCGACCTGACCAGCCCCACCCCGCAGATCCTGCTCGCCGTCGCGGGCCGCCCGAAAGCGGGCGAAGTCACCCTCGCCCCGGGCGAATCCGTCTTCGTACCGGCGGGCGAGACGGCCGAACTGTCCGGTGCGGGGACCATCTTCCGCGCCACGGTCGTGGCCTGATGCGACAATGACCGGCCGAACCGCGGCGACAGAGCCGGTGCATCGACGAAGGGACCACGTACACCCATGAGCGCGTCAGGCGGAACCAAGGCGATCGTGGCGGCACTCGCCGCCAATCTCGCGATCGCCGTAGCCAAGTTCGTGGCGTTCCTCTTCAGTGGTTCGTCCTCGATGCTCGCGGAGAGCGTCCACTCGCTGGCCGACTCCGGCAACCAGGGCCTGCTGCTCCTCGGCGGCAAGAAGGCCAAGCGCGAGGCGACCCCGGAACACCCCTTCGGCTACGGCCGCGAGCGGTACATCTACGCCTTCCTCGTCTCCATCGTCCTGTTCTCCGTCGGTGGCATGTTCGCCATCTACGAGGGCTACGAGAAGATCCACGACCCGCACGAGATCACGGCCTGGTACTGGCCGGTCGGCGTCCTCGTCTTCGCGATCATCGCCGAGACGTTCTCCTTCCGTACGGCCATCAAGGAGTCCAACGCGGTCCGCGGCGGCCTGTCCTGGAAGGAGTTCGTCCGCCGGGCGAAGGCCCCCGAGCTCCCGGTCGTCCTCCTGGAGGACCTCGGCGCGCTCGTCGGCCTGATCCTCGCCCTCGGCGGTGTCGGCCTCGCCCTCATCACCGGCAACGGCGTCTGGGACGGCATCGGCACCCTCTGCATCGGCATCCTCCTCATCGTCATCGCGATCGTCCTCGCGGCCGAGACGAAGTCGCTGCTGCTCGGCGAGGCCGCGGGCATCGAGGACGTCAAGAAGATCGAGGACGCGGTCGTCGACGGCGACACCGTCACCCGCCTCATCCACATGCGCACCCTCCACCTCGGCCCCGAGGAGCTCCTCGTCGCCGCGAAGATCGCCGTCCGGCACGACGAGTCGGCCACCGAGGTGGCGAACGCGATCAACGCCGCCGAGGAGCGCATCCGCGCCGCCGTCCCGATCGCCCGGGTCATCTACCTGGAGCCCGACATCTACAGCGAGACGGCCGCCGCGAACGGTTCGAACCCCGCCAAGGGCCCGGGCGGCGCAGGTCACTGACCCCCGCCGCCACAAGGCCCCCGGGACCCCGCCGGTCCCGGGGGCCTCGTACGTCCGTACGAGTCCCGGAACCGCCCCCGCGATTCCGATGCGGACTGTGGCTCACCGCCCCGTCCGGTGTAGATTCGTGACCAGCCAGACGTCGCTGCTGATGGCGGTCGGGCGGTCCGCACGGACCGGCCGAGGGAGAGAGGGCCTCCGACGACGGCACCGTGGAGAACCCCGGGCATCCGTATGCCCCGGGAGCCTCCGTGGCGCCAGGCGTCCGACCCGACCCTCGTACTCGACCACACGTGGAGCAGCCCCGTCATGACGACTGTCACGCACCAGGACTTCAAGGTCGCCGACCTCTCCCTGGCCGTCTTCGGCCGCAAGGAGATCACCCTCGCCGAGCACGAGATGCCCGGCCTGATGTCCATCCGCCGCGAGTACGCCGAGCAGCAGCCGCTCGCCGGCGCCCGCGTCACCGGCTCCCTGCACATGACCGTGCAGACCGCCGTCCTCATCGAGACCCTGGTCGCCCTCGGCGCCGAGGTCCGCTGGGCCTCCTGCAACATCTTCTCCACCCAGGACCACGCCGCCGCGGCCATCGCCGTCGGCCCCAACGGCACCCCGGAGAACCCGCAGGGCGTCCCGGTCTTCGCCTGGAAGGGCGAGACCCTCGAGGAGTACTGGTGGTGCACGGAGCAGGCCCTGACCTGGCCGAACACGCCCACCGGCGGCCCGAACATGATCCTCGACGACGGTGGTGACGCCACCCTCCTCGTCCACAAGGGCGTCGAGTTCGAGAAGGCCGGCTCCGCCCCGGACCCCTCCACCGCGGACAGCGAGGAGTACGCCCACATCCTCCGCCTCCTCAACCGCACCCTCGGCGAGAACCCGCAGAAGTGGACCCAGCTCGCGTCCGAGATCCGCGGCGTGACCGAGGAGACCACCACCGGCGTCCACCGCCTGTACGAGATGCACCAGGCCGGCTCCCTCCTCTTCCCGGCGATCAACGTGAACGACGCCGTGACGAAGTCGAAGTTCGACAACAAGTACGGCTGCCGCCACTCCCTCATCGACGGCATCAACCGCGCCACCGACGTCCTCATCGGCGGCAAGACGGCCGTCGTCTGCGGCTACGGCGACGTCGGCAAGGGCTGCGCCGAGTCCCTCCGCGGCCAGGGCGCCCGCGTCATCGTCACCGAGATCGACCCGATCTGCGCCCTCCAGGCGGCGATGGACGGCTACCAGGTCACGACCCTCGACGAGGTCGTCGAGACCGCCGACATCTTCATCACCACGACCGGCAACAAGGACATCATCATGGCCGGGGACATGGCCAAGATGAAGCACCAGGCCATCGTCGGCAACATCGGCCACTTCGACAACGAGATCGACATGGCTGGCCTCGCCCAGACCCCGGGCGTCGTCAAGGACGAGGTCAAGCCGCAGGTCCACACCTGGACCTACCCCGACGGCAAGGTCCTCATCGTCCTGTCCGAGGGCCGCCTCCTCAACCTGGGCAACGCCACCGGCCACCCCTCCTTCGTGATGTCGAACTCCTTCGCGGACCAGACCCTGGCCCAGATCGAGCTCTTCACGAAGCCGGAGGAGTACCCGACCGACGTCTACGTCCTGCCCAAGCACCTGGACGAGAAGGTCGCCCGCCTCCACCTCGACGCCCTCGGCGTCAAGCTGACGACCCTCCGCCCCGAGCAGGCCGCCTACATCGGCGTCGAGGTCGAGGGCCCGTTCAAGCCGGACCACTACCGCTACTGATGCCCCGGCCGGCGGCGCCCGCGCACTGACGCGGCACCGTCCCGGACACCCGTAGAGGACTCCCAGGCAGGCCCCCCGCACCCCCGTGCCGGGGGGCCTGCCCCGTCCCGCCCCCGCTACCGCTCCTGGAAGCGCCCCCTCCCGAGGACCGACCCATGCCCCGCGGCCGATATTCGCTCCATGACCCGCACGACCACACCCCCCTCGGTGAAGAACACTTCCACTGCGCCCCCGGCCCCTCCGGCTGGCGCTACGTCTCGCAGATCACCGCCCCCTCGGGCGACCACCAGGGCTCCGTCGACCTGGCCGTCGACGAACTCGGCCGCCCCATCCGACTCGAACTCCACGCCGCCGGCTGGCAGGTCCGCGGCGCGGCCCTCGACGGCGTCACCTGGGTCCGCACGGACCCCACCGGAACCCACGCCACCGAAGGCAATGTGCGCGCCCACGCCTTCACCGGCACGTCCCCGGCGTTCCTCGTCGCGCTCACGCGACTCCTGCGTCTCACCCCCGATTCCCCCGAGACCCGTGTCAGGCTCGTCGCCTTCACGGACCCGGTGCTCGCCCCCCTCACGGTCGACCAGTCCTGGGCCCTGCTGAGAAGTGAAGCGCACGCCACTGACAACGGCCCCCTGATGGTGGACGAGTACCAGGTCAGCGCCCTCGACACCGGCGAAAGGCACACCGTCCACATCGCCGGCGACGTGGTCCTCGCAGCCCCCGGCATCGAACTCGAAGCCCTCGAGACCCCGCCGTCGGTCTTCCCCTGACACTCAGGCCGGCGGAGCGAACCCGGTGGCGGACGGAGAGGCCGACGAAGCGGCGGGAGGAGCAGCGACGGACGGGGCCGCGGGAGAAGCGGCGACGGGCGGAAGACCGCCGACAGGCCCTGCTCCCGCCGACGACGCGGAGGCGACCGCCCGCCGGGCGTCCCGGGCCTGCCGCTCGGCCACCACTCCCGCCAGATACGCATCGGCCGGAACCCCAGGCGGCGCAGGCGCCCCCGACCGCGCCACCAACTCGTCGGCAAGCCGCTCCGCGAGCCGCCGCCCCACCACCGGGTCCAACTCACGCGCCCGCGTGAGGTACTGCCGTATCTCCAGCCACAGAGCCTCGGGCACCGCCGAGAGATCGAGCCCCGAGAAACGCCCCACCAACCACGGCGGCGGCGGAGGCACAGCCTGGACCCGCGCCGCGGGTATCCGCTCCCGCACCACCAGCGTCCCCGCGAAGACGTCCCCGAGCCGACGCCCCCGCTCCGACACCAGCGACGCGATACAGGCGACCACCCCGAAGGTCATCAGGATCTCCACGACCCCCATCGCCCCGCGGACCAGCGCGTGCCGGAACCGGATCGGTCCGCCGTCGTCCCGCACCACGCGAAGCCCGCACGCCAACTTCCCCAGCGACCGCCCGTGCGACAGCGTCTCCACCGCGATCGGCGCCCCCACCAGGATCAGCAGGAAGGAGGCGATGGACACCGCCATCACCGCCGCGTCGTCCAGCGACGCCGTGGCGACCGCGAGCCCGAGCGAGATCAGCAGATACGCGGCCCACACCACCACGAGGTCGATGAGCACCGCCAACGCCCGGCTCGGCAGCCGCGCCGGCTGCAACCCCAGTACGACGGCATCTCCCGTCACCAACCCACTCACGGCACCCACCCACCCTTCTTCGACCTTCCCGACCCCTCCGAACGCCAGTCTGCCAAGCTGACCCGCAGCGTGCCGCAGTAGTACGGACCCGTCCGCAGCCGATGCCTGGAGCAGCCGCCGATCATGGACCTCGACGTCTACGTCACCGCCCACCGAGCCGAGTGGGAACGCCTCGACCACCTCCTGCGCCGGGGCGGCAAGCTCACAGGCGCCGAGGCCGACGAATTCGTCGCCCTGTACCAGCGCACGGCCACCCACCTCTCGATCGTCCAGTCCACCGCCCCGGACCCGATGCTCACGGCCCGCCTCACCCAGCTCGTGGCCCGCGCCCGCGCCGCCGTCACCGGCACCCGCCGCTCCTCCTGGCGCGACGCGGCCCGCTTCCTCACGGCCGGCTTCCCAGCGGCCGTCTACCGCTCCCGGCGCTGGTGGATCCCCGCCGCCGTCCTCTCCACGCTGCTCGCCGTGCTGATCGGCTGGTGGATCGGCACGCACCCGGAGGTCCAGGCGGCGATCGGCGCCCCCACGGAACTCCGTGAGATGACCCGCCCCGGCGGCCAGTACGAGACGTACTACTCCAGCCACCCGGCGGCGTCCTTCGCCGCCCAGGTCTGGACGAACAACGCACGGGCAGCCGCGATGTGCCTGGTCCTGGGCGCGTTCCTGGGCATCCCGGTGCTGTGGATCCTCTTCCTGAACATGCTGAACGTCGGCGTCGCCATCGGTCTGATGTCATCGGCCGGCCGCCTCGACGTCTTCCTGGGGCTGATCCTTCCCCACGGCCTGCTCGAACTGACCGCTGTGTTCGTGGCCGCCGGCACGGGCCTCCGCCTCGGCTGGACCGTCATCGACCCGGGCCCCACGACCCGACGCGCGGCCCTCGCCGAACGCGGCCGGGCGGCCGTCGGCATGGCGATCGGCCTGGCCCTGGTCTTGTTCGTCTCGGGCCTGATCGAAGGCTTCGTCACCCCGTCCGGCCTGCCCACCTGGGCCCGCATCACCATCGGCATCGCCGCCGAGCTGGCCTTCCTCGCCTACGTCTACGTCCTGGGCGGCCGCGCCTCCCGCGCCGGCGAGGCGGGCGACCTGGCAGACCCCGACCGCAGCGCCGAGCTGCCCACCGCCGCCTGATGTGCGTACGGCCCCACTGACCTGCTAGTGTCCTCCGGTGCCCACAAAAGCTGTTGACACGGCGGCTGTGGGGAGGTAGATTTAAACGGTTGCCTGGAACTGGACAGTTCGGCAGCGACCAAGTTAAAGTCTCACTCACTCCGGTCGGGAATTCGATTCCACGGAGTCACCCCGATTCTTATTCGAATCACGGAAAGCCACCGATTAGGTCGGCCGAAATGAATCTGATAAAGTCGGAACCGCCGAAAGGCCCCCGGAGTGAAAACAAAAGGGACCGGAAAGCACCGAGGAAATCGGATCGGAAAGATCTGATAGAGTCGGAAACGCAAGACCGAAGGGAAGCCCGGAGGAAAGCCCGAG
>NZ_JBEOVO010000047.1:0-35272 GCF_040295605.1 Streptomyces sp. NPDC002773
CCTTCGAGGAGTCCAGAGGGGCAGCAGCAGTGGGCCATGGCGGCCGGGCGCATGCGGCGCCCTCCGGCCGGAGGGCGCCCGCTCGGCCGTACCGCTGTTCACCAGGTGACGAGGAGTTCCTTCGGGCCGCGGATCAGCCCCTTCGACTGCCACACCACGTCCTCGGGGCTCCCCGCGAGACGCAGCCCCGGATAGCGGCGCAGCAGCGTCGACAGCATGACCTCGGACTCCATGCGGGTGAGCATCGCGCCCATGCAGTGGTGCGGCCCGTGCCCGAAGGACACGTGCCCGATGCCCTCGCGGTCGAAGTCGAGGGTGTGCGGGTCGTCGAAGGCCTCCGGGTCGCGGTTGGCCGCGAGGTAGGAGGCGTACACCGCCTCACCCGCCCGGATGGTCACCCCGCCGATCTCGACGTCCTCCGTCGCGATCCGCGGCAGCCCGACGCCGTTGCGGTGCGGGATCCAGCGCAGCAGCTCGTCCACGGCCTGCGGGAGCAGCTCCGGCTCGGCGCGCAGCCGGTCCGCGAGCTCCGGCCGGGTGAGGAGCACGTACACCATGTTGGCGCTGTTGTTCCGTACCGCGTGGGCGCCGCTGATCAGGATCGCCATGGCCAGCGAGACGGCCTCGTCGGCGTTGATCCTGCCCTCCGCGAGGGACTCCGCGAGCTCCCCAGCCAGGTCGTCCTGGGGCTCGGCGCGCCGCCGGTCGAGCAGCCGGGTGATGTAGCCGTGGATCTGGGCCTTCGCGGCCCGGCTGCTCTCCGGGCCGGGTCCCGACGACAGGATGAGGTCGGGCCAGGAGGCCAGCTCCGCCCGGTCCTCCTCGGGGACGCCGAGCAGGTCGCACACCACCGCCATCGGCAGCGGGCCGTGCAGGTGCTTCATCAGGTCGGCGGGCCGTCCCGCCGCCTCCATCGCGTCCAGGAAGCGGTCGGTGCCGGCCTGGGCCAGCGGGCGGAGCCGTTTGGTGCCCTGTCCGGTGAAGGCCTTGGTCACCGCCTTGCGCAGCTGGGTGTGGTACGGCGGATCGGCGTAGTTGAGGGCGGCCTTCGAGGCCACCATGTGGCCGGTCATCTTGGTGACCTGCTGGTCGAGCAGGGCCGTCCGGCTGAACCGGGGGTCGGAGGTCACCGCGCGCACGTCCTCGTACCGCGTCACCAGCCAGGCCTCGTTCTCCGCGGTGAACGGCAGCCGGATGCGGGCGACTGGCTCCTTGTCGAGGAGCTCGGTGAGCAGCGGGTCGAAGGCGAGGGCGGGGAGGTCCTCGACGGCCCAGGTACGGGCGGGCGGGGGCGGCGCGGGTTCGGTGGTCGTCTCGGGGGTCATGTGGTGGCTGTTCCCGGCGGTGGAGGGCGGCGATACGCCGAGCGTCGACTGCCCCCCGGACGGAGCACCCCGCAGCGGCCCTGACCCTCACTCAGCGTAAGCGTCCGGTCGCGTTCGCGGTTGCGGGGTCGCGATCACCGGGTGAGTGTGGGCGCAGTTCACGCGAACGAGACGAAGGAGCGAGTGTCGTGGTGACTTTGTGCAAGCCCGCAGTGTCCGTGCCCGAGCACGTGATCACGATGGAGGAAACCCTCGACCTCGCCCGCTCACATCATGAGGGGCATCCCCAACTGGCCCTGGCACTGCGCCTGATCGGCAACACCGGCGTGACCCGGCGGCACATCGTCCAGCCCATCGAGGAGACCCTGAAGCACCCCGGCTTCGAGGAACGCAACATCCGCTACGAGCGGGAGGCCAAGGCGCGGGTCCCCGCGGTCGTCCGGGAGGCGCTGGACAACGCGGCGCTGCGCCCGGCGGACATCGACATGATCGTCTACGTGTCGTGCACGGGCTTCATGATGCCCTCGCTGACCGCCTGGCTGATCAACACCATGGGCTTCCCCAGCCACACCCGCCAGGTCCCCATCGCCCAGCTCGGCTGCGCCGCCGGCGGAGCGGCGATCAACCGGGCGCACGACTTCTGCACCGCGTACCCCGACGCCAACGTCCTCATCGTGGCCTGCGAGTTCTGCTCGCTCTGCTACCAGCCCACCGACCTCGGGGTCGGCTCGCTGCTCTCCAACGGCCTCTTCGGCGACGCCGTCGCCGCCGCCGTGGTGCGCGGCCGGGGCGGCACCGGGATCGCCCTGGAGCGCAACAGCTCCCACCTCGTGCCCGACACCGAGGACTGGATCGCCTACAGCGTCCGCGCCACCGGCTTCCACTTCCTCCTCGACAAGCGGGTGCCCACCACGATGGAGCCGCTGGCCCCGGCGCTCCGCGAGATCGCGGGAGCGCACGGCTGGGACGCCGGAGAGCTGGACTTCTACATCATCCACGCCGGCGGGCCGCGGATCCTCGACGACCTGAGCCGCTTCCTCGAAGTGCCCCCGGAGGCCTTCCGGTTCAGCCGCGCCACGCTGACGGAGTACGGCAACATCGCCAGCGCCGTGGTCCTCGACGCCGTCCGCCGGCTCTTCGAGGAGGGCGGGCAGCCCGAGGGCGCGCGGGGCATCCTCGCCGGTTTCGGCCCCGGGATCACCGCCGAGATGTGCCTCGGCCGGTGGACGAACGCCCCGGTCTCGCCCCAGCCGAGCCTCGGCACCCGCCGCATCGTGGGCTACTCGCCGCCGTTCCAGCCCGCCCGCACGGCCGCCTGAGCGCCGAGCGCCGAACACCACCGACCCCTGTGCGCCGACCACCACCGACCCCCGTGCGCCGACCACCACCGACTCCTGCGCACCGAACACCACCGACCCCTGCGCACCGACCACCACGTACGACGACGGGTGTGACGACCCGTCCGCGTACGAGCACCCCGGACGCCGTGTCCACAGAACCGCCCCAGCAGAGGAGAGCCGTATGTCCGCCACGCCACCGCCCCGCCGCAGCAAGCGCTCCAAGACCCTGCGAGGCTCCGCCGCGCTCACCGCGCTGCTCGCCGGAGCGGCCGCCGCCACGCTCGCCGGCGCGCCCGCCGAGGCGTCCGCCCCGCCCGCTGTCCGGGTACCGATGCACCAGTGCTGGGTGAACGGCGTCTCCGCCCCGCCCGGCGAGATCGTGAACGGCACCAAGGGCGACGACCACATCTTCTGCGACAGCGACCTGGAGAACGTCACCGTCTGGGGCGGCGACGGGAACGACATGATCGAGGTACGCGGCCTGGTCATCGACTCGGCCGTGATGGGCGGCGAGGGCGACGACGTCATCCGCGCCAAGCACCTCGTGCCCCAGAACGCCTCCAGCATGGTCCGCGGCAACCGGGGCAACGACGTCATCAAGGTCGCCACCGTCGCCGGCGACGGCGCGACGCACGGCGCGGTCGTCCACGGCGACGACGGCAACGACAAGATCACCACCGGTTCGGTGACGGGCGCGCCCGGCAAGTTCAACCGGGGCGGTGGCATCGTCACCGGCAACGACGGCATCGACACCATCAAGGTCGGCACGATCGACTTCTCCGGCCGGGTCCTCGGCGGCAGCGAGGACGACGAGATCGAGGCGGCGGGCCTCGGCCCCGAGTCCGGCGGCCTCATCCAGGCCGGTCCCGGCAACGACCGGATCAGCGGCCCCGGCGGCGCGGTCCTGACCGTCGGCCCGCACTGGGGCTCCGTGGACGCCGGTGTCGGCAAGGACACCTGCACGGTGAAGTCGGTCTCCACCCGGACGTCCATCAGCTCCTGCGAGATCCTGCCGAAGGCGCCGCCCGCGAACGGCGGGGCGAAGCCCGCGAAGCCGGCCGACTCGGCGGACACGGCGGGCCCCGCGGACTCGGCGGGCCCCGTGGGCCCGGCTGACTCCGCTGCCCCGGCTGACTCCGCCGGCCCGGCTGACTCCGCCGGCCCGGCCGACTCCGCGGACCCGGCCGACCCGGCCGACGCGGCGGACGCGGCGGCCTGGCCCGCCGCGAAGCCCGCCGGTCACTGAGCCGGACGGCTCAGACCACGGCCTGCCGCCGCACCCAGTGGCAGGCCACCTCCTGTGCCCCGCCGCCGCCCAGAACCGGCAGCCCCTCACCCCGGCAGCTGTCCGCGACCGCCGCCGCCTCGCCCGAGGCGAGGACCTGGCAGCGGACGTGGAAGCGGCAGCCGGAAGGGATGCGGGACGGGTCCGGGGGCTCACCGGTCAGCACCACCGGCGCGCCCCCGGACTCAGGGAGCACCGAAAGCAGCGCCCGTGTGTACGGGTGCTGAGGCCGGGTCAGCACGGACTCCACCGTGCCGGTCTCCACGACCCGGCCCAGGTACATCACCGCCACCCGGTCCGCGATGTTCCACGCGAGCCCCAGATCGTGCGTCACCACCAGCGCCGAGAGCCCCAGTTCGTCCCGCAGGCGCAGCAGCAGCGCCAGGATCTCGCCCCGTACCGACGCGTCGAGGGAGGCCACCGGCTCGTCCGCGACGATGAGCTCGGGCTCCAGGACCAGCGCGCCCGCGATCACCACCCGCTGCCGCTGCCCGCCGGACAGCTCGTGCGGATAGCGCAGGAAGAACCGCTCAGGAGGCCGGAGCCCGGCCCGCGCGAGGGCCCCGGCGACCGCCTCCCGCTCGTCAAGCTCCGATCGGTGGACCCCGTGGATCCGCAGCCCCTCCGCCACCGCGTCGTACACGGTGTGGCGGGGGTTCAGCGAACCGCTCGGGTCCTGGAGGACCAGCTGCGCCCGCCGCCGGTAGGCCTTGAGGGCCCCGGAGGAGTACCCGAGCGGCTGCCCGTCGAAGGCGACCGTCCCCGACGTGGGCCGGACGAGGCCGAGCAGCGAGCGCGCGAGCGTCGTCTTTCCGCAGCCCGACTCCCCGACGAGGGCCACGATCTCGCCCGCGCCGATGTCCAGGTCCACCCCGTCGACCGCGCGCGCGGTCGGCGCGCCCCGCCGCCCGGGGAAGGCGACGTGCAGCCCGCGCGCCGAAAGCAGCGGCCGCGCGGATGTCTCCGTACTCATGACGTGCTCCCCACATGGACGCAGGCGGCCCGGTGACCGGCGCCCGCCTGCCGCAGTTCCTGGTCGAGCTCCCCGCAGCCGGCCACCGCCACCGGGCAGCGCGGATGGAAGGCGCAGCCGCCGGGCAGGTCCGCCGGATCCGGCGGGTCACCCGGCAGACCGCGCGGCGCCCGCCGGGACGCGAGGTCCCCGACGCGCGGGAACGCCGAGGACAGGGCGCGCCCGTAGGGGTGCTCGGCCGCCTCGTACACCGCCCGCGCAGGCCCCTCCTCGACGACCCGCCCCGCGTACATCACGGCCAGCCGGTCGCAGGTGTCGGCGAGGACCGCCAGGTCGTGGCTGATCATCAGGAGGCTGATGGACTGCTCGGCGACGAGCCGCTCGATCAGCCGCAGGATCTGCGCCTGGATCATCACGTCGAGCGCGGTCGTCGGCTCGTCCGCGACGATCAGCCGGGGATCGCAGGCCAGGGCCATCGCGATCATCACGCGCTGCCGCTGCCCGCCGGACAGCTCGTGCGGATAGGCGGCCGCCCGCGCGGCGGGCAGCCCGACGTGTTCGAGGAGTTCCCCGGCGCGCCTGCGGGCGGCCGCCGGGGTCGCGTGGCCGTGGACGAGCAGCGGCTCCGCGATCTGGTCCCCGATCCGGTGCACCGCGTTGAGCGAGTGCATCGCGCCCTGGAAGACGATCGACGTGCCCGCCCAGCGCACCGCCCGGAGCCGGCCCCAGGTCATGGCGAGGACGTCGTCGCCGTCGAGCAGGATCCGGCCCTCGATCCGCGCCGAGGCCGGCAGGAGGCGCAGCAGCGCGAGCGCGAGCGTGGACTTGCCGCAGCCGGACTCGCCCGCCACCCCCAGCTTGCTGCCCGCCTCCAGGGTCAGGTCGACCCCGCGTACGGCGGGCACGGCGGACGCGCCCGAGCCGTACGTCACCCGCAGGTCCCGTACCTCGAGGAGGCTCATCGCCCCACCCCCAGCTTCGGGTTGAGCACGGACTCGACCGCGCGGCCGCACAGGGTGAACGCGAGCGCGACCAGGGCGATGGCGATGCCGGGCGGGGCCAGGTACCACCAGTGCCCGGAGGAGACCGCGCCCGCCTCGCGCGCGTCCTGGAGCATCCCGCCCCAGGAGACCACCGTCGGATCACCGAGCCCCAGGAAGGCGAGGGTCGCCTCCGTGAGGATGGCGGTGGAGATGCCGAGCGTGGTCTGGGCGAGCACCAGCGGCATCACGTTCGGCAGCACGTGCCTGCTCATGACGTGCCCGTGGCCGCCGCCGAGCGCGGTCGCCCGCTCGATGTACGGGCGGGACTCGACCGCGATCGTCTGCGCCCGCACCAGGCGGGCGGTGGTCGGCCAGGAGGTCACGCCGATCGCCAGGACCACCGTCCACATCGACCGGGACATGACGGTGGCGAGCACGATCGCGAGGACCAGCGCCGGCATCACCAGGAACCAGTCGGTGACCCGCATGACGACGGTCGAGAACCAGCCGCCGTAATGTCCGGCGACGATCCCCACCAGGGTGCCGATGGCGACCGAGAGGGCCGCCGCGAGCAGACCGACGAGCAGCGAGATCCGCGCCCCCCAGATCAGCAGACCGAGCAGTGAACGCCCGAACTGGTCGGTGCCCAGCGGGAATTCCATGCTCGGAGCCTCCAGGGCCCCGCCGGTGGCCTTCGTCACCGACTGCACGTCGGCGCCGACGAGCAGGGGGGCGGTGAGGGCGAGCAGGGCGATCAGCGCGAGGGCGGCGAGGCCGTACAGGCCGGCGCGATGGGTGCGGTACGCCTTCCAGAAGCGGGCCGCCGAGCGCCGGCGGCGTTCCCAGGCGAGTGACGACGTCGGCAGGGCCGTCGGTTTCGTGGAGGTCATCGGCCCACCCGGGGGTCGAGCAGCGGATAGAGCAGGTCGGCGATCAGGTTCATCAGGATCATCGCTCCGGCGAACACCACGAACAGGCCCTGCACGAGCGGCAGGTCCGGCACGCTGAGCGCCTGGTAGAACAGCCCGCCGAGCCCCGGCCAGGAGAACACCGTCTCCACCAGGATCGACCCGGCGGCCACATGGCCCAGATTGATGAAGATCATGGTGACGGTCGGCAGGAGCGCGTTCGGCACGGCGTGCCGGCGCCGCACGGCGTCGTCGCGCAGCCCCTTCGCCCGCGCGGTGGTCAGATAGTCGCCGCCCATCTCGTCGAGCAGCGAGGAACGCATCACGAGCAGGGTCTGCGCGTAGCCGACCGCCACGAGCGTGACGACTGGCAGCACCAGATGGTGGGCGACGTCGAGGACGTACGCGAAACCGGTCTCGCCGGTCCCCGACTCCATGCCGCCGGTCGGGAAGAGCCCCGGGACCGGTCCCATGCCGACGGAGAACACGATGATGAGCAGCAGCCCGAGCCAGAACGAGGGCACCGACCACAGGGTCAGGGCGATCCCGGTGTTCAGCTTGTCGCCGAGCCCGCCGTGGCGCCAGGCCGAGCGGGTGCCGAGCCAGAGGCCGAGCGCCGAGTAGATCACCACGGCGACCCCGGTGAGCAGCAGGGTCGCGGGAAGCTTCTCCGCGATCAGCTCCCCGACGGGAGTGCGGAACTGGAACGAGGTGCCGAGGTCACCGCTCAGTGCCTTGGCGCAGTAGTCGGTGAACTGCTGCCACAGCGGCAGGTCGAGGCCGAACTGCCGCCGGAGCGTCGCGAGTTGTTCGGCCGTGGTGGGCACGCCGTGCGTCATCGCCTTCACCGGGTCACCGGGGATGATCCGGAAGAGGAAGAAGCTGGTGACGAGAACAGCGAAGAGCGAGACGAGCGCGCCGCCCAGCTTCCCCGCCGCGTGGCGGAGATAGCCGAGGGAGGAACCGGTGCGGGGTGCGCCGTCCGTGACGCGGGCCTTCTCGGCCCGCGGCACGTCGGCGGCGGTGCTTGCCGTCGCCACGGTCCTACTCGCGGTCGTCGGCGGTGGAGCGGCGGCGCAGACCGAGGACGATGCCGACGCCGACCACGACCACCACGGCGGCGCCGATGCCGACGATCACCCCGGTGGACGAGCCGCTGTCGGAGCCGGCGGCCCTGGCCGCGGGCGCGGCCGACCACCAGCTCCAGTAGCCGTCCTGCCCCCACAGGTTGCCGGCGGCCTCGGGCATGGTCGTGATGGACGCGATCTGGTCCGTGCGGTACGCCTCCAGGGCGTTCGGATAGGCCATGACGTTCATGTACCCCGTGTCGTACAGCCGGGACTGCATCCGCTTCACCAGATCCGCCCGCTTGGCGGCGTCGTACTCCACCGCCTGCTGCGCGTAGAGCCCGTCGAACTCCTTGTCGCAGATGAAGTTGTCGGTGGCCCCGGAGTCCTTCGGTGTCGCCGGGAGCGTGCCGCAGGTGTGGATCGACAGGACGTAGTCCGGGTCGGGGTTGACCGACCAGCCGTCGAAGGCGAGGTCGTAGTCGCCCTTGACCCAGGGATCGGAGACGCTGTCCAGGCACTCGACCTTCAGACCGATGCCGAGCTTGCCCCACCACTCCTGGAGGTACTTGCCGACCGCCTTGTCGTTCGGGTCGGTGGCGTGGCACAGGATGCGGAAGTCCAGCGGCTTGCCGTCCTTGCCGACCCGCTTGCCCCCGGCGTTCTTCCGGTAGCCGGCCGCGTCGAGGACCTTCGCCGCCTCGACGGGGTCGTAGGCCCGCTTCTGGGCGCCCTCCGGCTTCCAGAAGTACGAGCCGAAGCGCGGCGGGATGTACCCCTCGCCCTCGACGGCGTGGCCCTGGAAGACCTTGTCGACGATGGTCGTCCGGTCGACGGCGAGGAAGAGCGCCCTGCGCACCGCCGGGTCGAGCAGCGCCTTGTGCCCGTTGCCGAACGTCTTCCCGTCCTTGGCCCGCGCGCCCGGGTTGGTGGCGATGGCGAAGAAACGGCGGCCGGGGGCGTCGTTGACCTTGATGTCCTTCTGCGTCTTGAGCGCGGCGGCCTGGGCGGGCGTCAGGTTCGGTACGAAGGACACCTCGCCCTTCTGGAGGGCGGCGACGGCGGCGTCACCGTCCTTGTAGTACTTGAACACCAGCTCGTCGAACTTGGGTGCGCCCCGCCAGAACTTCTTGTTCGGTTCGAGCTTGATGTACTGGTCGACCTTGAAGTCCGTGACGACGAACGGCCCGTTGCCCACGATGGGGAACTGCTTGTCGTTGTTGAACTTCGAGAAGTCGCCGACCTTCTCCCAGACGTGCTTGGGCACGATCGGCACGTCGAGCGCCGTCATCGTCGCCTGGGGCTTCTTCAGGCGGATCACGAGCGTCCGCGGGTCGGGTGCGGTGACCTCGGCGAAGTTCGCCGTGAAGCTGCCGTTGGCGGTGGCGGCGTTCGGGTCGGTCATCATCTTGTTGAAGGTCCAGGCCGCGTCCTCCGCGGTGGCCGGCTTCCCGTCGGACCAGGTCGAATCCTCGCGGATCGTGTACGTCCACGTCAGCTTGTCCGGCGAGGAGGTCCACGCGGTCGCCAGGCCCGGGATCGGACGGGCGTCCTTCGCGTCGTAGTTGGTGAGGTACTCGTAGGCCAGCCGGTGGATGCTGGTCGAGGTGAGCTTCTGCGCGAGGAACGGGCTCAGCGAGTCGATGCTCTGCGAGACGGCGACCGTGAGCGTGTTCCGCGCGGGCCGCTTGTCGTCCTCCGCGGCGGCGGTACCGGGGACGGCCACGAGCGAGACGGCGGTGACACCGGAGGCGAGCAGCAGGTGGAGCGCTCTGCGGGCGGGTGCGGGACGGGGTGGAGCCTTCGTGACCATGACCATGGGACGTGACCTCGCGTCGGGGGATCTGCCGTGGATCTTGGGCTGACGATGGGTGAAGCGAAGGTGTATCAGCGGTGGTCTGCCGTCGTCAACGATCCCTCAAACCCCGTGTGGGCTGCGGGAATGCCAAGAGGCCCCGCACCGGGGGACCGGTACGGGGCCTCATTGGTCTACTCCTGTGACGCCTTACTGCTGAGGGGCTGGCGGAGCCTGCGGGGGCTGCTGCTGGTGCCAGTGCGGCGGCGGGACCTGGGGCTGGCCCTGGTCCTGCCCCGGCGCGGAACCGGTGCCGTGATCCTGCGGATCGGCCTGCGGGGGCAGCGGCTGACCCGGCGTCGGCTGCTGCCAGCCCTGGGGCATGCCGGGCTGCCCGGGGGGCGCGCCGAACGGCTGTCCGGGCGCGGGCTGTGCTCCGTACGGCTGACCCGGGGCGGGCGGAGCTCCATACGGCTGACCGGGTACGGGCGCGGCTCCGTACGGCTGACCGGGCATCGGCTGGCCCGGTACGGGCTGCGCGTCACCGTACGGCTGTCCGGGCGCCGGCTGCGCGCCGTAGGGCTGACCGGGCGCCGGCGGCTGTCCGTAGGGCTGCTGCGGCGGGTACGGCTGGCCGGGCACGGGCTGTCCGGGCGCCGGCGGGCCACCGTAGGGCTGCCCCGGTACGGGCTGTCCGGGCGCGAAGTGCCCCGGCACCTGTTGTCCGGGCGTGGGCTGTCCCGGCATCGGCTGGCCCGGCATGGGCTGTCCCGGCATGGGCTGTCCGGGCATGGGCTGTCCGGGCATCGCGTGGCCCGGCATCGGCGGGGCCATGTGCGGAGGCATCGCGCCCTGGCTGTCACCCGTCCACAGCCCCTGCGCCTGCTGGGCGCGTACGAAGTCCTCGGCCACCATCGCCGAGAGGTGGAAGTACGCCTCCCGGGTCTTCGGCCGCATCATGTCGAGGTCCACCTCCGCACCGGCGGACAGGTGCTCGTCGAAGGGGACGACCACGACACCGCGGCAGCGTGTCTGGAAGTGCTGCACGATGTCCTCGACCTTGATCATCTTGCCGGTCTCGCGGACTCCGGAGATGACCGTGATCGAGCGCTGCACCAGGTCCGCGTAACCGTGCGCGGAGAGCCAGTCCAGCGTCGTCGACGCGCTGGAGGCGCCGTCCACGGAGGGCGTGGAGATGATGATCAGCTGATCGGCGAGGTCGAGCACCCCGCGCATCGCGCTGTACAGCAGACCCGTACCCGAGTCCGTGAGGATGATCGGGTACTGCTTGCCGAGGACGTCGATCGCCCGCCGGTAGTCCTCGTCGTTGAAGGTCGTCGAGACGGCCGGGTCCACGTCGTTGGCGAGGATCTCGAGACCGGACGGCGCCTGCGAGGTGAAGCGGCGGATGTCCATGTACGAGTGGAGGTACGGGATCGCCTGCACCAGGTCGCGGATGGTCGCGCCGGTCTCGCGCCGCACTCGGCGGCCGAGGGTGCCGGCGTCCGGGTTGGCGTCGATCGCCAGGATCTTGTCCTGCCGCTCGGTCGCCAGGGTCGCGCCGAGCGCGGTCGTCGTCGTGGTCTTGCCGACACCGCCCTTGAGCGAGATGACCGCGATCCGGTAGCAGGAGAGGACCGGCGTACGGATCAGCTCCAGCTTGCGCTGCCGCTCCGCCTCCTCCTTCTTCCCGCCGAGCTTGAAACGGGCGGCGGGACCGCTCGGGTTCCGGCTGGACTTGGGCTTCTGCTTGTTGTTGCGGAGGAGCCGGTCGGAGGAGAGCTCCACGGCCGCGTTGTACCCGAGGGGCGCGCCCGGCACGGACCGCTCGCGCTGATCGTGCGTCACGGGTGAGGGCCAGGCGGCCCCGGTCCGCGGATCGACGGGCGGGTGCGCGTCGTGCGGCGGCTGGGGGGCGGACTGCGGGGGTACGGCGGCGGGGTGCGGGTAGCCGTAACCGCCGCCCGGCACCTGGGCCTGCGGCGGTACGCCACCGGGGGGCGCGGACTGGCCCCCTGGGCCCTGCGGGTAGCCGTAACCGCCCTGCTGCGGAGGAGTCCCGGGCTGCGGGAAGCCGTAGCCGCCCTGGGGCGCGGGCTGCTGGGGGGCCTGCGGAGCCTGCGGGTAGCCGTAGGAGCCGGGCGGCTGGGGCTGCGGCTGCGGCTGGGCCTGCGGCGGTACGGTGCCGGGCGCGGCGGGGGTCCCCTGCGCCGGCCAGGCGGCGGCGGGCGGCAACGGCGCGGCCTGGGGCGTCGGCTGCGCCCCCGGGGCAGGCTGCGCGGGCCACTGCTGGGCGGGCCCGGGGGCGGCCGGCTGGAAGGACGGCGGCAGCGGCGGCAATCCTGCGCCGGCCTGCGGTCCGGCCTGCGGTCCGGCGGCGGGGAGGGGTCCGGGGGCGGCACCGGGGAACGGCCCGGGAGCCGCGCCGGGACCGAAGCCCTGCGGCGCTTCGGCCTGCGGGTAGGGGGCGGGGGCGACGGGCGGGGCCGGCTGGGCGTCCGGGGCAGCGGGGCCGCCGGCGGCCACGGCGTCGGCGACCGGCGCCGGGTCCGCGTCGGCGTCTCCGGCCTCCGGGGGCACCACGGCGTCGGCGGCTGCCTCGGCGGGGGTCTCGTCGGCGTCGGAGGAGATGGCCGGGGCCGCGCCTTCCGCGCTTGACCCGGACTCGTCCGAGGAGTCGGCCGACTCGGCGGGGCCGTCAGCCTCGGCGGGATCGGTGCTCGTGGCGGCGGATTCGGACTCGGCCGAGGCGCCGCCGGTCGTGGCCTCCGCGGCGGTCTCCTCGACGGTGCCGACGGCAGCCGAGCCGGGCTCCTGGGCTTCGCCCTCCGTGGCGTCCGGCGTCGCGGACGCGGCGGAGGTCTCCGCCGCACGCTCGGCCATCTCGCGCTGGAGCGCGGCGGGGGAGAAGCGCACGGTCGCGCCGCTCTCGACGTCCCCGAGGGGCGCGTCAGGCGCGGGAACGGCGGCGGGCGCGGGAACGGCGGCGGGCGCCGGGGCACTCGGCAGCGAGGGGGGCGGCACCGGAGCACCCGGCGCACCCGCGCCGACAGGAGGCACACCCGCGCCGACAGGAGCCGCACCACCAGCAGGTACCCCGGCACCCGACGAAGCCGCACCGACCGGAGGCACACCCGCGCCGACCGGAGCCGCACCCACCGGAGCCGCACCCACCGGAGCCGCACCCACCGGAGCCGCACCCGCCGGCGTAGCCCCCGCGTTCCAGCCGGGCTCGAAGCCGCTGCCCGCCGGGAGGCCCGGTACGGGGAGCGGTACGCCGCTCGGCGGCGGGGGAGTGGCACCGCCCGCCCCCGCACCGCCCGACGCGTTCTGCGTGTACCAGGCGGGCGGGGTGTAGTCGATGGTGAACTCACCCGTCATCTCGGCGGGATCCGCGTCGGACTGATCGTCGGCGGGTGGATTCCAACCCCCGTGGATCTCGTCGCGATCGCCGTTCACTTTGCCTCCTGGTGTGGTCGAGCACCCTTGTGCCGTTGTGGGCGGGGCCCTTCCAGCCTAATCGGCGCGGGCAGCCCCCGGGCAGGCCCGACAGCCCCTCCGTGCCCCTCCCCGTGACCCGGTTCGGTCCCCAAGTGACCTGACCGCGCCACAGAGTGAAAACCCCGACTATCCAAAACGATGCATAAACGGACGTACTTGAACAACTTCATGGCGTTCGGTCGCCGTTCAGTCCATCCGGCGCGCACCGCCCAACAATCCGGTCTCGGCGTCGGTCGCCTGCGTCATGACGAACTGGCGGTCGCTCGTCGTGCACCAGAGGGTCACCCCGTCCGCGAGCGTGGACAGCGCCTCGTACTCGTGGCGGGGCAGGCTCATGATGCGGCCGATCTGCGCGGCCTCGTCGGGGGAGACCCGCTGCACACCGACCAGCGACGACTTCTCCAGGAGCCGGGGCGCGACCGGGCTCAGATACGGCAGCAGCGTCACCACCGACTGCCAGGGCGCCGAGACGACCCGGCCGCGCGGCGGCCGCATGCCGCAGTCGCGCACCACCACGACCGGACTGCCCGCGGACGCGCCCTGCGGCGGCACCCGCCCCACGTCGTGCAGCGAGATGCACGGCTGTCCGCCGCCCGCGGCCTGTGCGAGCGCCGTCCACGCCTGCGCGCGGCCGGTCTCGACCGCCACCCGGGCGCCCGTCGCGGCGGCCCGGAGCGCCAGCACCTGCGCGGTCCAGAGCCCGCCGATGAGGGTGACGTCGTAGGGGACGGGCCGGTTGATGCCGAGCACCGCGGGGCGGCTCTCGGCGTCGACACCGATCACCATGCCGTCGTCGCCGACCGGCAGGGCCAGCGCGTCGAGTTGGTCGAGGGGGACGGAGTGCTTGTCGCGGCGCGGCCCGACGAGCCCGAAACCGAACCGGGGCCGCGAGCCCCGACCCGTACCACCCGCACCCCTGGGGTCCGTACCCCTGGAGTCCGTACCCCGGGAGCCCCGGGAAGCCGACCTGTGGGAGCCGCCGGGACCGCCGGAGCGGCCCTGCGTACCGAAGGAAGCGGTCGACATCAGCGCGCACCCCCCAGCGGAAGCGTCGCGAGGATGCCCGGCACCTGTTCCCGGTCGAGCCGCACCAGACCCGTCCTCACCCCGCGCGCAGCACGCTCCAGTTCGTGCCGCGCGGCCACCAGTTCCTCGTCGCTGCGCCCGGTGATCCGTACGTGTCCGGCCACCGTCACCTCCTGTCGGTCCCCGCCGCTCAGCGTCAGGCTGAACGTCGTCGCGAGCGCGGGCAGCGAGGTCAGCAGGGCCACCAGCTGCGGCATCGAGGCTCCCGCGCCGCCCTGGCCGCCCAGCTGGGGCCAGCGCCCCACCCAGTACGTCGTGTGCCGCCGGTCGTCCACCCGCCAGGTCCGTGCGGTCTCCTGCGTCCGCCGCCCCTGCGGCTGCCCCCGGCCCGCCTGCGCTATCGCCATCGGGCTCGCGCAGGTCGAGGTGGCGAGCGCCGACGTGAGCTCCTGCTCCGTCAGGACGCTCGCCCGGAACCCGGCGCCCGCGAGCCGGCTCGCCAGCTGGTCCGCCGCCCGCACCACGCACTTCTGCGCGCCCGTCACACCGCCGCCGCGCGCGGCGACCGCCTCCGGGCACAGTTCGGGGTCGAGCTTGAGCGCGATCCAGGTGATCCGTACCGCGGGCGAACCCGTCTGCGCCTGGAGCGGCCCGTAGTTGCGCGCGGCCATGGACTGCGCGGGCAGGTGCGGCGCGGGCGCCGGCTGGGTGTGCTGCACGATCTGCGCCGACTCCAGACGGATGCCGTCCACGCTCAGCACGTCCCGGACGAGCCCGACGGGCAGCGGCCGCGCCGCGCGGTCCGGACGCAGGGCGGTGCCGTCCGACTCCACCCGCAGGACGGCGGTCAGGAAGGTGCCGTCGCCGACCATGCCGACCGGACGCCGGTCACGGTCGCTGTAGGCGTAGGTCCGCAGCGCCGGGTCGCACTCGACGACCGGCGCGAACCCCGGCTCGGTGCCCTCGGGCACCGTGAACGAGGCAGCCCGGCGGCTGCGGGCCCGCAACGCCAGGAAGGTGCCGAGCCACTCGGGCAGGGAGCGCCGGTGGCGGCGTACGACGGCGAGCAGCAGCAGCACGACGGCGACCACGCCCGCGGGCACGAGCAGCATCGGCTCCACGACCCAGGCGACGACGAGCAGAGCCGCCGCCACCTCGATCAGTACGAGCTGTTGCAATTGGAACGAACCGAAGTGTCCCGGGCGCGCCTGAAGCCTCGGTGAGACCGAGGAGACGGGTCCCGTGGACGGGGGTTCGGAGGCGGTGGCCGCTGCGGGCCGCGTCCGCGTCGCGGAAGCCATGATGGAGAATCCCCCTCAATTCGTCCCGATCACCCTGGCCTGCCAGGGCTTTGGCGGCCGGATCACCCTACCCGCCCCACGAACACCACGGGACAGCAGGCATAGTAGGGGGCCGGTCCGACGGCCGGGGCCCGGGTGCCACTTCCCCGGCTCCCGCGCGAAGATCGCGTCTGACGAGAATGGGGACTCATGGCATCGCGGCGGGACGAGCTCAACGCGTACACCTTTGCGAAGAAGCGCACGGTGGCGGCATTCCTCCAACCCTCGCCCTCCGGCACGGAGGAGGGGGCGCCGAAGCCGCTGCGCGCGATCGTCCCCGGTCTCATCGTCGCCGCCCTCGTCGTCGCGGGCTTCGGCGCCTGGGGCATGTTCAGCCCCCAGGCCCCCAAGGGCTGGGACGCTCCCGGGACCCGCGTGATCGTCGGCAAGCAGTCGACGACCCGGTACGTGGTCCTGGAGACCGGCAAGGGCAAGGAGAAGAAGACCCTGCTCCACCCGGTCCTCAACCTCGCCTCCGCGCGGCTCCTCCTCAACCCCGACCAGTTCCAGGTCGTCCAGGTGGCCGACAAGAAGCTCGACGAGGGCAAGCCGCCGCGCGGCCCGATCCTCGGCATCCCGTACGCCCCCGACCGGCTGCCCACCGCTGACGACGCGGGCAAGGCCAAGCGCTGGGCCGTCTGCGAGCAGCCCGGCGGCGGTACGGGCGCCAGCGTCCAGAAGGCGACCTTCCTCTTCGCCGAGCGGGACCTCGGGCGCACCGAGGGCGCGGGCCGGCTCAAGGACGGGGAGGTCCTGTACGTCAAGGGCCAGAAGGGCGCCGCCCAGTTCCTCGTCGACCACACGGGCACCAAGTACCCGGTGAAGGCCGAGTCCCGCGGACTGCTCACCGCCCTCGTCGGCCTCCACAGGGAACCGCAGGCCGTCACCGACGACTGGCTCGCCACCCTGAACACCGGCGACCCGGTGGACTTCCCGGACGTCCCGGGAGAGGTCGGCGCGCCCGCCAATGTCCCGGGCACCCTGAAGGCGCCCGAGAACCGCATCGGCATGGTCCTGCTCGCCCAGACCGGCTCGGGACCCCAGTACTACGTCGTGCTCGCCGGGAAGGTCCAGCCGGTCAGCTGGTTCACCGCCTGGCTCCTCATCAGCTCCCCGGAGACCGGCGTCCTCGACATGGACGGCCAGGCCACCACCGTCGACGCCTCCTCGTTCGTGCCGGACGCCACCGTCTTCCACGACGGGGCCCGCTGGCCGCGCCTGAAGTCCTCCCTCGTCAACGACTCCACCCGCGCGAACGCCCCCGACACCGTGTGCAGCGTCCTCACCGGCGTCGACGAGAAGGGCGGGACGACCCTCGCCACCTGGGCCGGCACCAAGTACCCCGCCGACATCACGGCGGGCGGCACCAGCACGTACGTCACCCCGGGCACCGGGCTGCTCTACACCCAGATCCAGGGCAACCAGAAGACGCCCGACGGCTCGCTGTTCCTCGTCACCGACACCGGCCTGCGCTACGCCGTCCAGGCCAACGGCGACAGCGACTCCGCGCGCTCCGAGATCGGTGCGGGCGACAAGGAGAAGCCGACCGACGGACGCCCGGAACCCAGCGAGGCCCAGAAGCGTCTCGGCTACGAGAAGGTCGTACCGGCTCTCGTCCCGATCGCATGGTCGGAGTTCCTGTCGAAGGGCCCGCGACTCGACACCAACAGCGCGCGTCAGCCGCAGGGCTCCTAGGGGGTGGCACCGGTGACGACCACGTACCGCACGACCGCCCGGCCCCGCCGCACGGCCGCTCCGTACCCCACGGCGACCCTGCACCGCACGACCGCCGCCCTGCTCGCCGCGGGCGCCCTCACCGCCCTCCTGGCGACGCCCGCGGCGGCCGCCGAGCCGCGCCGGGGCGGGCCCGTCCTCGACGGCAGCGGCGAGTGCACCTTCCCCATGAAGAAGCAGATCGAGGGCATCCCCTGGCCGCTCCAGCGGGTCCTCCTCGACGAGCTGTGGCAGGACACCAAGGGCAAGGGCGTCCGGGTCGCCGTCATCGACACGGGTGTCGACGACGTCAACCCGCAGCTGCGGGAGGCCGTCGACGCCAAGGCGGGCAAGGACTACCTGAAGCCCGACCCGAAGAACCCCGGCTTCGGCGACGAGCTGCGCGGCAAGACCGACGGCACCGTCGACGACGTCGGCCACGGCACCAAGGTCGCCGGCATCATCGCCGCCCGCCCCCGCCCCGGCACCGGCTTCGTCGGTCTCGCCCCCGAGGCGAAGATCATCCCGATCCGGCAGAACGACGAGAAGAACAGCGGCAAGTCCGACACGATGGCGCTCGCGATCGACCACGCCGTCGCCAAGGGCGCCCACGTCATCAACATCTCGCAGGACACCACCCAGGCCCTCGACGCCGACTCGCCCATGGCCAAGGCCGTGGCCAACGCGATCAGGAGGAACGTCGTCGTCGTCGCCTCCGCGGGCAACGACGGCATGGACGGCAAGCTCAAGAACACGTACCCGGCCGCCTTCCCCGGCGTCCTCGCCGTCGCCTCCTCCGACCGGAACAACGAACGCGCCGCCTTCTCCCAGTCCGGCACCTTCGTGGGCGTCGCCGCCCCCGGCGTCGACATCGTCTCCACCGTCCCCGGCGGCGGCCAGTGCGTCGACAACGGCACCAGCTTCTCCGCGCCGTACGTCGCCGGTGTCGCCGCCCTGCTCCGCGCCGAGCACCCGAAGTGGACCGCGGCCCAGATCGTCGCCCGGATCGAGCAGACCGCCGTCCGCTCCATCAAAGGCCGCGACAACCACGTCGGTTGGGGCGTGATCGACCCGGTACGGGCGCTCGCCGACGCGCCCCCGGGGACGCCCGCGTCCTCGCCCACGGCCGACCCCGCACCGCCCAAGCCGCCGGCCCCCGAGCCGGCCCGTCTCGCCCTGTCGGAGACACCGCAGGAGCGCTCCGAACGGCTCGCCACCTACGCGTTGGGGATCGGCGCCGTCCTGGTGGCCGTGGTCGCCGGAACGGCCGTCGTGATCCGCGACAGCCGCCGTCGGAGGGGGGCCCGTTGACCCGCGTACCGGTCAAATATCCGGACCCTCCTTTGCAGTTGGAACTGCCGCCGTCAATGGCTAAAGTGACCGCTGGGCGCACGGAAGTGCGAGCCCAGCACGGGGGCGGCATCAGAAGATTCCCGTCCGCATCACAACCGGATGGCCCGACGGCCCAGCCGTCGGTGCCACCGAAGGAAGAAGGGGCAAGATGTCGAAAGACCTGAACGTAACCAGTGCCGAACAAGTCAAGCTCGCCGGCCGGATCCAGGACTTCTCCGACGAGCTCCAGTCCCGCATCACCAACCTCAACGGCGTGGTCGACCGCGTCCAGGCGGGCTGGCAGGGCGCTGCGAGCAAGGAGTACGACCGGGTCCAGAACGACCTGAACCAGCGTCTGCGCAGCATGCGCCAGGAGCTCTCGAAGCTCGAAGAGATGATGCGCATGAGCGCCGACGGGTTCTCGCGCGAGGAGGAGGACCGCCTGCGGTCCTTCCGCACGATGGACGCCAGCGGCGGCGCCGGTGCCGGCGGCGGCAACCAGAGCGCCATCCTCGGCGTCTGAGCCACTCGACCAGTCCTCCGCGCCACTCTCACTCCAGGAGTCAACACCATGACCACTGCGGTCAATTACGACACCGTGACGCAGGCGGCGGCCGACACCCGCCTGACCTCCACCACCCTCACCCAGAAGCTGGACGACCTCATGGCCGAGGTCAACCGCGTCGCCAGCAACTGGGAGGGTGAGGCCAAGATCGCGTACCGCGAGACGCAGGACCGCCTGACCCGCGACATGGCCGGCATGAACCAGGACCTGGCGCGCATCGCCACGCTCCTCGACGAGTCGGTCGTCGGCTACCAGGACACCGACCGCGGCAACGCGGCCCGCTTCCGCATGTGACATCCCGCGGACACGCGTGAGGGGGTGGCCCGTCCCACGGGCCACCCCCTCACGCGTGTCCTGGCCGAAAGACAGGCCCTACCGCAGGTCGAACTCGCCGTCCCGGGCGCCGAGGACGAACGCGTCCCACTCGGCCTTCGTGTAACGCAGCACCGTCTCCTTGTCGAGGGACGAACGCATCGCCACCGCCCCCTCCGGGAGCCGTGCGATCTCCACCCGCTCCTCGTCCGGGCTCGTCCCCGGGGCGCCCTCCCACTCGACGCCCGAGATGTCCAACGCGTACAGCTCGTCCTTCTGGCGCTGCTTCTCGGCGGCCAGGGCGGCGTCCGCGCTCTCGGCGGTGGCGGTGGCGGTCTCGTGGGCGTCGGTCATCGGCGCGGTCCCTTCGCGGTGGTACGGCGGTCCCTCCCACAGTAGTGGGAGGGACCGCTCCGCTCAGTGCTGTTCCGGCAACCAGCCCAGCTGCACCAGCGGCGTGCCGCGCTTGCGCGACACGAACGTGCCCCGGCCCTGCGGCATCGGCCTGGCCCGGACGCTGCCCAGGATGTCGCCCTCCTGCGGGTCGCCGGAGAGGATCACGCCCTGCGCGCCCAACTCCTTCATCCGCTGCATGAACGGCTCGTACATCGCCCGCGAGGCACCCGCCTGGCTGCGCGCCACGATGAAGCGGATACCGACGTCCCGCGCGAACGGCAGGTTCTCCACCAGGACCGACAGCGGGTTGCCCGAGTTGGTCGCCACCAGCTCGAAGTCGTCGATGAGGACGAACAGTTGCGGACCCGTCCACCAGCTGCGGTCCCGCAGCTGCTGCGGAGTGATGTCGGGCTTCGGCGCCCGCTTCGTCATCACCGTGTTGATCGCCTCCATGTGCATCTGCATGGCGGAGGCCATCGGCGCGTACTCCAGGAGGTGCGAGGGCGCCACCGCCTCCAGCATCGTCCGCCGGTAGTCGCCCACCACGATCCGCGCCTGCTCCGGCGTGTACCGCTCGCACAGCTGCTTCGCGATGAGCCGGAGCAGACCCGTCTTGCCGGACTCGCTCTCGCCGAACACCAGGAAGAACGGATCCGACTCGAAGTCGACGAACACCGGCTCCAGGTTCGTCTCGTCGATGCCGATCGCGATGCCGTGCTGCGGGTACTCGAAGCCCTTCGGCAGCCGCTCCGCCGGCAGCTTGCGCGGCAGCAGCCGGACGGCGGGCGCGGGCGCCCCGCTCCAGCTCGCCTTCACCGCCTGCACGAACGCCGACGTGCCCTCCGACAGGTCGGCGGACGAACTCGACCCGTCGATCCGCGGCAGCGCCCCCATGAAGTGCAGCTTCTCCTGCACCTGGCCGCGCCCCGGCACCCCGGCCGGCACGTTCGCCGCGACCTTCCGGTCGAACTCGGAGTCCATGACGTCACCGAGCCGCAGCTCCAGACGGCCCAGCATCTGGTCCTTGAGCGCCGCCCGCACCTCCATGTACCGGGAGGCGGTGATCACCACATGGATGCCGTAGCCCAGACCGCGGGCCGCGATGTCGGAGACGATCGGCTCCAGCATGTCGTAGTCGTTGCGGAAGCTGCCCCAGCCGTCCACGACCAGGAAGACGTCACCCCAGGCCTCGCCCGGCAGCTCGCCCGCGGCCCGCTTGCGCCGGTAGGTCGTCATCGAGTCGATGGAGTGCGAACGGAAGAACTCCTCCCGGCGGTTGAGCACTCCCAGCACCTCGGCGACCGTCCGGCGCACCCGCTCCGGGTCGAGCCGTGACGCCACCCCGCCGACATGCGGCAGGTCGGCGAGCGCCACCATGCCGCCGCCACCGAAGTCCAGGCAGTAGAACTGCACCTCGGCCGGGGTGTGGGTGAGCGCGAACGACGAGACAAGGGTCCGCATGATCGTCGACTTCCCGGACTGCGGACCGCCGACCACCATCATGTGACCGGCCGCACCCGAGAAGTCCCGGTACAGCACCTCACGCCGCTGCTCGAACGGCTTGTCGATGAGGCCGAGCGGCACCGTGAGCCCGCCCTGACGCGTGTACTCCGTCGCCGTGAGCCCCCGGTCTGCCGTCTGCGCCAGCCCCGGAAGGAGCTGGTCGAGCGACGGCGCCTGGTCGAGCGGCGGCAGCCACACCTGGTGCGCCGGCACGCCCTGGCCCTCGAGCCGCCGCACGATCACGTCGAGGACCGTGTCCGCGAGCGCCTCGTCCTCCTCGGCACGTTGGGCCGTGAGGTACGCCGGGTCCGGCGCCGCGTACACCACCGGCACCGGCGCCGCCGTGAACAGCGCGGGACGCCGCTCCACCGGCATCTGACCGATCTCCAGGCGCGGCCCGCCCGTCCGGTACGTCCCCGAGACGTACGCCGCCTTGAAGCGGGTCATCTCGTCCGTCCCGAACTTCAGATAGCCGGAACCCGGCACCGAGGGCAGGTGGTAGGCGTCCGGCACGCCGATCGCCGTCCGCGACTCCGCCGCCGAGAAGGTCCGCAGACCGATCCGGTACGACAGATACGTGTCGAGACCCCGCAACTTGCCCTCCTCCAGGCGCTGCGAGGCGAGCAGCAGGTGCACACCCAGCGAGCGGCCGATGCGGCCGATCTGGATGAACATGTCGATGAAGTCCGGCTTGGCGGTGAGGAGTTCGGAGAACTCGTCGATCACGAGGACCAGCGAGGCCAGCGGTTCGAGCGGGGCGCCGGCGGCCCGCGCCTTCTCGTAGTCGTGGATGTTGGCGTAGTTGCCCGCGGAGCGCAGCAGCTCCTGGCGCCGCTGGAGCTCACCGCGGATCGCGTCGCCCATGCGGTCGACCAGCGTCAGGTCGTCCGACAGGTTGGTGATGACCGCCGCCACGTGCGGCATCTGCGACATGCCCGCGAAGGTCGCGCCGCCCTTGAAGTCCGCGAGGACGAAGTTCAGCGTCTCCGAGGAGTGCGTCACCGCGAGCCCGAGCACCAGCGTCCGCAGCAGCTCCGACTTGCCGGAACCCGTCGCGCCGACGCACAGACCGTGCGGGCCCATGCCCTCCTGCGCGGCCTCCTTCAGGTCCAGCATGACCGGCTGGCCGTCCTCGCCGACACCGATCGGCACCCGCAGCCGCTCGGCCACCGAGCGCGGCCGCCAGGTCCGCGCCACGTCCACCGAGCCCGCGTCCCCCAGGCTCAGCAGATCCGTGAAGTCCAGATTGGCGAGCAGCGGCTCGTCGTCGTCCCCGCCGCCCATCCGCAGCGGCGCCAGCTGCCGGGCCAGCGCCTCGGCCGCCGGCAGCGAGATGCCGTCGGGCAGCCCCTCGTACGCGAAGCCGCCGCCGAACTCCAGGGACAGCCGCCCGGGCCGTACCACCACCGACAGACCACCGCGCGGCTCGTCGAGCTCGCCCGAGACGACCTCCACGATCGTCACGCCCTGAAGGCCCTCGGCCGCCGCGAGCAGCGAGTCCGGCGGAACCAGACCACCGCGAGGTGAATTGGAGTCGAGGACCACCACCACGTGCGGCTGGTCGAGCACCGGCTGGTTGTCCCGCGAGAACCGGGGCCGCCCGTCCAGCTTCGACCGGATCAGGTTCTCCAGCTCACCGAGGTCGTCGCCGAACAACCGCTTCGTACCGGCCCCATCGACCTGCCCGGGCACCTGGGTGTGCGGCAGCCACTTCGCCCAGTCCCACCGCTCCTGCGAAGCCCGCGCCGCGACCACCGCGACCACCAGGTCCTCGGGCGAGTGCAAGGTCACCAGCTGCGCCACGAGGGCACGCGCCGCCGCCTGGGCCGACTCCGGCTCACCCGACACCGTCACGTGGTAGAAGGCCCGCATCGAGACCGCCATCGGCAGCCCGTCCAAGGTGCCGTGCACCGCGAGGAACTGCTGCATCGCCCCCGCGCACAGCGGCTCCAGCTCGTCCACCGGAGCCGTGTCGGGCGCCACGAGCGGCGTCGCCAACTGCTGCGACCCGAGCCCGATCCGCGCCTGCCCGAAGTCGTGGTCGCCGACCCGCCGCTCCCACACCCGCGAACCCTCGGCCACCACCGACCACAACTGCTCGGGAGAGGGGTGCAGATACAGCTGCGCGTCCCGCTGCTTGCGGGCCGTGCGCCGGACCGTACGCCGGGTCTGCGCGAGGTATTTGAGGTAGTCGCGGCGGACATCGGCCATTTGCCCCTGCGTACCGCGACGGAATCTGACGAACTGGGCGACCGCCATCGCGATCGTCGACGCCAGCATCAGGGTGCCCATGATCCGCATGATCGGAGACGGCGTCATGAAGAAGAACACCACGGACGAACCCATGCCGAGCATCGGCAGGAGCTGCATCAGCGCCGACTCCTGCTGTCCCCGCGGAAGTTCCGGCGGAGACTCCAGGACCAGGTCCTCACCGGGCACTTCCGGCGGAAGAGACCTCGGCGGGCGTTTGACGACGATCTGGCTCACCGGCGCATCAATCCCTCGTTGGAGGCGGGCTCGTGGCGGGAGCATCCACACGGCACCCCTGTCGGCAGCCGGGCGCACGGACTTCCCCCATGGGACGGCGATCCTACTTGCAGCCCCCACCGGCCGTCCCCGGTAGGGTGGCGCGCGCATCGTGCGCAACCGCGAATCAGGGGGTCCACACACGTGAGTACGACCGCAGCGACCGGCTTCTGCCGGGTCACCGTCGTGGCGCCGGACAGCCGCATCGACGTCGCGCTCCCGGAGGACATCGCCGTCGCCGACGTCTACCCGGAGATCCTGCGGCTCACCGGACAGACCCAGGCCGCCGGCACGCCCGCCGGCTACCACCTGGTCCGCCGGGACGGATCCGTCCTCGACGGGGCCCGCACCCTCGCCGCCCAGCAGGTCCTCGACGGCGAGCTGCTCTCCCTGCGCCCGTTCGCCCAGTCCCTGCCGCCCGCCGTCTACGACGACGTGTCCGACGCCGTCGCCTCCGCCGTCACCCGCGACCGGCACCTGTGGAGCGACGAGCTGCTGCGCGGCGCCGGACTCCTCGGCGGCGTGCTGCTCCTCGTCCTCATGGGCTTCGTCCTCTGGTTCGCCGACCCGATCCGCCACGACATGCACAGCCTGCCCGGGATCATCGCGGGCGCCGCGGGATTCCTCCTCACCGCCTTCGCCGGAGTACGCGCCCGCGTGTACAGCGACCGGGCGACCGCCGTCGCCCTCGGCCTCGGCGCGCTGCCGCTGCTGCTCATCGCCGGATCCGGCATCGTCGGCCCCGACGCCGGCGACGGCCCCGGTCGGCTGCAGTTCCTGCTCGGCTGCGTCACCGTCCTCGTCGCCTCGGTGGCCCTCGTCGCGCTCACCCCCAGCGGCGACGCGCCCTTCGTCGCCGCCACCTTCCTCGCGGGCGTCGGCACCCTCGCCACCTTCCTGGCGATCCTCACCGAGACCACCGCCACCGAGACCGCCGCCGTCTGCGCGCCCGTCGCCATCGGCCTCGTCGCCTTCCTGCCCGGCCTCTCCGCCCGCTTCGCCCGGCTCCCCATCGGCTACGCCGCCCCGCGCAGCGCCGCCGACGACGAGTTCCTCGGCGACCCGCAGCAGCAGGCCGGCGGCGACGCCCAGCCCGTCGACGGCGAACGCATCGCGCTCCAGGCCCGCCGCGGCCACGAGATGCTCCTCGGCCTGGTCGGCGGCTGCGCGGCCGTCGTCGTCGGCTCCGCCGCCGTCCTCGGCTTCGCCGGAAACGTCTGGGGCCAGCTCCTCGCCCTCGCCTCCGGCCTGGCGATGCTGCTGCGCGCCCGTCTCTTCCGCTACACCTCGCAGGTCGCCTGCGTCCTCGTCGCCGGCATCGCCGCCATCGCCCTCCTCGTCCTCGGCCTCTCCCTCAACCCGCCGGCCGACCTGGTCAAGGACCTCCTGATGTACGGGGACCGGGGCGGCCTTGACATCCGTACGATCTGGCTCACCGCGGCCGTCGCCGCCGGAGCCGCGCTGATCACCGCGATCGGCCTGATCATCCCGAGGAAGGGCCTCTCCCCGTTCTGGGGCCGCCTCCTCGACCTGACGGAAGGCTTCGTCCTGCTCTCCCTCGTCCCGCTCTGCCTCGCCGTCCTCGACGTCTTCTCGGCGGTCCGCTCCCTCACCAGCAAGTAGGTCCCCCGCGCACAGGGCGCCAGGCCCGCTCCGGCGAGCTGGTACGCTGTGTGACGGCCGTTTGTGTACGCGCTCCCGGAAGCCTTCCCAGGCCCTGGAAGCTGCGCCCATCGGACCTTCGCCCGCCGAGTCACGGAAGCTTCCCCTGAGATCTAGACCAGGGGCACTCGCGGACGCACGAACACCTAAGAGGAGATCAGCATGGCTCTCGACGCCGCTGTCAAGAAGCAGATCATGACCGAGTTCGGCCAGAAGGAGGGCGACACCGGCTCCCCCGAGGTCCAGGTCGCCATGCTCTCCCGTCGCATCTCGGACCTGACCGAGCACCTCAAGCAGCACAAGCACGACCACCACTCCCGCCGTGGTCTGCTGATCCTGGTCGGCCAGCGCCGCCGCCTGCTGCAGTACCTGGCCAAGAAGGACATCCAGCGCTTCCGCGCGCTGGTCGACCGCCTCGGCATCCGCCGCGGTGCGGCCGGCGGCGCCAAGTAAGACGCCACGGAGGGAGCGGTTCCCACTTTCAGGGGGCCGCTCCCTTTGCCGTACGTGCACAAAGTGCGCATCGGCACTTAGGCTGGTCGCACAACCCCATACGACGAGCGAGGAGCCGCCGGCTCGCCGCCGGTCCTCGGTAGTGGCCCCCGGAAACGAATTCCGGGTGCTTCGATCGAAGACCGGCCAGCACCCGAGGCGCTTCTCCGCCGCCGTCGCACACCGTCCCCGGCCACACGGGCCCCGGACGCAAAGACGAACACGTAGGAGAAACCCATAGTGGAGAACGAGACCCACTACGCCGAGGCCGTCATCGACAACGGCACCTTCGGTACCCGCACCATCCGCTTCGAGACCGGCCGCCTCGCCAAGCAGGCCGCCGGCTCCGCCGTCGCCTACCTGGACGACGACACGATGGTCCTCTCCGCGACCACCGCCTCGAAGCGCCCCAAGGACCAGCTCGACTTCTTCCCCCTCACGGTGGACGTCGAGGAGCGGCAGTACGCGGCCGGCAAGATCCCCGGCTCCTTCTTCCGCCGGGAGGGCCGCCCCTCCGAGGACGCGATCCTCACCTGCCGTCTGATCGACCGGCCGCTGCGCCCCTCCTTCAAGAAGGGCCTGCGCAACGAGATCCAGATCGTCGAGACGATCATGGCGCTCAACCCCGACCACCTGTACGACGTGGTCGCGATCAACGCCGCCTCCGCTTCCACGATCCTGGCGGGCCTGCCCTTCTCCGGCCCCATCGGCGCCACCCGCGTCGCCCTGATCAAGGGCCAGTGGGTCGCGTTCCCGACGCACACCGAGCTCGAGGACGCCGTCTTCGACATGGTCGTCGCCGGTCGCGTCCTCGATGACGGCGACGTCGCGATCATGATGGTCGAGGCCGAGGCCACCGAGCGCACGATCGAGCTCGTCAAGGGCGGCGCCGAGGCGCCGACCGAGGAGCTCGTCGCCGCCGGTCTCGAGGCCGCGAAGCCCTTCATCAAGGTCCTCTGCAAGGCCCAGTCGGACCTCGCCGCCAAGGCCGCCAAGCCCACCGGCGAGTTCCCGGTCTTCCTGGAGTACCAGGACGACGTCCTGGAGGCGCTCTCCGCCGCCGTCAAGGGCGACCTCGCCAAGGCGCTCACCATCGCCGGCAAGCAGGAGCGCGAGACCGAGCTCGACCGCATCAAGGAGCTCGCCGCCGAGAAGCTCCTCCCGGCCTTCGAAGGCCGAGAGAAGGAGATCTCGGGCGCCTACCGCGCGCTGACCAAGAAGCTGGTCCGCGAGCGGATCATCAAGGACAAGGTCCGCATCGACGGCCGCGGGCTCACGGACATCCGTACCCTCGCCGCCGAGGTCGAGGCCATCCCGCGCGTGCACGGCTCGGCGCTGTTCGAGCGTGGCGAGACCCAGATCCTGGGCGTCACCACCCTCAACATGCTCCGCATGGAGCAGCAGCTGGACACCCTCTCCCCGGTGACCCGCAAGCGCTACATGCACAACTACAACTTCCCGCCGTACTCCGTCGGCGAGACCGGCCGCGTGGGCTCGCCCAAGCGCCGTGAGATCGGCCACGGCGCGCTCGCCGAGCGCGCCATCGTGCCGGTCCTCCCGACCCGCGAGGAGTTCCCCTACGCGATCCGCCAGGTGTCCGAGGCCCTCGGCTCCAACGGCTCGACGTCCATGGGCTCGGTCTGCGCCTCGACCATGTCGCTGCTGAACGCCGGTGTGCCGCTGAAGGCCCCCGTCGCCGGTATCGCCATGGGTCTGATCTCCGAGGAGATCGACGGCAAGACGCACTACGTCGCCCTCACGGACATCCTCGGCGCCGAGGACGCGTTCGGCGACATGGACTTCAAGGTCGCCGGCACGAAGACCTTCGTCACCGCGCTCCAGCTCGACACCAAGCTCGACGGCATCCCCGCCTCGGTCCTGGCCGCCGCGCTGAAGCAGGCCCGTGACGCGCGTCTGCACATCCTCGACGTGATGAACGAGGCGATCGACGTTCCGGACGAGATGTCCCCGAACGCGCCGCGCATCATCACCGTCAAGATCCCGGTGGACAAGATCGGTGAGGTCATCGGCCCCAAGGGCAAGATGATCAACCAGATCCAGGAGGACACCGGCGCCGACATCACGATCGAGGACGACGGCACCATCTACATCGGTGCCGCCCAGGGCTCGCAGGCCGAGGCCGCCCGCGCCGTGATCAACGGCATCGCCAACCCGACCATGCCGGAGGTCGGCGAGCGCTACCTGGGTACGGTCGTCAAGACCACCACCTTCGGTGCCTTCGTCTCCCTGATGCCCGGCAAGGACGGTCTGCTGCACATCTCGCAGATCCGCAAGCTCGCCGGTGGCAAGCGTGTGGAGAACGTCGAGGACGTGCTGGCGATCGGCGCCAAGGTCCAGGTCGAGATCGCCGAGATCGACCAGCGCGGCAAGCTCTCCCTCGTCCCCGTGATGGCGGACGACGAGAACGCCGCCGGCGCTGCCGAGGACGCGAAGGACGACGCCGACCAGTGACGTCCCGTAGTTTCCGCGCGACGGCCCGCCCCTCCTCGGAGGGGCGGGCCGTCGCCCGTACCCAAACGCTTCTCCCGGGCAGGGACGGCATCGGCACCGTCCGCCGCACGACCCTCCCCGGCGGCCTCCGCATCGTCACCGAGACCCTCCCCTCCGTACGCTCCGCCACCTTCGGCATCTGGGCGCACGTCGGATCCCGCGACGAGACCCCCGCGCTCAACGGCGCCACGCACTACCTGGAGCACCTCCTCTTCAAGGGCACCCACAAGCGGTCCGCCCTCGACATCTCCGCCGCGATCGACGCGGTCGGCGGCGAGATGAACGCCTTCACGGCGAAGGAGTACACCTGCTATTACGCCCGGGTCCTCGACACCGACCTGCCGCTGGCGATCGACGTCGTCTGCGACATGCTGACCGGCTCGCTGATCCTCGAAGAGGACGTGGACGCCGAGCGCGGTGTCATCCTCGAAGAGATCGCGATGACCGAGGACGACCCCGGTGACGTCGTGCACGAGCTGTTCGCGCAGACGATGTTCGGCGACACCCCGCTGGGCCGCCCGGTCCTCGGCACCGTCGACACCGTCAACGGGCTCACCCGCGGCCAGATCGCCCGCTTCTACAAGAAGCACTACGACCCGACCCACCTGGTCGTCGCCGCCGCGGGCAACGTCGACCACGCCACGGTGGTACGCCAGGTCCGCCGCGCCTTCGAGAAGGCCGGCGCCCTCACCCGTACCGACGCCGTCCCCGTCGCCCCCCGCGACGGCCGGCGTGCCCTGCGCGCCGCGGGCCGCGTCGAGCTGCTCAACCGCAAGACCGAGCAGGCCCACGTGGTCCTCGGCATGCCGGGCCTGGCCCGCACCGACGAGCGCCGCTGGGCCCTCGGCGTGCTGAACACCGCCCTCGGCGGCGGCATGTCCTCCCGCCTGTTCCAGGAGGTCCGCGAGAAGCGCGGCCTGGCCTACAGCGTGTACTCGTACACCTCGGGCTTCGCCGACTGCGGTCTCTTCGGCGTGTACGCGGGTTGCCGGCCGGGCCAGGTCCACGACGTCCTGAAGATCTGCCGCGACGAGCTCGACAAGGTCGCCACCGACGGCCTCACGGACGACGAGATCGCCCGCGCCGTCGGCCAGCTCTCCGGTTCGACCGTGCTCGGCCTCGAGGACACCGGCGCGCTGATGAACCGCATCGGCAAGAGCGAGCTGTGCTGGGGCACCCAGATGTCGGTCGACGACATGCTGGACCGGATCGCTGCCGTCACCCCGGACGAGGTCCGGGAGGTCGCACGCGATGTACTGGCCCAGCGGCCCTCGCTCTCGGTGATCGGCCCGCTGAAGGACAAGCAGGCGGACCGTCTCCACCAAGCGGTCTCCTGACCCCGAGATCCCCTAAGGAATTCAGAGCAATGAGCAAGCTGCGCGTGGCGGTCCTCGGAGCACAGGGCCGTATCGGCTCCGAGGCCGTGAGGGCCGTCGAGGCCGCCGAGGACATGGAACTGGTCGCGGCCCTCGGCCGTGGCGACAAGCTGGAGACGCTCACCGAGGCGGGCGCCCAGGTCGTCGTCGAGCTGACCACTCCCGCCTCGGTGATGGAGAACCTCGACTTCTGCGTGCGCCACGGCATCCACGCGGTCGTCGGCACCACCGGCTGGACCGAGGAGCGCCTCGCGCAGCTGGAGACCTGGCTCGCCGCCTCCCCGGAGACCGGCGTCCTCATCGCTCCGAACTTCTCCATCGGCGCGGTCCTCACCATGAGGTTCGCCCAGCTCGCGGCCCCGTACTTCGAGTCGGTCGAGGTCGTCGAGCTGCACCACCCGAACAAGGTGGACGCCCCTTCGGGCACCGCGACCCGGACGGCCCAGCTGATCGCCGCCGCCCGCCGCGAGGCCGGCCTCGGCGCCCAGCCGGACGCCACCTCCACCGCCCTGGACGGAGCCCGCGGCGCCGACGTCGACGGCGTCCCGGTCCACGCGGTACGTCTCCGGGGCCTCCTGGCCCACCAGGAGGTGCTGCTCGGCGGCGAGGGCGAGACCCTCACCGTCCGGCACGACTCCCTGCACCACTCCAGCTTCATGCCGGGCATCCTCCTGGGCGCCCGCCGCGTGACCACCGCCCCGGGCCTCACCTTCGGCCTGGAGCACTTCCTGGACCTGGGCTGACGGCCATGGGCGGAAAGATCACGTACGTCTTCCTGGCCACCGTGCTCGTCCTCGTCTTCGGCGTGGTGGCCATGGAGGGCGTCCTGCTGCTCCTCACGGGCGAGCCCGCCGCCATGGGCATGGGCGCGGTGGCGTTCCTGCTGCCCGGCGTCGGCGGCTGGTTCCTCTGGAAGAACACCCGTTTCGCCCGCCGGGCGAACCGCCTCGCCGCCGAACTGGAGGCGGAGGGCGGTCTGCCCGTCGACGAGCTGAAGCGCACGGAGGGCGGCCGCATCGACCGCGACTCCGCCGACGAGGTCTTCGCCCGGCGCAAGGCCGAGACGGAGGACTCACCGGACGACTGGCGCTGCTGGTTCCGGCTCGCGGTCGCCTACCACGACGCCCGCGACACCCCCAGGGCCCGCAAGGCGATGCAGCGGGCCATCGCCCTCCACGAGGGACGTCCGGTCAGCGTGTAGCGACCGGGGCGACGCCGTACTCGGCGTACCAGGCCTCGACCGTGTCGGCGGCCCGGTCGAAGGCCTCGACCCGGGAGAGGAAGTCGGCGTTGTGGTCGGTGAGCAGCAGCAGCTGCTCACCACCCTGCCGGCCGAGTACCAGGGCCTGCCCCTGGACGGTACGGGGGAGACCCAGCCAGCGCACCGGCTGCTGGACGGTCCGTACGGACGTCACCTTCGCCCACGGCACGGTGGTCGTGGAGAAGAAGGCCACCCGGCGCACCCCGGCGCGGCTCACCCAGGTCCCCACCCGGAGCATCCGCAGAGCGGCCAGGATGACGAGCACGGCCATGCCCAGGGTGGCGGCGCCGCCGTCGAAGGCTCCGGCCGCGGTGATGATCACCGCGGCGAGGAGCACGAACGAGGCGAGCAGCAGCGCGAGCGCCGCAGACCCGACCCGCCAGGATCCCGGCCGGTACGGACGCCGCCACTGGTCGTGATCGTCGAACGGCAGGGCGACGTGGTCGGTCGTGTCAAAAGCACGGTCGGCCGTCAGAAAGGGCAGGGGCACGACAGGTCCTCACTCACAAGCACGCTCGAAGGGGCAGTGCCCGGTGAGGCTACCTCAGCGGTTGTCGGAGGCTTCGGACTGCTGCTGACGAGTGGCCGAGTCCCCCGACTGCAGGGACGGCATCCCGAAGATCAGCGAGCCGGCGAGACCGGCCACGACGGTCAGTCCGATCAGGGTACGGCCCACGATCTGCGAGGCGCCGAGGCGCTCCCGTGGCGGCGGAGTGACGTTACTGCGGAAGTGGTCGGCCTCCGCGACGAACGCGAACGGTACGGCCTCATCCCGGCTGAACATCAGAGCCACTCTCCTCGGTCGTTGTCGTGCTTCACGGATACAGACGACGGATCCGATGCTTTGGTGCCCTTTTTCACCGAAGCAGCCCAATCTCATTCTCCGGTATGACCTCGGTACTGCCGGGGGCCGACCTGCGGGACCCCCGTAGGAACGACCCTCTGACCTCCTGGGGCACAGATGTCCGAACACCCGAAGCGAAGTGTCCGTATTGCGACGTTTCACGAAGTTCATCTAGGCTGATCAAACGGACCCGGCGCTGCCTGAACCCCCGAGCAGGCAGCGCCGGGCTCCTTTCTCCTGTCCCCCTAAGGGGCGCCCGGCGCTGAGCAGCGAGTAGCGTGTTACCCATGGCTCCGATCTCCACTCCGCAGACCCCCTTCGGGCGGGTCCTCACCGCCATGGTCACGCCGTTCACGGCGGACGGCGCACTCGACCTCGACGGTGCCCAGCGACTCGCCACCCACCTGGTGGACGCAGGCAACGACGGCCTCGTCATCAACGGCACCACCGGCGAGTCCCCCACCACCAGCGACGCGGAGAAATCGGAGCTGGTACGAGCGGTCCTGGCGGCGGTCGGCGACCGCGCCCACGTCGTGGCCGGCATCGGCACCAACGACACCCACCACTCCGTCGAGCTCGCCCGCACCGCCGAGCGCGACGGCGCCCACGGCCTGCTCGCCGTGACGCCGTACTACAACAAGCCCCCGCAGGAGGGCCTGTACCGGCACTTCTCGGCCATCGCCGACGCCACCGATCTCCCGGTGATGCTCTACGACATCCCCGGCCGCAGCGGCGTCCCGATCGACACCGAGACGATCGTCCGGCTCGCCGAGCACCCGCGCATCGTCGCCAACAAGGACGCCAAGGGCGACCTCGGCCGCGCCAGCTGGGCCATCGCCCGCTCCGGCCTCGCCTGGTACTCCGGCGACGACATGCTCAACCTGCCCCTGCTCTCCGTCGGAGCCTGCGGCTTCGTCTCCGTCGTGGGCCACGTCGTCACCCCGGAACTCCGCGCCCTCCTCGACGCCCACCTGGGCGGCGAGGTCCAGAAGGCCACCGAGATCCACCAGAAGCTGCTGCCGGTCTACACCGGCATGTTCCGCACCCAGGGCGTCATGACCACCAAGGCCGCCCTCGCCCTCCAGGGCCTCCCGGCCGGCCCGCTGCGCCCGCCGCTCGTGGAACTCTCTCCCCAGGAGACCGAGCAGCTCAAGGTCGACCTGGCAGCCGGCGGGGTAGAGCTCTGACAACGGACTTCACAACTGAACACTGACAACAGCAAGTGCACGAATGTCATGCACGCCACGTGCCAAGGGGTACGTCGCGTGCGTGGTGAGGAGAGTCTTTTGAGTCATCCGCATCCTGAACTCGGCGCCCCCCCGAAGCTGCCGAAGGGCGCCCTGCGCGTCATTCCTCTCGGCGGGCTCGGTGAGATCGGCCGCAACATGACGGTCTTCGAGTTCGACGGCCGTCTGCTCATCGTCGACTGCGGCGTCCTCTTCCCCGAGGAGGAGCAGCCCGGCGTCGACCTGATCCTGCCGGACTTCACCATCATCCGGGACCGCCTCGACGACATCGAGGGGATCGTGCTCACGCACGGCCACGAGGACCACATCGGTGCCGTCCCCTACCTGCTCCGGCTCAAGCCGGACATCCCGCTCATCGGCTCCAAGCTGACCCTCGCCCTGATCGAGGCCAAGCTCCAGGAGCACCGCATCCGCCCCTACACCCTCGAGGTGAAGGAGGGCGACCGGGAGATCCTCGGATCGTTCGACTGCGAGTTCATCGCGGTCAACCACTCCATCCCGGACGCGCTCGCGGTCGCGATCCGCACCCCCGCGGGCATGGCCGTCGCCACCGGCGACTTCAAGATGGACCAGCTCCCGCTGGACGGCCGCCTCACGGACCTGCACGCGTTCGCGCGTCTGAGCGAGGAAGGCATCGACCTCCTTCTCTCGGACTCCACGAACGCCGAGGTCCCGGGCTTCGTCCCGCCGGAGAAGGACATCTCCAACGTCCTGCGCACGGTCTTCGCGAACGCCCAGAAGCGGATCATCGTGGCGAGCTTCGCGAGCCACGTGCACCGCATCCAGCAGATCCTCGACGCCGCCCACGAGTACGGCCGCAGGGTCGCCTTCGTCGGCCGCTCGATGGTCCGCAACATGGGCATCGCCCGCGACCTGGGCTACCTGCGGGTCCCGGCCGGCCTCGTCGTGGACGTGAAGACCCTCGACGACCTGCCGGACGACGAGGTCGTACTGGTCTGTACGGGTTCCCAGGGCGAGCCGATGGCGGCCCTGTCCCGCATGGCCAACCGGGACCACCAGATCCGGATCGTCCCCGGCGACACGGTGATCCTGGCGTCGTCCCTCATCCCGGGCAACGAGAACGCGGTCTACCGCGTGATCAACGGCCTGACCCGCTGGGGCGCGCACGTCGTCCACAAGGGCAACGCCAAGGTCCACGTCTCGGGCCACGCCTCGGCCGGCGAGCTGCTGTACTTCTACAACATCTGCCGCCCGAAGAACCTGATGCCGGTCCACGGCGAATGGCGCCACCTGCGCGCCAACGCCGAGCTCGGCGCGATGACGGGCATCCCCAAGGACCACATCGTCATCGCCGAGGACGGCGTCGTCGTCGACCTGGTCGACGGCCGCGCCCGGATCACCGGCAAGGTCCAGGCGGGTTACGTGTACGTCGACGGCCTCTCGGTCGGCGACGTCACGGAGACGTCCCTCAAGGACCGCCGCATCCTCGGCGAGGAGGGCATCATCTCGGTCTTCGTCGTGGTCGACTCCTCGACCGGCAAGATCGTGGGCGGCCCGCACGTCCACGCCCGGGGCTCCGGCATCGACGACTCCGCGTTCGACGCGGTGCTCCCGAAGATCGACCAGGCTCTGAACAAGTCGTTCCAGGACGGCGTCGCCGAGCCCCACCAGCTCCAGCAGCTGATCCGCCGCAACGTCGGCAAGTGGGTCTCCGACACCTACCGCCGGCGACCGATGATCCTCCCGGTCGTCGTCGAGGTCTGACGCCTGACCAGCACAACTCCGGAGCGGGGCGCCTCGATTTGCATCGGGGCGCCCCGCTCCAGTACGTTTACGGCTCCGCCAGATCGGGAACCACCCGGCGCCGCTGTGCGCCTGAACGGTTCTTCGGGAGGCGGGAAATCAGACTCAGATCTTCTGATAAAGTCGGAAACGCCGAAAGGCCCCCGGAGTGAAAACAAAAGGGACCGGAAAGCACCGAGGAAATCGGATCGGAAAGATCTGATAGAGTCGGAAACGCAAGACCGA
>NZ_JBEOVO010000048.1:0-34638 GCF_040295605.1 Streptomyces sp. NPDC002773
GGCCGGTCTCGTCTACGCGGCGATGGGCGTGATGAGCGCCGCCGTCGGCCTCTCGATGGCGGCCGTGCCGGCCCGGATCGGGCCGGGGGCGGCGCAGCCCGGGTTCGGCGGGCTGCGCCGGAACCCGGACACGGTCGTTGCGTACGACGAGCAGCGCGACGTCGTCGGCCAGCCGGCCGCCCGTGTGGTGCAGCAGGGCCGTGTGGACACGCCGGACGAGTGCGGCGGGCGCCTCGCCCGGCACCCCGGAGAGCGCGGTGTCGAGCGCGAAGAACCTCCCCCGGTGGTCCCGGGCCTCCTCTGCGCCGTCGGTGTGCAGCACCAGCGTCTCGCCGGGCAGCAGCCGGGCCGCCGTGTACGGCGCGAGCGCGGCGGGCAGGGGCAGGACCCCCAGCGGGGGAAGCGGGTCGCCGACCGGGAGCCGCTCCGCCACCGGGCCGAGGCGGTACGGGCCGGGGTGACCGCAGTTGAGGACGGCGAGCCGCCCGTCGGACGCGACCTCCAGGAGCAGCAGGGTGATGAACTCCTCCGCCGCCGGGTGCTCGGGATCCTTCCCGGTCCGCGCCGGGTGCTCGTCCCGCGCCCGCTCCCTCAGGTGCCGTTCGAGAGCCCGCTCGAGGCGTCGCAGCACCCCGCCGAGTTCGGGCTCGTCGTGGGCGGCCTCGCGGAAACTGCCGAGGACGGCCACCACCGCGCCGAGTGCCGCGAGACCGTGGCCCCGGACGTCCCCGATGACGATCCGCACGCCGTAGGGGGTGGCGACCGCCTCGTACAGGTCGCCGCCGACCGACGCCCCCCGTGAGGCCGACAACTGCCCCGCGGCCAGCGCGAGGCCGTCGAGCCGGGAGGGCGGCGGGCGGAGCAGTACCTGCTGGGTGGCGGCGGCGACAGCCCGCACCCGTGCCAGCTCGCGCACGAGACCGCGCCGGATGCCGAGCACCAGGCCGAGGCCGGCGGTGAGGAAGACGACGCTGGTGGCGATCCTCATCGGCAGCCCCGGCTGCCGGGCCAGCGGACAGCCGAACTTCCACGCCACGGCCACCGCACCCCACGCGGTGGGAAGAGCGAGCGGGGCCAGCCGGCGGAGCCGGGACCCAGCGGAGAGCAACGACCTCGTACGGATCATGCACGGCCCTTCCCGAGCCCCGACAGCGCCCGAAGGCCCTGCTGCACACAGGTCCGCCCCTGCGGCCGCGTCGATTCTGCCGACCGCCCCACCCACCGGGGAACACCCCCCGGCGATCTCACCCGAAGGAGTGAGCGCCCCGGGCGCGCCGCCCTTCGCCAGGGCCTCGCCACGCGTACGGACGGCCGGATCCCGGTCGCACGTACGCGACGGAGGGCCGCCCCGGGAATCCCGGGACGGCCCTCCTGGTGCCGTGCTCGCGCGTCAGGCGCCGCGCAGGACGGCGCCCGTGCGGTCGGCGGCCAGGGCCACCGCCGCGTCGCGGGCCGCGGTGGCCTCGTCGACCGTGAGGGTGCGGTCCGTGGCGCGGAACTTCAGGGCGTACGCCAGGGACTTGGTGCCCTCGCCGAGCTGGTCGCCGGTGTAGACGTCGAACAGCCGGATGGACTCCAGGAGTTCACCGGCGCCCTCCCGCAGGGCGGCCTCGACCTCGGCGGCCGGGACGCCGTCGGTCACGACCAGGGCGACGTCCTGGGTGGCGACCGGGAAGGAGGAGATCCGAGGGGCCCTGAGCGGGCCCTCGTTCGCCTTCTCCAGGAGGTCCAGGTCGATCTCCATGGCGCAGCTGCGGGCCGGGAGACCGAACGCCTTCACCACGCGCGGGTGGAGTTCGCCGGCGTGGCCGACGAGGATCTTCTCGCCGTCCACCTCGACGTGGAACGCGGCGCAGCGGCCCGGGTGCCACGGGGCGTGCTGGTCGGCGCTGATGATCAGCTCGACTCCGGCCTCGGCGGCCACGGTCCGGCCGGCCTCGACCGCGTCCGCCCAGTCGGACGGGCGGCCCTTGCCCCACCAGCCGGCCTGCTCGCGCGCCCCGGCGAGGACGACGGCGGCGCGGCGCGGCTGCGCGGGCAGCGCGGCGTTGACCTCGGCGATCTCCTCGGCGGTGGGGCGGCGGTCGACGGGCAGCCGGACGGCGACGCCGGGCTGCCCCTCGGGCCGGAAGACCAGACCGGTCTCGAAGAGCGCCAGGTCGTGGCTGCCACGGCTGTCGTTGCGACGGAGCGCGCCCAGGAGGCCGGGGAGCAGCGTCGTACGGAGCGCGGGCTCCTCGTCCGAGAGCGGGTTGACCAGCTTCACGAGCCGGCGACGGGCGTCGTCGGCGTCGAGACCGAGGTGGTCGAGCGCCTGCTCGCCGATGAACGGGTAGTTCAGCGCCTCGACGTAGCCGGCGCCGGCCAGGGCGCGGCCCACCCGGCGGTGGACGCGCTGGCGCTCGGTGAGCCCGCGGCCGGCCGGGGGCTTCGGCAGCGTGGAGGGCAGGTTCTCGTAGCCCTCCAGGCGGATGACCTCTTCGGCGAGGTCGTTCGGCTCGGCGAGGTCGGGGCGCCACGAAGGCACGGTGACGACGAGCTCGTCCTGGCCGTAGACGTCGCAGCCGACCTCCTGGAGGCGGCGGACGACGGTCTCACGGCCGTAGTCGACGCCCGCGACCTTGTCCGGGTGGTTCGCCGGCAGGGTGATCGTGCGCGGCGCGGACGGGGCGCTGACCTCGGTGACGCCGGCCTCGGCCGTGCCGCCCGCGAGCAGCACGAGCAGGTCGACGGTGCGCTGCGCGGCAGCGGCGGCGGCCTGCGGGTCGACGCCCCGCTCGAAGCGCTTGGACGCCTCGGAGGACAGCTTGTGGCGGCGCGCCGTACGGGCGATCGAGATCGCGTCGAAGTGCGCGGCCTCGATGACGACCTCGGAGGTGCCGGTGGCGAAACCGGTCTCGGGGTCGGTGACCGGGTCGGCGATCTCCGTGTGGGCCCCGCCCATGACGCCCGCGATGCCGATCGGGCCGCGGTTGTCGGTGATGACCAGGTCCGCGGCGTCCAGGACGCGCGCGGTGCCGTCGAGGGTGGTGATCTTCTCGCCGGCTTCGGCGCGGCGGACCCCGATGGGGCCGTCGAGCCGGCTGCGGTCGTAGGCGTGCAGCGGCTGGCCGAGCTCCAGCATCACGTAGTTCGTGACGTCGACGGCCAGCGAGATCGGGCGCATGCCGGCCTTCTGCAGGCGGCGCTGGAGCCAGATCGGCGAGCGCGCCTCGGGGTCGAGGCCGACGACGGTGCGCGCGGTGAAGCGGTCGCAGCCGATGGGGTCGGTGATCTGGACCGGGTAGCCGTACGAGTTCGGCGCGGGCACGTCGAGGAGCGCCGGGTCGCGCAGCGGCAGGCCGTAGGCGGTGGCCGTCTCGCGGGCGACACCGCGCATCGAGAGGCAGTAGCCGCGGTCCGGGGTGACGGCGATGTCGAGGACCTCGTCGAACAGCTCCAGGAGGACCGTGGCGTCGGTGCCGATCTCGTGCTCCGGCGGCAGCACGATGATGCCGTGCGTACCGTCGTCGCCCATGCCGAGCTCGTCGCCGGAGCAGATCATGCCCCGGGAGACCCGGCCGTACGTCTGGCGCTCGGCGATCCGGAAGTCACCGGGGAGCACGGCGCCGGGCAGGGCCACGACGACCTTGTCGCCCGCGGCGAAGTTCCGGGCGCCGCAGATGATCTCCTGGGGCTCGCCGGTGCCGTTGGCCTGGCCGACGTCGACGGTGCAGAAGCGGATCGGCTTCTTGAACTCCGTCAGCTCCTCGATGGTGAGGACCTTGCCGACCACCAGCGGGCCGCTCAGGCCGGCGCCGAGCCGCTCGACGGACTCGACCTCGAGGCCGGCCGAGATGAGCTTGGCCTGGACGTCTCGGCCGGTCTGCGTCGGCGGCAGGTCGACGTACTCCCGCAGCCAGGAAAGCGGGACGCGCATCAGATCTCCATCCCGAACGGCCGGGTGAACCGGACGTCACCCTCGACCATGTCTCGCATGTCGTCGACGTTGTGGCGGAACATCAGCATCCGCTCGATGCCGAACCCGAAGGCGAATCCGCTGTACTTCTCGGGGTCCACACCGCAGGCGACGAGCACCTTCGGGTTGACCATGCCGCAGCCGCCCAGCTCGATCCAGCCCTCGCTGCCGCAGGTGCGGCAGGGGCGGTCCGGGTTGCCGACGGACTCGCCGCGGCAGACGTAGCAGAGCATGTCCATCTCGGCGGACGGCTCGGTGAAGGGGAAGAAGTTCGGGCGGAGCCGGGTCTTCATGTCCGGGCCGAAGAGCGCCTGGACCATGTGGTCGAGGGTGCCCTTGAGGTCGGCCATGGTCAGGCCCTCGTCGACGGCGAGCAGCTCGATCTGGTGGAAGACCGGGGTGTGCGTGGCGTCGAGCTCGTCGGTGCGGTAGACGCGGCCGGGGCACACCACGTAGACCGGGGGCTCCCGGTCGATGAGGGTGCGGGCCTGGACCGGCGAGGTGTGCGTGCGGAGCACGACACCGGACTCGTCGCCCGTGGTGCCTTCCGGGCCTTCGACGAAGAAGGTGTCCTGCATCTGGCGCGCCGGGTGGTCCGGGACGAAGTTGAGGGCGTCGAAGTTGAACCACTCCGCCTCGACCTCGGGACCCTCGGCGACCTCGTACCCCATGGAGACGAAGACGTCGGAGACGCGCTCCATGAGCGTGGTCAGCGGGTGGCGGGCGCCGGCCGGGACGCGGTCGTACGGCAGGGTGACGTCGACGGCCTCCTCGACGAGGACGCGGGCGTCCCGGTCGGCCTCCAGCTCGGTCTGGCGGGCGGCGAGCGCCTTGGAGACGACGCCGCGGGCCTGGCCCACGAGCTTTCCGGCGGCGGCCTTGGCCTGCGGGGGCAGGGCGCCGATCTCCCGGTTGGCGAGCGCCAGCGGCGAGGTGCCACCGGTGTGCGCGGTCTTCGCCTGCGCGAGCGCGTCGAGGTCGCCCGCGGCGGCGAAGGCGGCGAGCGCCTCGTCCCGCATGCGCTCGATCTCTTCCGGTTTCAGTGCCTCGACCTCAACCGGGTCGTACGACTTATTGGGTGCGGACATCTCTTCCCGTGCTTCCGTTGGCTGGCTGGGCGGCCCCGCTCGACGTCAAGGGCGCAAACGTGCCAAAGGACGAGTCTAACGGGGTGGGGGGACGCGAATGAGCCCGTGGGCAGGCCGGGCGGCTTCTGATCTCGTCTGGTCTCGTCAGATGAGATGGGCCGGGGTGCCGACGGGCAGGATAAATCGGAACTCGGCCCCGCCTCGGGGGCCCCTTCCGACGGTGATGGTGCCGCCGTGGGCCTCGACGACGCCCTTGACGATGTAGAGGCCGAGCCCGGTGCCGCCGCGCTTGCTGCCCCGCCAGAAGCGGGTGAAGACGCGGCTCATCGACTCCTCGGGGATACCGGGGCCCTCGTCGCTCACGGTGACCTCCGTCCCCTCTTCTCCGTCATCGCCGGTCCTGGCGGGTGCCACCTCGATGGTGACGGTTCCGTCCCCGTGGCGCACCGCATTTTCGAGGAGGTTCCCGAGTATCTGGTCGATCTTGTCGGGGTCGGCCCAGAGATCGGGAAGGCCGGGCCTGATCCGTACGAAGAAGCGGTCCGGGGACTGGCCGGCGGTGGTGTGGACCTGGACGTGGCGGCCGATGGCGGCGGCGATGTCGACGGGCTGGCGGCGCACTTCGAGCCGGCCGGAGTCGATCCGGGAGATGTCGAGGAGTTCGGCGATGAGCCGCTTGATGCGGCCGGCGTCGGCGTCGACGGTCTCCAGCATCAGCCGCTTCTGCTCGTCGTTGAACCGCTCCCACTTGCCGAGGAGGGTGGCGGTGAAGCCCTTGACGGAGGTGAGCGGGGAGCGCAGTTCGTGGGCGACGGTGGCGATGAGTTCGGCGTGGCTGCGCTCGGTGCGGCGGCGTGCCTCGGTGCCGCGCAGGGAGACGACGACCCGGCGGACCGGTCCCGTGGGGTGCTCGCGGACGTACCGGGCGGAGACGAGGACCTCGCGGCCGCCGGGCAGCAGCAGGTTGCGCTCGGGCTGGCCGCGGCGGATGGCGAGTCCGCCGTACGGATCGGTCAGGGTCCACCAGCGGCGTCCCTTGAGGTCTTCGAGGGGCAGCGCCTGGTCGAGGGGGAGGCCGAGGGCACGGTCGCGGGGGACGGCGGTGATGCGGCTGGCGGCGGCGTTGAAACAGATGACCCGGCCGGTCCGGTCGGCGACGACGAGCCCGTCGGGCAGGTCGTCGGGGTGGATCCCGGCGAATCCGTCGGTCCCGTCCGGCGCGCCACTCCGTGCCGGTGCGGCGCTCCGTGTCTGTGCGGGACTGTCCGTGCCGACCGTCATCCCCGATCCCCACCCCTCCGTGTAGCGCAGTGGGCCCCCGAGTGCGTCACTCTACTGGGCGGGGAGGGCGGAATGGCCCCTTCAGGAGGAGCTTCGGGGGCGCTGGGCGCGGGCGGAGGCGTACAGGCAGACCGCGGCGGCCGTGGCGAGGTTGAGGCTCTCGGCCTTGCCGTGGATGGGTACGCGGACGACGGCGTCGGCGAGGGCCCGGGTCTCCTCGGGCAGCCCCCAGGCCTCGTTGCCGAAGATCCAGGCGGTGGGGCCGCCCATGGTGCCGGCGTCCAGCTCGGCGTCGAGGTCGTCCTGCCCGGCCCCGTCGGCGGCGAGGATCCGTACGCCCGCGCCCTTCAGTCCCGCGACCGCCTGCTCGACGGGGACGCCGACGGCGACCGGCAGGTGGAAGAGGGAGCCGACGGAGGCGCGTACGGACTTGGGGTTGTAGAGGTCGACGGAGGCGTCGGTGAGGACGACCGCGTCGGCGCCGGCCGCGTCGGCGCAGCGCAGCACGGTGCCGGCGTTCCCGGGATCGCGTACGTGGGCGAGGACCGCGACCAGTGTGGGCCGGGCCGCGACGATCTCCTCGAACGGCGAGTCGAGGAACCGGCAGACGCCGACGATCCCCTGCGGGGTCACCGTCTGGGACACCTCGGCGAGGACGGCGTCGGAGGCGTGGTGGACGCGGGCGCCGGCGGCGAGGGCGGCCTCGATGATCGGGGCGTAGCGCTCGGCGGCCTCGACGGTGGTGAAGAGCTCGACGAGCGTCGGCTCGCCGGTGGAGCCGCGGTGCTCGACGGCCTCGCGGACGGCCTGCGGGCCCTCGGCGATGAAGAGGCGGTCCTTGCCCCGGAAGTTGCGCTTGGCGAGCCGCCGGGCGGCGACGACGCGCGGGGAACGCGGGGAGATCAGCTCGGGGGTGACCATGAGGTGCGGCGGTTCTCTCTTCGGGGCCGGGGGCCGGCTGGGGGCTTACGCACCCGGACCCGCAGGCGCGAGCGCGCCTGCGGGTCCGGGCGGAGGTACTGCGGCCTGGAAGATCAGGCGGCGGCCTTCGGGGCGTTGACGTCGGCCGGCAGAGCCTTCTGCGCGACCTCGACCAGCGCGGCGAACGCGTTCGGGTCGTTGACGGCCAGCTCGGCGAGGATCTTGCGGTCCACCTCGATGTTGGCGGCGTTCAGACCCTGGATGAGGCGGTTGTACGTCATGCCGTTCTCACGGGCAGCGGCGTTGATGCGCTGGATCCAGAGACGGCGGAAGTCGCCCTTGCGCTTCTTGCGGTCGTTGTAGTTGTAGACCAGCGAGTGGGTGACCTGCTCCTTGGCCTTGCGGTACAGGCGCGAACGCTGACCGCGGTAGCCCTTGGCCGCCTCGAGGATCGCCCGGCGCTTCTTGTGGGCGTTGACTGCCCGCTTGACGCGTGCCACTTGTTAACTCCTTGTAGCGGGGTCGTGGTTGGACTCACACGACCCGAAAAACGAATGGGTCCCGGACTTGGCCGGTAGCCCCCGTCGCCGGGGGCGGGTGATCAGATCAGATGCCCAGCATCTTCTTGATCTTGGCCGCGTCGCCCGGGGCCATTTCGGCGTTGCCGGTGAGGCGACGCGTCAGCTTGGACGACTTGTGCTCGAGCAGGTGGCGCTTGCCGGCGCGCTCGCGCAGGATCTTGCCGGAGCCGGTGACCTTGAAGCGCTTCTTGGCACCGGAGTGCGTCTTGTTCTTCGGCATCGCGCCGTATCTCCTCGTCAGTGGCGCTCCCCCCGGTGTGGGCACCGGACTTCCGGGAGCGTCAATTCTTCGTCTGGTGGGTCCGGGCGGGGCCCGGGGCTGCCTGGATGGCAGCCCGTCGGGTCACGCCTCGGTGTTCTCGGCCGGAGCGTCGGCCGAAGCCTCGGCGACCGGAGCCTCGGCCTGGGGGGCCTCGACCTCGGGGGCCTCGGCCTCGGACGTCTCCTCGGAGGAGACGCCCTGGCGCTCGGCCTTGCGTGCGGCCTGGGCCTCACGCGCCTCGGCCATGGCCTCGGTCTTCTTCTTGTGCGGGCCGAGAACCATGATCATGTTCCGGCCGTCCTGCTTCGGGTTGGACTCGATGAAGCCAAGCTCCTCGACGTCCGACGCCAGCCGCTGCAGCAGCCGGAAACCAAGCTCGGGACGGGACTGCTCACGACCACGGAACATGATCGTGATCTTGACCTTGTCGCCCTGCTTGAGGAACCGGACGACGTGACCCTTCTTGGTGTCATAGTCGTGCGGGTCGATCTTCGGCCGGAGCTTCATCTCCTTGATGACCGTGTGCGCCTGGTTCTTGCGCGCCTCACGGGCCTTCATGGCCGACTCGTACTTGAACTTCCCGTAGTCCATGAGCTTGCACACGGGCGGACGGGCGTTCGCCGCGACCTCGACCAGGTCAAGGTCGTACTCCTGTGCGAGCTCCAGGGCCTTGGCAAGCGGAACAATCCCGACCTGCTCGCCGCTGGGTCCGACAAGTCGCACCTCGGGAACGCGAATCCTGTCGTTGATGCGGGGCTCGGCGCTGATGGATCCTCCTCGGTAGCACCACGCGACCGCCTGGCGGACGGACGCGCAACGTCTGTTTCTGTGGGACCAACCGAGCCGGAACATGAAAAACGCCCCGGACGGGACACAGGCGGGGCTCCAGGGGAATACCGGAACACCGCCGCGGTCAACCGCGGGGGCGCACATCGGGCGGCTCCATCGTCCGTACGGAACGATGGTCGCCACCTGACCGGTGACCCGCCACCCGCGAGGGTGGTCAGGTGGGAAGTCGGAGCCTCCACTTGTGGGCCGGGCACACACGTGTCCGGCCGGTCGTTACACAAGGTTAGCAGGACCCGGCGGTCTCTGCTAACCGAGGACCGGCATATCGTATGAGGCATGAGCGAGACGCCCCAGAACGAGCCCGCGGACTCCCCGGACTCCCCCGATTCCCCCGACTTCGACGCCATGACCCGCGACATCGCGGAGGTCCCCGCGGTCGAGGTGATCGTGACCGTCGCGGTCAACCTGATGAGCGCCGCGGCGGTGAAGCTCGGGCTCACCGAGGAGGGCGACAAGTACAAGGACCTCGACGAGGCCCGCAAGCTGGTGCACGCGCTCGCGGGCCTGCTCGACGCCGGCGCGACGGAGGTCTCCTCCTTCCACGCGGCTCCCCTGCGGGACGGCCTGAAGTCCCTCCAGCTCGCCTTCCGCGAGGCCTCGATCGTCCCGGACGAGCCGGGCCAGGGGCCGGGCGAGAAGTACACGGGGCCGGTGTACGGCTAGGACCCGACGGTGTACGGCTGGGACTTCTCCTCCTGCTTCACGCAGGGATGACTTCCCCTACCGCTTTACGTAGAAGGGCTCGCCCGGAGGCGTGGCCGAGGCCGGCAGGAGTGCCAGGTCGAGGCCCCGCACCAGGCGGGCCCTCAGTGTTTCGTCGGCGGCGAGGGCGCGGGCCACCCGCTGGGCGGCCTCCGCGGGAGACGCGTCCCCGGCCAGGACCAGGGCGAGGGTGCCGTCGGCCGTGCCGGGGCCCAGGTGGGCGCGGAGCACCGCGGGCTCGGCGGCCACGGCGGCCCGTACCGCGTCCCGTACGGCGGGATCGTCGAGCGGGTCGGCGCTGGTACGGCCCTCGGCCAGGGCCAGCAGGGCCGGGCCGGTCAGCTGGTACGGCACGGGACCCGCGAGGTCGAGGACGACCGTGTCCGCCTTCTCGTGCGCGGCGGCCTGGAGCGCCTGGTGGAGCGGTACGGCGACGGGCCGGGCCTCCGGGTCCCACAGGGCGAGGGAGGCGATCGAGGTGAAGGCGGGCAGGGCGCGCCGGTCACCGGCCGTGAGGGTGGGGACGGCCATGTCGCTGGTCTTCTCGCGGCGCAGGCCGTTCTCGTCGGTCTCGACCTCGCCGAGGACGGCGACGACGGGGACGAGCAGCCGGGCGTTCCGCAGCGCGTCGAGGACCGGGCCGTGGGCGGTTCTGTCCTCCGCCCAGGCCGCGAGAGCCGCGGCGAGCCGCGGGTCGGCGGTGCCGTCGTCGTCGGAGAAACCGGGGTCCGGGATGTTCTTGAGCGCCACGGACCGAGCCTAACCGCCGCGCCGGGACGGACGCCCCGCCGGGGTGCGGGCAGGTGGCCCTAGGGGACCCGGTGGGCGCGGCGCAGGACGACGGCCGTCAGGAGCAGCAGGGCGCCGAGTCCGCCGGCGAGGGGGGCGAGGAGGCCGACGGGGCGGCTCTCCTCGACGGCGGGGAGCGGACCGGGGCCGAAGTACTGGCCCCGGAAGCCGCTGGTGGTGTTCTTGGGGTCGCCGGCCTCGAGCCGGGCGCCGGCCTCGATGGCGGCGGCCGGGTCGACCGTTCCGTACCCCTTGGCGTCGCTGCGGCCGCCCTTCGGCCGGTTGCGGGCGGTGTCGATGAGCAGCCGCTTGATCTGGGCCGGGGTGAGGTCGGGGTGGGCGGCGCGGACGAGGGCGACGGCTCCGGAGGCGAACGCGGCGGCGGCGCTGGTGCCCCAGCCCTCGTAGTAGCGGCGGTCGGGGTCGGCGATGGCGATGTCGACGCCGGGGGCGCTGACGGTGGCGTACCAGCGGCGGGTGGAGAAGGAGGCGTGTGTGCCGTAGCGGTCGACGGCGGTGACGGCGATGACGCCGGGGTACGCGGCGGGGTACGAGATGTGGTCGCCCTTCTCGCCGCCGTTGCCGGCGGAGGCGACGACGGAGACGCCCTTCGCGAGCGCGTACTGGACGGCGGCGTCCTCGCCCGCGTCCGGGTGGGCGGACTTGGAGTCGTCGCCGAGGGACAGGTTGATGACGTCGGCGCCGTGGTCGGCGGCCCAGCGGATGCCTTCGGCGAGGGCGGTGCCCCGGGTCTTGCGGGCCTTGTCGCGGGCCTTGTCGGTGCCTTCGAGGATGACCCGTACGGGGAGGATCTTCGCCTCGGGGGCGATGCCGAGGACGCCGTCGTCGCCGTCGTATCCGTGGCCGTGCCCGGCGATGATGCCGGCCATGGCGGTGCCGTGCCGGGCCCAGGCGCGGTCGCCTCGGGACGCGCCGAAGCCGACGAGGTCGCGGCCCGGGAGGACCGAACCCTCGAGGTCGGGGTGCTCGGCGTCGACGCCGGTGTCGAGGACGGCGACCGTGATGCCCTCGCCCTTGGTGGTGCGCCAGGCCTCCGTGGTGTGGAGCGCTTCGAGGCCCCACTGGCGGGCCCGGATGGTGTCGGCGTACGCGGGCGTGGTGGTGGCGGGCAGGACGGAGAAGGCGGAGGCGAGGAGGAGAGTGGCGATGGTGCGGGTGGGGCGGGTGGGGCGTTTGGGGCGGGTCATCGGGCGTTCTTCTCCTTCGCCGCTGCGGCGACCGTCGTGCGAAGGAGCCGCTCGAAGCGCACCGTGATGCCCTTGGCCTCATGGCCGAGGCCGGACTGGGCGGTGGCGTCGGTACGGCCGGCGGCCATGGCCCGGTCGGCGGGCTGGGGGCTCGGGACGGCCCGGCCGTCGGCGAAGCCGGAAACGGCGGTGACGACGACGGGGAGGTCGGCGGGGGCGTTCAGCCACCAGCTGGCGCGCTGGCCGGCGCCGAAGCGGGCGGCGACGGTGCCTTCGCCGGAGAGCGCAGGGGGGACGTCCGCGCCGAGGCGGGTGGTGAGGCCGCCGCGCTCGCCGAGGGTGCGCTGTGTGGTGGCGTCGGCGCGGGTGAAGACGAGTCCGACGGTGATGACGCTGCTGGCGGTGGCGTCGGTGTAGGTGGCGCGCAGGACGCGCTCGCAGCCGAGCGGACGGAGGGTGGCGAGCAGGCCCTTGGCGAGGACGGCGGGCGAGCAGGCGGCGTCGGGGGCGACGACGATCCGGGTCCAGGTGCGTGCGGCGGCGCCGGGGCCGGCGCCCGGGCCGGCGAGGGTGCGGGGGAAGAGGGTGTCGACGGGGGCGTTGTGCCAGAGGTCCATCGCCTCGGTGTACCCGGCGGGTTCGGCGGGCTTCCCGGGCTCGGCGGCGGCCAGCCACATCCCGGCGAGGGCGCCACCGATGAGCCCGACGCCGAGCACGGCGCAGACCACGACGGCGACCCGCCGCCCGGTACGCCGCTCCCGTACGGGCCGGAGACGGGTGGTGGTCTCACCGGGCGCTTCGGGCGGCAGAACGCCGTGACCGAACGGGTCGGCGGGGGGCTGGGTGTACGGGCCGGCCACCGGGGCGTACCCGACACTGCCCGCCGACCGACCGGGCGCCGGAGCAGAGGGACCGCGCACCGGCCGGGCCGGAACTCCGGACGGCGGAGCCCAGGGGCGGACTGCTGGAGGCGGAGGAGCCGCGGGCGACGGAGCGTCCGGGCCTGGCGCCGGGCGGGACGACGTACGGGGCGCCGAAGCGACCGGGCGGGTGGCCGGACGCGGCGGCGCCGCGGAAGACGAAGCCTCAGGGCCCGGCGCAGGGCGGGACGGCGTACCGGATGCGGAAGCGACCGGCCGGGTCGCCGGACGCGGCGGCGGCGCGGAGGGCGAAGCCCCTGGGGTCGACAGCGGGCGCGGCGGCGCCGGAGCCTGCTGGCCCGAGGCCTGGCTGGGGGCGGCCGAAGGGCCTGTGCCGGACGCCGTCCGTATCGGGGCCCCGGCGCCCGGGGTCGTCGGCGCTCCGGCCCCGTGCACCGGGCGCTCCGATGCCTCGGCCCTGGTCCCGGTCGGGCGCTCCGGCGCGTCGGACCCGGTCACGGTCGGCCGCCCCGGCGCCTCGCCCCCGCTCGCCTGGCGTCCCTGCGCCTCGCCCCCCGCCGCCTGGCGTCCCGGCGCCGCCGTGATCGCGTTCGCGTTGCCCGGCCGTGCGGGCTCCGGCCGGGGGTCGTTCGGGCGGATCGCTCGGAGCTGGGTGGTGGTTTCCGTCGGGGGCGGTTCCGGGGTGGGGGGTGGCGGAAGGAGCGCGTCCGTGATGCGGGAGGGCGTGCGGGGACGCTGCTCGCCGGTCATCCCCGTCCCCCCGCTCGTGTCGACAATGCCCGTCACTCTACGGGCTGTTCCCGCCGGCGCGGGAACTCAGGGGCTACCCACCCGTAAACCCGTCTGGCAAGCTCGGGCCATGACTCCCCGTGCCGCCGACCGGGCCCGTTACGACCGGGCCACCGCACATCTCGACGCTCCCGTGGCGGTCGTCGATCTGGAGGCGTTCGACGCCAACGCGGCGGACCTCGTGCGCCGGGCCGGGGGCAAGCCCGTGCGGGTGGCGAGCAAGTCCGTGCGGTGCCGGGCGCTCCTGGAGCGGGTGCTCGCGCGGGAGGGCTTCGCCGGGATCATGTCGTTCACGCTCGACGAGTCGCTGTGGCTGGCCCGTGCGGGGTTCGAGGACGTGCTCCTCGCCTATCCGTCGGCGGACCGTACCGGGTTCGCGGAGCTCGCGCGGGATCCGAAGCTCGCCGCCGCCGTGACCGTGATGGTCGACGACGTGGCGCAGCTCGACCTGATCGACGCCGCTCGCGCCGGCGGGACGGAGGAGGTGCGGGTCTGTCTGGAGCTGGACACGGCGCTGCACCTGCTCGGCGGCCGGATACGGCTCGGGGCGCGGCGCTCGCCGCTGCGGGAGCCCGCCCAGTTGGCCGAGCTGGCCCGCTCGGTGGCGCGGCGTCCCGGGTTCCGCCTGGTCGGGATCATGGCGTACGAGGGGCATGTCGCGGGCGTCGGGGACGCGGTCGCGGGACGCCCGCTGCGCTCGCGGGCGATCCGGCTGATGCAGGCGGCGGCCCGCAGGGAGCTGGTGGAGCGCAGGGCGGCCGTGGTGCGGGCCGTGCGGGCGGTGGCGCCTGACCTGGAGTTCGTGAACGGTGGCGGCACCGGCAGCGTGCAGCACACGGCCGCGGAAGACGCGGTGACGGAGATCGCGGCGGGTTCGGGACTGTTCGTGCCGCGGCTCTTCGACAACTACACCTCGTTCAGCGGGCGGCCCGCCGCGCTGTTCGCGCAGCCCGTCGTCCGCCGTCCGGGCGTCGGGGTGGTGACCGTGCTCGGGGGCGGCTATCCGGCGTCCGGGGCGGCGGGCCGGGACCGGCTGCCGGTGCCGCATCTCCCGGAGGGGCTGCGGTACGACCCGCAGGAGGGCCCCGGCGAGGTGCAGACGCCGCTGCTCGGATCGCCGGCCGACGATCTGCGGATCGGGGACAAGGTGTGGTTCCGGCATGCGAAGGCCGGTGAGCTGTGCGAGCGGTTCGACAGTCTCCAGTTGATCGAGGGCGATCGGATCACGGCGACGGTGCCGACGTATCGGGGTGAGGGCCGGACCTTCCTCTGAGGCCTGCCATCCCCTGACGGGCTCCGGTCCGCGAGCTCCGGCAGCCGGGCGCCTCGGCGGCGCCCGGCTGCCCGCACGTTAGAGCGGCGTCACGTACGCGCCCGCGATGCCTCCGTCGACCAGGAAGTCGCTGGCGTTGACGAAGGAGGAGTCGTCGCTCGCGAGGAAGGCGACGGCGGCGGCGATCTCGTCGGCCTCGGCGAAGCGGCCGACCGGGATGTGGACCAGTCGGCGCGCGGCCCGCTCGGGGTCCTTGGCGAACAGCTCCTGGAGTAGCGGGGTGTTGACGGGCCCGGGGCAGAGGGCGTTGACACGGATGCCCTCGCGGGCGAACTGGACGCCGAGCTCGCGGGACATGGCGAGCACGCCGCCCTTGGAGGCGGTGTAGGAGATCTGGCTGGTGGCCGCGCCCATGATCGCCACGAAGGAGGCGGTGTTGATGATGGAGCCCTTGCCCTGGCGGCGCATGTAGGGCAGCGCGGCCTTGCAGCAGAGGTAGACGGAGGTGAGGTTGACGTCCTGGACGCGCTTCCACGCCTCCAGGCCGGTCTCCAGGATGGAGTCGTCGTCGGGGGGCGAGATGCCCGCGTTGTTGAAGGCGATGTCGACGGAGCCGTAGGTGTCGAAGGCGGTCTTGAACAGGGCCTCGACCTCCTCCGGGTCGGTGACGTCGACCTTCACGAAGGTGCCGCCGACCTCCTCCGCGGCGGCCTTGCCGGCCTCCTCGTCGATGTCACCGCAGACGACGTTGGCGCCCTCGGAGGCGAGACGGCGGGCGGTGGCCAGGCCGATGCCGCTGCCGGCTCCGGTGATGACGGCGGTGCGGCCGACCAGACGGCGGCAGATGATCTCTTCAGTGCTCATACGGGTCAGGCCTCCGTGCTGATGAAAACGTTCTTGGTTTCGGTGAAGGCGGTCAGGGCGTCGGGTCCCAGTTCGCGGCCGAGGCCGGACTGCTGGTAACCGCCGAACGGGGTCGAGTAGCGGACGCTGGAGTGGGAGTTGACGGAGAGGTTGCCGGCCCGGACGGCGCGGGAGGCGCGCAGGGCGCGGCCGACGTCCCGGGTCCAGATGGAGCCGGACAGGCCGTACTCGGTGGCGTTGGCGAGGCGGATCGCGTCGGCCTCGTCGTCGAAGGGGAGGACGACGGCGACGGGTCCGAAGATCTCCTCGACGGCGCAGGGGGCGTCCTCGGGTACGCCGGTGAGGACGGTGGGCGGGAACCAGAAACCGGGGCCTTCCGGGGCCTTGCCGCGGATGCCTTCGAGTCCGTCCGTGACGTAGGAGCGGACGCGGTCGAGCTGGGCGCGGGAGATGAGCGGGCCCATCTGGGTGCGCTCGTCGGCGGGGTCGCCGACGACGATCTCCTCGATCGCGGGGGTGAGGAGCTCCAGGAAGCGGTCGTACGCGCTCCGCTGGACGAGGATGCGGGTGCGGGCGCAGCAGTCCTGGCCGCTGTTGTCGAGGAAGGCCATGGGCGCCGCTGCGGCGGCCGCCTCGATGTCGGCGTCGGCGAAGACGATGTTGGGGCTCTTGCCGCCGAGTTCGAGGGTGACCCGCTTCACCTGGCCGGCGCACTTGGCCATGATCGACTTTCCGACCTTGGTGGAGCCGGTGAAGACGATCTTGGCGATGCCCGGGTGTTCCACGAGGGCGTTGCCCGCGACCGGGCCGGTGCCGGGCAGGACCTGGAAGAGGCCTTCGGGCAGGCCCGCTTCCAGGGCGAGTTCGGCGAGGCGGAGTGCGGTGAGCGGGGTGGTCTCGGCGGGCTTGAGGATCACGGCGTTGCCGGCGGCGAGGGCGGGTGCGGTGGCCCAGGCGGCGATCGGCATGGGGAAGTTCCAGGGGGCGATGACGCCGACGACCCCGAGCGGTTCGAGGATCGTGATGTCCAGGCCGCCGGCCACCGGGATCTGGCGTCCGTTGAGGCGCTCCACTCCCCCGGCGGCGAAGTCGAGCAGGTCACGGACGTTGCCGGCCTCCCAACGGGCGTTGCCGATGGTGTGGCCGGCCTCGGTGACCTCCAGGCGGGCGAGTTCCTCGATGTGCTCGTCGACGACGGCGGCGAAACGGCGGAGCAGCCGGGCCCGGTCGGCGGGCGCCGCGGCGGCCCAGCCGCGCTGCGCGGCGGCGGCCCGTGCGACGGCGGCGTCGACGTCGGCGGGGGTGGCGGCGGGGACGGTGGCGACCAGCTCCTCGGTCGCCGGGTTCAGTACCTGGAGCAACTCGTTCCTCTCAGAGGCGTACGGGGGAAGGTCCGGATCAGAGGCGTTCGAAGGAGCGGCGCAGTTCCCAGTCGGTCACCGCGGCGTCGAAGGCCTCCAGCTCGACGCGGGCCATGTTGCGGTAGTGGGCGACGACCTCGGCGCCGAAGGCGGCCTTGGCGATCTCGCTGGTGTCCCAGAGTTCGGCGGCCTCGCGCAGGGTGGTGGGCACGTGCGCGTACTCCCCGGTGTACGCGTTCCCGGCGCAGGGCGGGGGCAGTTCGAGTTGCTGCTCGATGCCGTGCAGTCCGGCCGCGACCATGGCGGCGACGGCGAGGTAGGGGTTGACGTCTCCGCCGGGGAGGCGGTTCTCGAAGCGGGTGGAGCGGCCGTGGCCGACGACCCGGAGCGAGCAGGTGCGGTTGTCGTGGCCCCAGGCGACGGCGGTCGGTGCGAAGGAACCGGGCTGGAACCGCTTGTAGGAGTTGATGTTGGGGGCGTAGAGGAGGGAGAAGTCGCGGAGGGCGGCGAGTTGTCCGGCGAGGAAGTGCCGCATGGTCGCGGACATCCCGTGCGGGTCGTCCCCGGCCATCACGTTCGTCCCCGGCTGTTCGGTGGACTGGAGCGAGAGGTGGATGTGGCAGGAGTTGCCCTCGCGCTCGTTGTACTTCGCCATGAAGGTGAGCGAGTAGCCCTCCTGGGCGGCGATCTCCTTGGCGCCCGTCTTGTAGACGGCGTGCTGGTCGCAGGTGACGAGGGCTTCGTCGTACTTGAAGGCGATCTCGTGCTGGCCGGGGTTGCATTCGCCCTTGGCGGACTCGACGGTGAGTCCGGCGGCGGTCATCTCGTTGCGGATGCGGCGCAGGAGGGGTTCGACGCGTCCGGTACCGAGGACGGAGTAGTCGATGTTGTACTGGTTGGCGGGGGTGAGGCCGCGGTAGTTCGCGTCCCAGGCCTGCTCGTAGCTGTCCTTGAAGACGATGAACTCGAGTTCGGTGCCGACGTGGGCGGTGAAGCCGTGTTCCGCGAGGCGCTCCAGCTGGCGGCGGAGGATCTGGCGGGGGGCCGCGACGACCGGGGTGCCGTCGGCCCAGGCGAGGTCTGCCGTCACCGCGGCCGTGGCCTCGTTCCAGGGGAGGCGGCGGAGGGTGGTGAGGTCGGGGTGCATGGCGAAGTCGCCGTAACCCCTGTCCCAGGAGGACATCTCGTAGCCCTCGACGGTGTTCATCTCGGTGTCGACGGCCAGAAGATAGTTGCAGCCCTCGGTGCCGTGGCCGAGTACCTCGTCCAGGAAGAACGGGGCGGCGAACCGCTTGCCCTGGAGCCGCCCCTGCATGTCGGGGAAGGCCAGGACGACGGTGTCGATCTCGCCGCTCGCGACGAGGGCACGGAGCTCCTCGACGGTGAGCGGGGGTGTGCGGTCTGCCACGGGATTGCTCCTCCTTCGGCCTGCCGGAAGTCATAAGGTATTGCGGAAGACCATTACTTGGGAAGGTCCTTGAGAAGGGGAAACGAGAACGTGGCCAGTACGAGTGGATCGGCGGACCGGCTGACGCCCGTGCTGCGGCCGGTGCGGGCGGGCAACGGCTTCGAGGAGGCCCTGGAGCAGATCCTCCAGGTGGTACGGCTCGGGCTCGTGCCCGGCGGGGAGCGGCTGCCCGCCGAGCGGGAGCTGGCCGACCGGATGGGGATCAGCCGGGTCACCCTGCGCGAGGTCCTCAAGGTGCTCCAGGAGCAGGGGCTCGTGGAGAGCCGGCGCGGCCGGTACGGCGGAACGTTCGTGCTGCCCCGCGTCCAGACGGCCGACGAGGACGAGCTGCGCCGCCGGATCGCCTCGGTCGACATGGAGGACACCCTGCGCTTCCGGGAGGTGCTGGAGGTGGGGGCCGCCGGGCTGTGCGCGGCCCACGGCCTCGACACGGCGGGCGCCGAGCGGCTGCGGGCCGCGGTGGCGGCCACGCACGACGCGCCGCTCGCCGACTACCGCCGCCAGGACACCCTGCTCCACCTCACGCTCGCCGAGCTGTCCGGCTCGCCGACACTGACGGCCCAGTACGCGGCCGTACGGGCCACGGTGAACGACCTCCTGGACTGCATCCCCCTGCTCGTACGCAATCTGGAGCACTCGCAGCACCAGCACACGGCACTGGTGGAGGCGGTCCTCGACGGAGACGCGGACGCGGCGCGCGAGGTGATGCGGGAGCACTGCGCGGGGACGGCGGCGCTGCTGCGGGGGTTCCTGACCTGAGGAACGCCTCCCGTCGCGCGTAACCCGAAAGTAACGCACGGGGGTTGCGCATCCCGGTCGACCACCGCAAAGGTATGGGACCAATCCATTGGTCCCGTCGCGGGGAGCCGCTGCCATGACGCTGGAAGACACGACCGGGAACACACCCGGGGGCGCCACACCACCCAAGGACGACTACCTCGAACGCCGGGCGCTGCGCCGCGGCAGCGCCGGCTGGCTGCTGCTCACCGGGCTCGGTGTCGCGTACGTCGTCTCCGGCGACTTCGCCGGCTGGAACACCGGCCTGTCGAAGGGCGGCTTCGGCGGACTCGCCATCGCCACCGTCCTGATGGGCACCATGTACGCCTGTCTGGTCTTCGCGCTCGCCGAGCTCTCCGCCATCCTGCCCACGGCGGGCGGCGGCTACGGCTTCGCCCGCAGGGCGCTCGGCACCTGGGGCGGCTTCCTCACCGGCACCGCGATCCTCATCGAGTACATCCTCGCGCCCGCCGCGATCTCCATCTTCATCGGCGACTACGTCGAGACCCTCGGCCTCTTCGGCCTGGAGTCCGGCTGGCCGGTCTATCTGGTCTGCTTCGCGCTCTTCATCGGCATCCACCTGTGGGGCGTGGGCGAGGCGCTGCGCTTCAGCCTCATCGTGACGGCGATCGCCGTCGCGGCGCTGGTCGTCTTCGCGTTCGGCGCGTTCACCGACTTCCACGTCAGCGGGCTCAACGACATCCCGGTCGACGGCGAGGCCTTCGGGTCGAACTCCTGGCTGCCGTTCGGCCTGCTGGGGATCTGGGCCGCGTTCCCCTTCGGCATGTGGTTCTTCCTCGGCGTCGAGGGGGTGCCGCTCGCCGCCGAGGAGGCGAAGGACCCGGTGCGGTCGCTGCCGAAGGCGCTCGCGATCTCCCTGGGCATCCTGGTCCTGCTCGCCGTCGTGACCTTCCTCGCCGCCACCGGCGCGCGCGGCTCGGCGATCATCCAGACGGACGGCAACCCGCTGGTCACGGCGCTCCAGGGCCGGGGCGAGCCGACGGCGCTCAGCCGGTTCGTGAACTACGCGGGCCTCGCGGGCCTCGTCGCCTCCTTCTTCTCCCTCATCTACGCCGGATCACGCCAGCTCTTCGCCCTCTCCCGGGCCGGCTACCTGCCCCGCTTCCTCTCCCTCACCAGCCGCCGCAAGTCGCCGTACCTGGGGCTGCTCATCCCGGGCGCGATCGGCTTCGCGCTCGCCGCCGGGACCGGCAACGGGGCCCGGATGCTGAACATCGCCGTCTTCGGCGCCACCATCTCGTACGCCCTGATGGCGCTCTCCCACATCGTGCTGCGGCGCCGCGAACCGGGGCTCCACCGGCCGTACCGCACGCCCGGCGGGACCGTCACCTCCTCCGTGGCCTTCGTCCTGGCCCTGGCGGCCCTGGTCGCGACCTTCCTGGTGGACCGGACGGCGGCGTTCATGGCGCTCGGGGTGTACGTGATCGCCCTCGCCTACTTCGCGTTCTACAGTCGGCACCATCTGGTGGCCTCGGCACCCGAGGAGGAGTTCGCGGCGCTCGCCGCGGCCGAGGCCGACCTCGCACGCGACTGACGTCCTGCCCCTCCCGTCTCCCCCGTCTCTCCTGGAGGAACTTCCGTGCCCGAGCCGCTCATCGGCGTGACCACCTATCTCGACCAGGCGCGCTGGGGCGTGTGGGACATGCGGGCCGCCCTGCTCCCCGCGCCGTACCCGCGGCTCGTCCAGGAGAGTGGCGGGCTCGCGGTGATGCTCCCGCCGGACGGGCCGGCCGCCGCGGCGGCGGTCGTGGCCCGGCTCGACGGACTGGTCGTCGCGGGCGGGGCGGACGTCGAGCCCGTACGGTACGGGGCCGAGCGCGACCCCCGCACCGGCCCGCCGGCCCGGGAGCGGGACTCCTGGGAGCTGGCCCTGATCGACGCGGCCCTGGCCTCCGGGACTCCGCTGCTGGGCATCTGCCGGGGCATGCAGCTTCTGAACGTGGCCCTTGGCGGGACGCTGGTCCAGCACCTGGACGGGCACGTGGAGGCGGTCGGGGTGATCGGCCGGCACGCGGTGAAGCCGGTGCCGGGCAGCCGGTACGGCTCCCTGGTCCCCGAGCTCACCGAGGTCCCGACCTACCACCACCAGGCCGTGGACCGGCTGGGCACGGGCCTCGTGCCCTCGGCCCACGCGGAGGACGGCACGGTGGAGGCGGTGGAACTGGCCGATCCGGCCTGGGCCCTCGGCGTCCAGTGGCACCCGGAGATGGGTGAGGACCTGCGGGTGATGCGGGGGCTGGTGGAAGCGGCGGGTGCCCGGCGGGGGTGAGCGAGCCCCCGGGCCCCTGGGCGGGGGCTCACTCACCCCGCCCGGGTGCTCAGGCGGCCGACCCGGCGGCGCGGAGGGTGCGGTCGTTGCGCATGAGGAGGGCGTAGAGGGCCGCGGAGACGCTCATGCCGACGGGGAGGGAGAGGTCGAGGCCGTCGAGGGCGGCGGCGATCGGTCCGGTGTAGAGGGTGTTGACGCAGAGGGCCGCCGAGGTCACGCCGGCGACGAGGGCGGAGGCACCGGCCCCGTTGACGCCCCCGGCGTACCAGAAGGGGCTGCCGGGCGTCTCGTCGGAGAGCGCGAGGCCGTCGTAACGGCCGCGTCGGAGCAGGACGTCGGTGGCGTAGACCGCCATCAGGGGGCCGATGAGGACGACGATCACCTGGAGGGCGTTGCTGACGGTGTCCAGGAAGTCGGAGGCGAGCAGCCCGTACAGGGTGAGGGCGACGGCGACGGCGCCGTCGAGCAGGACGCTGACGGAGCGGCGGACGCGCAGCCCCACGGCCTGGAGCGCGAGTCCGGCGCTGTACGCGGTCAGGGCGTTGATGGCGATGGTCCCGAGGACCAGGGCGAGCAGGAACACCGGGACGAACCAGCCGGGCAGTATCTCCTGGAGCGCGGTCTGGGGGTCGGTCATGTCGACGGCCGTGGCCGCGAGGGCGCCGAGCGAGCAGACGACGACGCTCGGCAGGAACGCGCCGAGCGCGGTCCAGCCGGCGATCGCCTTCCTGGACGCCGTACGCGGCAGGTAGCGGGAGAAGTCGGCGCTCGTGGTGTACGAGAGCGGGCCCGAGGCGACCAGTGTGGTGCCCGCGAGGAGGAGCGCCCAGAGGTCGGTGCCGCCGAGTCGGGCCTCGGGGGCGTACGAGAGGTCGGCGTGCCGGAGGACGGCGAACGCGACGACCGTGAAGACACCGGCGAGGGCCAGGGTGATCGGCAGGTACAGCTTGATGATCAGAGCGTGCCCGTAGACGCTGATGGCCAGGGTGAGGGCGGCGATGACCACGATGACGGCCACCTTGACGGGGGTGTCGGCCGCGATGCCGGCCTTCTCGACGAGCGCGAACGCGGCGGTCGCCGCGGCGGCCAGGTTGAGGGCGAAGTAGCAGACGGAGACGAGCCAGCCGCCGATCGCGTTGTTCACGCGGTTGCCGATGACGCCGTACATGGCCCGGGTGATCACCTCGCTCGGCGCGCCCGCGGCCGGCCCCGAGGTGGCGAGGAGGCCGGTGAACAGCCAGAAGAGGTTGCCCACGCCGATCACGGCGAGGGCCTGCCAGAGGCTCAGGCCCATGAGGACGAGGGCGCCGCCGACGAGGAGGCTGAGGTAGTTGACGTTGGCCGCGGCCCAGACGGAGAAGAGCTCACGGGGGTGTCCGTGGCGCTCGGCGTCGGGGATGTGGTCGATGCCGTGGGCCTCGATGCGCCCGGGCCGGTCGGCGGGCGGTGGAGTGGCCCGAGCGCCCGGCGGGCCAGACTGCGGGTCGGGAATCGTGGAAGCCATGCGGCCCTCCGGATGCGTGTGTGCCCACCTGGTTGCTTATTGGTCGCACACTCAATAGCATCCGGGGTATGTCGTCAAGCGTCCAGCGCAAGCGCGTTCGGAAGTCCCCGGAGGCCCGGCGGGCGGAGATCGTGGAGACCGCCGCGCGCGTCGCCCTGACCGAGGGGCTCGAGTGCGTCACCCTGCGGCGGATCGCCGAGGAGCTCGCCGTCCGCCCCGGCCTGATCAGCCACTACTTCCCCTCGGCCGAGGATCTGGTGGGCGAGGCGTTCAGCGTGGCCGCCTCCGGGGAGCTCGACGCGCTCCTGCCCGCCGACCGTCCGCACGGCACGCCCTCGCAGTACCTCGCGCGGTACTTCGCCCTCTCGGCGGGCGAGGCGTACGACGACATCAGCCGGCTCTGGATCAACGCCCGGCACCTCAGCCGCTACCGGCCCGTCCTGCGCGACCGGGTCGCCGAACAGGAACTCGCCTCCGACGACCGGCTCGAAGAGCTCATCCGCGAGGGCGTCGCGCGGGGCGAGTTCCGCACGGACGACCCGCGCACCACGGCCATCCAGATCCTGGTGGTGCTCGACGGCCTCGGCGCCCACGCCAACACCGACCGCAGCAACCGCCCGGAGGCCGTGACCCGCCTGGCCCTGACCACGGCGGAACGCGAACTCGGCCTGCGGTACGGCGCCTTGAGCGAGGTCCCGACACTCACAGAACCGGCGGAAGGGCCGGAGCGGGCCGACGCCGCCGAACCGGCGGGACCCGCCACGCACCGCGAACCGACCGAATCCGCCGCGCCGACCGAATCCGCCGCGCCGGCCGAACGGGCGGAGCCCGCCGAAGAGGCGGAGCCCCCCGTCGCACCCGCAGAGCCCTCCGCATCCGCCTGACCTGGGCGTCTTGCCTGACCTGGGCGTCTCGCCTGTTCCGGCCCGTCCGTCGCGTCCGACCGACCCGACCCCGCGGCGAACCCCGCCCTGCCCTCCCCTACCCCCGCCCCCTCCCCTCCCCCGCCAGGAGCCACCGTGCGTACCCGACTCGTCCTGCTCTCCGCCCGTCTGCTCGACCCCGGCACGGGGGCGTTCCTGCCGGAGAGCGCGCTCGCCGTCTCCGACGGCGGGCGGATCGCCGCGCTGGGCGACGACCGCGAGATCCGCGCGCTCGCGGGCCCCGCCACGACCGTCGTCGACCTCGGGGGAGCCGTGGTCACCCCCGGTCTCGTCGACGGGCACGTGCACCCGGTGTCCGGCGCCGAGCTGACCCACGGCCTCGACCTGTCGTACTGCGCCGACCTCGACGACGTACGGGAGGCGCTCGCACGGGAGGTGCGGGCCCTCGGCCGCGGCGGGTGGCTGTTCGGCTGGGGTCTCGACCCGAACGTCTTCGGTGACCGGCCCGTGGACACCGCGCCCTTCGACTCCGTGCTCGACGGGATCCCGGCCTTCCTGCTGCTCTTCGACGCCCACTCGGCGCTCGCCAGCCGCCGCGCCCTCGAACTCGCCGGGGTCGACGGCCCCCGTACCTTCGACCAGGCCTCCGCCGAAGTCGTCTGCGACGCGGCCGGGCGCCCGACCGGACTCCTCCAGGAGGATGCCGCCTGCGAGCTGGTCGAGCGGGTCGCCCCGCGGCCGACGCGCGAGGAGAGCCGGGAGCGGCTCGCGACGGCGCTGCGGTCCATGGCGGCGGCCGGACTCACCGGCGGTCACGCCATGGACGCCAACGGGGAGAGCCTCGCGCTGTACGGGGAGCTCGACGCGGCCGGTGAGCTGCCGCTACGGCTCCGGGTGGCGCCCTGGTGCCAGCCCGGCACCGGCACCGACGGCGTACGGGCCCTCATCGAGCAGCAGGGCACGGGCGGGGCGCTGTGGCGGGTCGCGGGGGTGAAGCTCTTCATGGACGGGACCATCGACAACGGCACCGCGTGGCTGGAGCGCCCCGACTGCCACGGCGAGTCCACGCACGCGTTCTGGCCGGACCCCGCCGCGTACACCCGCGCCGTCGGTGAGCTGCACCGGGCGGGCGTGCCGACCGCGACGCACGCGATCGGGGACGCGGCCGTCCGGCACGTGCTCGACGCCGTGGAGAAGGCGCGGGCCGCCGGGGGCGGGGGTGACGTGCGGCACCGGGTCGAGCACATCGAGACCGTGCCGGACGACACCCTGCGGCGCTTCGCCGACCTGGGCGTCCTCGCGTCCATGCAGCCCACCCACTGCTGCGACTTCACCCGCGCCGACCACACCGACAACTGGTCGCGCCGCCTCGGCGAGGAGCGCGCCTCGCGCGCGTGGCGCTGCCGCGACCTGGCGGACTCCGGAGCCACGGTGCTCCTCGGCTCGGACTGGCCGATCGCGCCGTTCCCGCCGCTGGGCGTCATGGCCGGGGCCCGGCACCGGCGCCCGAGCCGCGATCTCGACCGGCCGCCGCACGGCCCCGAGCAGGCACTCACGGCCCTTGAGGCGCTGCGGGGCATGACGACGGCGCCGGCGTACGCGGCGGGCGAGGAGCACGAGGCGGGCCGCCTCGCCCTGGGCTTCCGCGCCGACCTGACGGTCCTGGCGGCCGACCCCCTGACGACTCCGTCGACGGAACTGCCGGACGTCCCGGTCCGCCTGACGACGGTGAACGGCCGGGTGACGTACCGCGCGACGGACCTCTGACGTCACGACGGTGACGCCGGTGAGCGGGCGCTCGCGGGCGCGCCGGGCGGGGTACGTCCCTAACCGCGCGTCAGGGACAGCAGGTCGCGGGCCGGGCCCATGGGGCGGTGGCCGGTGGGCCAGACGGCGCGGAGGTCGCGGCGGAGCTGGACCCCCCGGACGGGGATGGCGACCAGCCGGCGGGAGGCCAGCTCCTCGGCGATCGCGAGTTCGCTGAGGACGGCCGGCCCGGCCCCGCTGACGGCGGCCGCCTTCACCGCGGTCGTGGAGGCGAGTTCGAGGAGCGGCTGCGCGAGGCCGCCGTGACCGGACAGCGCCGCGTCCAGGACCTGCCGGGTGCCGGAGCCGCGTTCCCGCAGGACCAGCGGGGTCGCCGCCAACTCCGCCGGGTCCAGCGGGCCCCGGCGGCGGGCCCACGGGTGCGAGGGGGCGGCGACGACCGCGAGCCGGTCGTGCGCGACGACCACGCCGTCGAGACCGTCCGGCACGGCGAGCCCCTCCACGAAACCGATGTCCGCCTCGTTCGCCAGGAGCCGTTCCGCGACCACCGCCGAGTTTCCGGCCTGGAGCGACACCGCCGTGTCGGGACGGTCGCCGCGCAGCGCGATCAGCCAGCCCGGCAGCAGGTACTCGGCGATCGTCATGGACGCGGCCACCCGCAGCCGGGAGTCCCGACGCCCGCGCAGGGCCTGGGCGCCCGCGTCGAAGGCCTCCGCCGCCTCCACGATCCGGCGGGCCCAGTCGGTGACGAGCGCGCCCGCGTCGGTGAGCCGCGAACCGCGCGGCGAACGGTCGACCAGGGCGACGCCGAGCTGCCGTTCCATCGAGCGGATACGGCTGCTGGCGGCGGGCTGGGTGATGCCGACCTCGCGGGCGGCGGCACCGAGGCTGCCGTGCCGGGCGACGGCGAGGAGCAGTGCGAGCGCGCCGAGGTCCGGGACCCGGTGGTGCAGCTGGGCCCTGACGTCGGAGCCGTACGCCTCGGTCCGGCGCCCACCCGTGGGCTGCTCCCCCTGCCGATCTCCGTGCCGCTCCCCGCGATGCTCCCCGTTGCTGCTCATAAAGCCAGCTTATGACGTCATAGCCGCAAGATCCCTGGTGGGGGCCGGGGAATCGGACGACGGTGGAGCCATGGCAAGCCTCGCACCTCCCCTTCCGGCCATCCGCGCCACCACCCCCGGCGCCCGGCCGACCGCCTCCCCGGCCCGTTCCGTCCGTCACCTCGGACCCAACTGGTACGCCTCCGTGATGGGCACCGCCATCGTGGCCAACGCCGGCGCCGTGCTCCCGCTCGACCTCCCCGGCCTCCGTACCGCCTGCGCCGCCGTCTGGGCGCTGTCCCTGGCGATGCTCCTCGTCCTGGTCGCCGCCCGCGCGGCGCACTGGCTCCGCCACCGCGACCAGGCCCGCGCCCATCTCCTGGACCCCGCCGTGGCGCCGTTCTACGGATGCGTGTCGATGGCGCTGCTCGCGGTCGGCGGCGGCGCCGTGATCGTGGGCCGGGACTGGATCGGGCTCCCTGCCGCCGTCGCGCTCGACACCGTCCTGTTCACCGCCGGTACGGTCGTCGGTCTGGCGGCCGCGGTCGGCGTCCCGTACCTCATGGTCGTCCACCACAAGATCGAGAACGCGTCCCCGGTGTGGCTGCTGCCGGTCGTCGCCCCGATGGTCTCCGCCGCCCTCGGCCCGCTGCTCGTGCCCCATCTGCCGGCCGGGCAGGCGCAGGAGACACTCCTCATCGTCTGCTGGGCGATGTTCGGCGTGAGCCTGCTCGCGACCCTGGTGATGCTGCCGCTGGTGTTCGGCCGGCTCGTGACGGGCGGGCCGCTGCCGCTCGCGCTCACCCCCACCCTCTTCCTCGTCCTCGGCCCGCTCGGCCAGTCGACGACCGCCGCGAACAAGTTCGCCGACGTGGCGCCCGGCGTCCTGCCCGCGCCGTACGCGCACGGCTTCGCCGCCTTCGCCGTCCTCTACGGAGTGCCCGTGATGGGCTTCGCGCTGCTGTGGCTGGCGCTCGCCGGGGCGATGGTGCTGCGGGCGCGTCGGCAGGGCATGGGTTTCGCGATGACGTTCTGGGCGTTCACCTTCCCCGTCGGGACGTGCGTGACGGGCGCCGAGGGGCTCGCCCAGCACACCGGTCTCGCCGTCTTCCGCTGGCTCGCGATCGGCCTGTACGGGTTCCTCGTCGCGGCCTGGCTGGTGGCCGGGGCCCACACCGTCCGCGGCCTCCTCAGCGGTGCGCTGCTCGCAGGGCCCGCGCCAGCACCCGCGGCGCTTCGACGAGAGACGGCCCGTACCAGGTGAGGTGACGCCCGTCGACGAGGGCGGCGGCGGTCCCGGGGAACGCCTCGGGGCCGTCGTCCCGCGTGAAGCGGTACGGCTCGTCGGGCAGCACGACCAGGTCGGGGGCGGCGGCGCGGAGGGTGTCGAGCGGGAGGCGCGGATAGCGCTCCGGGTGGTCCGCGTACAGGTTGCGCACGCCGAGGCGGGCGAGCAGGTCGCCGGCGAAGGTGTCGCGGCCGAGGACCATCCAGGGGCGGCGCCAGATCGGCACGACGGCGGTGAGCGGCTCCCCTGGGGGCGAGGCCACCGCCGGGGCCACCGCCGGGGCCGCCGCCGGGGTCACCGCCGTGGTCATCACTGGGGTCACCACCGGTGTCACCGCCTCCCAGGCCGCCTCGGCCTCGTCGAGCCAGCGGGGCCGCCCTGGCGCGCCGCAGGCGGCCAGGACCCGCCGGAGTTCCCGCAGGCCCTGGTCGAGGGTGCGGATCTCGGTGACGAGGACCTCGATTCCGGCGGCGCGCAGGGCGGCGAGGTCGGGGGCGCGGTTCTCCTCCTCGTTGGCGAGGACGAGGTCGGGGCGGAGCGCGGTGATCGCGGGGACGTCGGGGTTCTTGGTGCCGCCGATCCGTACGACGTCGAGGCCGGCGGGGTGGGTACACCAGTCGGTGGCGCCGACGAGGACACCCGGCGCGGTGACGGCGACGGCCTCGGTCAGGGACGGCACGAGGGACACGACCCTCATCGGGATGGCCCCCACGGCCCTCATTCCACCTCGGCCTCGACGTGGTCGGCGACGGCAACGACGAGCAGGCGCGTGCCGGGTTCGGTGGCGCGCCAGCGGTGTCGTACCCCGCCGGAGAGATAGAGCGTGTCCCCGCGGCCCAGCCGGTACGCGCGGCCCTCGGCCTCGATCTCGGCGGCGCCGTCGGCCACGTACAGCAGTTCGTCGTTCCGGTGCTGGAACTCGCGGCCGGCGTCCTGCTCGCCGCTGAACTCCAGGGCGTGCAGTTGGTGGCGGCCGCGGACCAGCGCCCGGACGCCGGCGGGCAGGGCCGGGGAGTGTTCGTCCGACCGTACGACGTCGACGGTACGGGAGGCCTCGGCGGCGGCGAGGAGCTCGCCGGCCGTCGTCTCCAGGGCCTCGGCGACGAGTTCCAGGGAGCGGTGGCTGGGGCGGGCCCGGTCGTTCTCGACCTGGCTGAGGAAGGGCACGGAGAGACCGCTGCGGGAGGAGACGACGGCCAGGGTGAGCTGAAGCGCTCTGCGTCGCCTCTTGACGGCCGCGCCCACGCGGGGTGATTCCTTCTCGTCCATGTCGGCCCCCTCCCTCGTGCCTCGTGCGTACCCGTACCGGGCGGTTACCTGAACCTTACGCAGCTTTGGGCCGGGGTTTCGCGTCGTGACGAAAAGGGGTGGCCGCCGAATACGTTCGGCGACCACCCCTTTTCGGACAGCAGCCGGGTGTCGCGTGCCGGGCTGTCGGGTTACTACGGGAAGGGTTACTGCGGGTGGGCTATGGCGGTAGGGCTACCGCGAGGCCGGTTACTGCGGGGCGAGCTTCTCGGCAAGGCCCGGGTTGCGGTCCAGCCAGCTGCGGACGGCCTGCTGTTCCTTGCCCTTGCCGGTCTCCTGGATGACGGCCTCCAGGTCGGTGAGCTGCTTCTCGGTCAGCGAGAAGTCCTTCAGCCAGGCACCGACCTCGGGGTTGTCCCCGGTGAATCCCTTACGGGCGAGCGTGTGGACACCGTCGCCCTTGCCCCAGGAGCCCTTGGGGTCGGCGAGCTTCTTCAGGTCATGGGCGGAGTAGGCCCAGTGCGGCGACCAGAGGGTGACGACGACCGGTTCCTTGCGCTCGTACGCGCGCTTCAGCTCGGCGAGCATGCCGGGCGTGGAGCCGTCGACGACCTCGTACTCGCCCTCCAGGCCGTACTCCTTGAGGACCTTGTCCTTCAGGATGCCCATCATTCCGGCGCTGGGCTCGATGCCGACGATCCGGCCCTTGAACTGTCCGGCCTTGCCCTTGAGGTCGTCGAGGGAGTCGACGCCCTTCACGTACGAGGGGACGGACAGCTCCAGGGAGGTGGGGCCGTACCAGGAGCCGAGGTCCTCCAGCTTGTTCTTGTACTTCTCCCAGTACTGGGCGTGGGTGACGGGGAGCCAGGAGTCCGTCTGGAAGTCGAGCTGCCCGCCGGCCAGGCCCGTGTAGAGGGCACCGGCCTCCAGCTGCTTGGTCTCGACCTCGTAGCCGCGCCGCTCCAGGAGTTCCTTCCAGAGGAACGTGGAGGCGATGCCCTCGTCCCACGGGATGTAGCCGATGCTGATCTTCTTGCCCTGGCCGCCCTTCGCGCCCGCGGCGGCGGTGGAGGTGGCGCCGGAGCCGCCGAGGAAGCCGGTACCGCCGGCGACGAGGGCGAGGACGACGACGCCGACGAGGGCGGTGACGGGCTGCGGGCGGTGGGCCCAGAGCTTCGCCCCGCTCCGCTTGGCGCTCAGCGCCGCGCGGGCCTTGGCGGCGGCGCGGCGGCCCAGCGGGGAGACCTGGCGGCCGAGGGCGCCGGTCATCCGGTCCAGGTACATGGCGAGGACGACGATGGAGACGCCCGCCTCGAAGCCGAGACCGATGTCGACGTTGCCGATGGCCCGGTAGACCGCGCCGCCGAGCCCGCCGCCGCCGACCATGCCGGCGATGACGACCATGGACAGGCCGAGCATGATGACCTGGTTGACGCCGGCCATGATCGTCGGCAGGGCCAGGGGCAGCTGCACGCGCAGCAGCGTGTTGCGCGGGGTGGTGCCGAACGCCTCGGCGGCCTCGACGAGTTCGCCGTCGACCTGGCGGATGCCGAGCTCGGTCATCCGGACGCCCGGGGGCAGCGCGAAGATGATGGTGGCGATGATGCCGGGGACGACGCCGACGCCGAAGAAGATGATGCCGGGGATGAGGTAGACCATCGCCGGCATGGTCTGCATGAAGTCGAGGACCGGCCGGAGGACGGCGCTCACGGTCTTCGAGCGGGCCGCCCAGATGCCGAGCGGTACGGCGATCACCAGGGTCACCAAGGTGGCGACGAGGACGAGCGAGAGCGTCGCCATGGCCTCGTCCCACAGCTGGACCGCGTCGACGAGCGCGAATCCGGCGAAGGCGAGGACACCGGCGGCGAGGCCGCGCAGCCACCAGGCGACGACGGCGAGGATGCCGGCGAGGAGCAGCGGCTGGGGCGCGGACAGGACCGCGTCGATGCCGTCGTACAGGCCGGTGACGCCGGTGCTGACGGCGTCGAAGAGCCAGGAGAACTGGGCCTGGAGCCAGTCGACGGAGCTGTCGACCCACTGGCCGAGGGGAAGCCTAGGCACGGGCGGTCACCTTCCCGTCGGTGAGGCCGCCCATGGCGGCGAGGAGCCGGTCCTGCGGTACGACTCCGAGGACGGTGCCGTCCGGGTCCTGGACGGTCACGGGGTGCGGGGCGCGGGACGCGACGGCGCAGAGGTCGGCGACGAGCGTGTCGGGTCCGACGGCCTGGCAGGCGCAGTCGGCGGGGCAGTCGGCCGGGACGGCGCCGTCGGTCATGACGGCGGCGGCGGTGAGCACCCGGGAGCGGTCGACGTCCTGGATGAAGGAGGCGACGTAGTCGTCGGCCGGCCGGACGAGGATGTCCTCGGCGGTGCCGAGCTGCACGATCCGGCCGTCGCGCATGACGGCGATCCGGTCGCCGAGGCGCATGGCCTCGTTGAGGTCGTGGGTGATGAAGACGATGGTCTTCTTCAGCCGCTGCTGGAGGACGAGGAGCTGGTCCTGCATGTCGCGGCGGATGAGCGGGTCGAGCGCGCTGAAGGACTCGTCCATGAGGAGCAGGTCGGCGTCGGTGGCGAGGGCGCGGGCCAGACCGACCCGCTGCTGCATCCCGCCGGACAGCTCGTCGGGCCAGGACTTCTCCCAGCCGGCGAGACCGCACAGTTCGAGGGCCTCGGTGGCCCGGGTCTCCCGCTCGGCGCGCGGGACGCCCTGGACCTCAAGGCCGTAGGCGGCGTTCTCCAGGACGTTCCGGTGCGGGAAGAGCGCGAAGTGCTGGAAGACCATGCTGATCTTGGTGGAGCGGACGGTGCGCAGTTCGCGGGGGGAGAGCGCGGTGAGGTCGCGGCCGTCGAAGAGGACCCGTCCCGCGGTGGGCTCGAGCAGGCCGTTGAGCATGCGCAGGAGGGTGGACTTGCCGGACCCGGAGAGTCCCATCACGACGAAGATCTGACCGGGTTCGACGGTGAAGCCGGCGTCCACGACGGCTGCGGTCGTCCCCTCGGCGCGCAGCTCCTCGCGGTCGGCGCCGTCGACGAGCCTACGGACGGCTTCGTCGGGTCGTCTGCCGAACACCTTGAACAGGTGGTCGGCCTGGAGCCTGGACACATATACCTCACGGATAGCAACGAGAACGGCCCGCCACCCCCGCGAGGCCGGGCCGTGGAGCGGGCGGGATCGGCCCGCGGGCCCGTCGCGTACAGAGGATTTCTTTGTTGAATCCCGTACCGGGTTCCGCTCCGGGCTCGCGCCTGCCCGGGTCCGGGGGGTGCAAACGCGAAGGTGACGGGGGTCACGCGGGGGGCACGGGGGCCGGCGAAGGAGGCGAGGGAGGCGAGCGGGCGCGCCGGGGGCCTCTGCCCTTCGGTCCCCCGAGCACGCCCGCCCATTGCGCCGGCGAGTGAGCCGAAGGGGCGCGCGCCCCGGAGCCTCCCGCCCGGTCACCCTTGATGCCGGCGAGTGAGCCGAAGGGGCGCGCCGGGGGAACACGCCCGAGCGCGCGGAGCCCCCGGGGAACGAGGGGGCGAGCACGGTCGGGTGTGTGAGCCCGGCTCCAGCGCCCCGGAGGCGAACCGAGCCCTAAAATGACGGGGGTGACTCGACGCCTGATGCTTCTCGACACCGCAAGCCTCTACTTCCGCGCCTACTTCGGCGTACCGGACTCCGTCCGGGCCCCCGACGGCTCGCCGGTGAACGCCGTGCGCGGGCTGCTCGACTTCATCACCCGGCTCGTGCAGGACCACCGCCCGGACGATCTGGTGGCCTGCTGGGACGACGACTGGCGGCCCCAGTGGCGGGTGGACCTGATCCCCTCGTACAAGGTGCACCGGGTGGCCGTGGTGACGGAGACCGGCCCGGACGAGGAGGAGATCCCGGACACGCTGTCCCCGCAGGTCCCGGTGATCGAGGAGGTCCTCGCGGCGCTGGGCATCGCCCGGGTCGGGGCGGCGGGGTACGAGGCGGACGACGTGATCGGGACGCTGACGGCGCGCGCCGGGGGCCCGGTGGACATCGTCACGGGTGACCGGGACCTGTTCCAGCTGGTGGACGACGCGCGGGGCGTGCGGGTGCTGTACCCGCGCAAGGGCGTCGGGGACTGCGACCTGGTCGACGCGGATCTGATCGGTACGAAGTACGGGGTGCGCCCGGATCAGTACGCGGACTTCGCGGCGCTGCGCGGGGACGCCAGTGACGGGCTCCCCGGGGTGAAGGGCATCGGCGAGAAGACGGCGGCGCAGTTGATCACGGAGTACGGGGATCTGGCGGGGGTGCGGGCGGCGGCCGTGGACCGGACGTCGAAGCTGACGCCGGCCAAGCGCCGCGGGATCGTGGAGGCGGCCGCGTATCTGGATGTGGCGCCGACGGTGGTGCGGGTCGCCGGGGACGTACCGCTGCCGGAGTTCGACCCGGCCCTGCCGACGGCCCCCCGTGACCCGGCGGCGCTCGACGCGCTGGTGAAGCGCTGGGGCCTCGGCGGGGCGGTCGGGCGGCTGTTGCCGGTCCTGGGGCGCTGACGAGAAAGGCTCGGCACTGGGTCGACCGCGCCCCGGGATGCTAGCTTAGGCATACCTAAGTACGCCGAGGTACGTCGAGCACGTCAAGGAACGTCGAGTCAGGAGAGCCCTCGTGGCAGAGCAGGCCCGCAAGGCACCGAAGGCCACCGAAGCGCGTGTGGTGCGCACCGAGCGGATCACCCCGCACATGGTGCGGGTGGTCCTGGGAGGTCCCGGCCTCGACGCCTTCGAGGTCGGCGCGTACACCGACCACTACGTGAAGCTGCTGTTCGCCCCGGAGGGGGTCGCCTACCCGGAGCCGTTCGACATGGAGCGGATCCGGGCGGAGTTCCCCCGCGACCAGTGGCCGACGACGCGGACGTACACGGTACGGGCGTGGGACCCGGTCCACCGCGAGCTGACCGTCGATTTCGTGGTCCACGGCGACGAGGGCCTCGCGGGTCCGTGGGCGGCGCGGGCCACGGCGGGCGAGACGGTGCGCTTCCTGGGCCCCGGCGGCGGCTACGCGCCGGACCCGGCGGCCGACTGGCACCTGCTCGTCGGCGACGAGAGCGCGCTGCCGGCGATCGCGGTGGCCCTGGAGGCTCTGCCCGCCGGGGCGCGGGTGCACGCGTTCGTGGAGATAGCGGACGCGGCCGAGGAGCAGAAGTTCGCGACGGCGTCGGGTGTCGACGTGACCTGGCTGCACCGGGGCGACCGGCCGACGGGCCAGGCCCTGGTGGAGGCCGTGCAGGCCCTGGACTTCCCGGCGGGCGACGTGCACGCCTTCGTCCACGGCGAGGCCGGCTTCGTGAAGGAACTCCGCAGGCACCTGCGGCTCGACCGCGGGGTACCGCGCGAGCGCCTGTCGATCTCGGGCTACTGGCGCCTGGGCAAGTCGGACGAGGCGTGGCGCGCGATCAAGCGCGAGTGGAACGACCAGGTGGAGCGCGAGCAGGAGAGCTGAACCGCGGGGCGAGCGGGGGTGGGGGTGGAGGCGCGCGCCTCCAGATCGGAAGAGCCACGAGTAGGGAAAGATTGTATAAGAGTATGATTAGATAAAAGTGTTCGCAC
>NZ_JBEOVO010000049.1:0-32593 GCF_040295605.1 Streptomyces sp. NPDC002773
GCGGGTACAGGCGCGGAAGCCTAGGCCCGGCAAGGGGCGCCGTTCCGTTGTGCCCACCCGTTCCGCCCCAGCGGAACAGTTGCCCACAACGAGGGGGCGGGGCGGGTGGGCGCCGACCGGGCGTTGTGCCCGCGGCGGGGTGCGGGCGGGCGGGCACCGCCCCCGCGGAACAGTTGCCCACAACGGGGGTGGCGGGGCTGGGGTCCGCCGCCGGGCGTTGTGCCCGCGGCGGGGTGCGGGCGGGTGGGCGCCGCCCCGGCGGAACAGTTGCCCACAACGGGGTGGGCGGGAGCGGGGCGGGTGGGCGCCGTCCCGGCGGAACGAAGGCCCGCAACGGGGTGGGCGCTGGCCCGGTGGGGCGGATGCCCGGTCGGGTGCGGTGTGTGGGGGTTAGTTCAGGTGGGACTGGACTTCTGCGGTTGCCTCTTCGCCGTATGCCTTCTTGAAGCGGTCCATGAAGTTGGCCCGCCGCAGCGTGTACTCCTGCGTCCCCAGCGTCTCGATCACCAGCGTCGCCAGCATGCACCCGACCTGCGCCGCCCGCTCCAGACCGACACCCCACGACAGCCCCGTGAGGAACCCCGCCCGGAACGCGTCGCCGACGCCCGTCGGGTCGACCTTCGCCGTCTCCTCGGGGCAGCCGACCTCGATCGGGTCCTCGCCGACCCGCTCGATCCGCACACCGCGCGAGCCGAGCGTGGTGACGCGGTGCCCGACGCGGGAGAGGATCTCGGCGTCGGTCCAGCCCGTCTTGGACTCGATGAGGCCCTTCTCGTACTCGTTGGAGAAGAGGTAGGCCGCGCCTTCGAGGAGGGTGCGGATGTCGTCGCCGCCCATGCGGGCGATCTGCTGCGAGAAGTCGGCGGCGAAGGGGATCCCCCGCGTCTTGCACTCCTCCGTGTGGCGGAGCATCGCCTCGGGGTCGTCGGCGCCGATCAGGACCAGGTCGAGCCCGCCCACCCGGTCGGCGACGGCCTTGAGCTCGATCAGCCGGGCCTCGCTCATCGCCCCCGTGTAGAACGAGCCGATCTGGTTGTGGTCCTTGTCGGTGGTGCAGACGAAGCGCGCGGTGTGCAGTACCTCGGAGATGCGCACCGAGTTCGTGTCGACGCCGTGCCGGTCGAGCCAGCCTCGGTACTCGTCGAAGTCGTAGCCCGCCGCGCCCACGAGGATCGGGGTGCCGCCGAGCTGCCCCATGCCGAAGCAGATGTTGGGGCCGACGCCCCCGCGCCGGACGTCGAGGTTGTCGACGAGGAAGGAGAGGGACACCGTGTGGAGCTGGTCGGCCACGAGCTGGTCGGCGAACCGGCCGGGGAAGGTCATGAGGTGGTCGGTGGCGATGGAGCCGGTGACTGCGATACGCACGGCGGGGTGCTCCTGCGGGATTCGATTGGAGGGGCGTCGAGGGCGACGGACGGTCGACGACGGCGGTCGGTCCACGCTACCGGGTGGGGGCGCGGCTACTGACAGCGGAAACTACCCCAGAGTAGGCCTTTTCCCCGGGGGCGTGCGGTGCATACGGTGCGCCCATGACCACGTACCCCGCTCCCCGCGAGCGACACGAGCCGGAGTTGAGCCTCGCCGACCTGCGCGGCGCCGGCGCGCGCATGGCTCCGCACTGGGTGACCCCGGTCTCCCCGGCCCCTGCTCCGGTCTCCCCCACGCTGATCCACGGGGTCGTCGTTCCGGCGGCCTCGGCCCGGCTGATCGACGCCACCGCGGAATACGGGGGCTGACGGACGGAACCGCGAGCGCGCCCGCTCCGTCCCATCGGCGTCCGGTCGAGGAGAGGGAGCTTGCGGTGAGCGGTACGGAGAACGTACGGAGGCGACGGAACGCCCTGGCCGCCTCGGTGGCGGCGGGTGTGCTGCTCGCCGGCGGCGGTGGCGTCTACCTCGCCACCACGGCGTCCGGTGACGGCGGCGACGGCGGCGCCTCCCGGGCCGCCGACGCGGCCGGACCGCCCCCGCCGCTGCGCCTGGACGGCGACGGCGGCGGCAGCGGTAGCGGCAGTACGCGGGGCGGCCCCGGGATCGCTCCCGGCGAGCCGGACCCCGGAGGCGGTCCCCACGGGACCGTCTACACAGCCAAGGGCCCACTCCCCCAGGGGCCCTCCTCGGCCGCGGTCCACCGGCCCGAGGGCCTGGTCACCTCGGCGGAGGTGACCAGGCTGGCGCAGGCGCTGGGCATGTCCGGGAGCCCCGCCCTGGTGGGCGAGGTCTGGACGATCAGGCCCGAGAAGGACGGTTCGGGGCCCCGCCTCGACGTGGCGCACAAGGCACCGGGGAACTGGACGTACTCCTGGTACGACGGCGGCCCGGCCGGTGACACCTGCCTCAAGGGCAAGGCCTGCCCGCCGCCGGGAGAGACGAAGCCCGCACCGGGCGGTACGCCGCTGAGCGAGGCCGCGGCGAAGGCGGCGGCCGCGCCCGTCCTGAAGGCGCTCGGGCAGGACGACGCGAAGGTCACCGCGACCCAGGTGATGAACGGTTCGGTACGGGTGGTCAACGCCGACCCGGTGGTGGGCGGCCTGCCGACCTACGGCTGGTCCACGGGGCTGCACATCGCGCGGGACGGCCGGCCGGTCGCCGGGAGCGGGATGCTCAAGGAGCCGGTCGAGGGCGCCACGTATCCGGTGGTCGGCGCGGCGAAGGCGCTCGCCGCGCTCAACGAGGACTCGAAGGGCACCGGTCCGATCGGTATCGGCCACTGCGACACGGCCCCGCCGGCCGCGGACGTGCCCGGCATCGAGAAGGAAGACACGCGGACACCGGCCCCCGGGAAGGCGGAGCCGACCGCACCCTGCCAGACGATCGTGGACGGGGCGGCCCCTGATCAGGTGCCGGTGACGGGCGCGGTGCTCGGTCTGGCCGCGCGGGACACGGCCGGCGGGCGGCTGCTCGTACCGTCGTGGCTGTTCACCGCGGACCCGGCGGACGCGGCGCCGTACACGGTGGTGCGGACGGCGGTGGCGCCGGAGCACCTGGCACCGCCGTCGAAGCCCTCGCCGACGCCGACGCCCACGCCGGCTCCCGAGGACGGTACGGCGAAGCCGCGGCAGGTCGAGTCGTTCCGTGCGGACGAGACCGGCCGGAAGCTGACGGTCACCTTCTGGGGCGGGGTGTGCAGCACGTACACCGTGACGGCCGAGGAGACCCCGGCGCAGGTGTCGGTGCGGATCGCCGAGAAGCCGATCGACCAGGACCGGGTCTGCATCATGGTCGCCAAGGAGATCACGCGGACCGTGACGCTCGGAAGTCCGCTCGGCGACCGGCCCGTGGTGGACGCGGCCAGCGGGGAAGCGGTGCCGCGCCGCTGAGTCCGGTCCGGCGGCACACATGAGGGCGGCGGCCCGGGATCGCTCCCGGGCCGCCGCCCTCACACGTACAGCGTGTGCTGCTTAGCTGAACGAGTCACCGCAGGCGCAGGAGCCCGTGGCGTTCGGGTTGTCGATGGTGAAGCCCTGCTTCTCGATGGTGTCGACGAAGTCGATCGAGGCACCGCCGAGGTACGGGGCGCTCATGCGGTCGGTGACGACCTTGACGCCGTCGAAGTCCTTCACGACATCGCCGTCGAGCGAACGCTCGTCGAAGAACAGCTGGTAACGCAGGCCGGAGCAGCCGCCGGGCTGAACGGCGACGCGCAGGGCCAGGTCCTCGCGGCCTTCCTGTTCGAGGAGGGCCTTGACCTTGCCCGCGGCGGCGTCGGACAGGAGGATGCCGTCGCTGACAGTGGTCTTCTCGTCCGATACGGACATCTGCTTCTCTCCCGGTGTGTACGGAGACTGCTTGCCGACGGTTGCAACCGACGGTGCCCCGGATTCATTCCGGGCCGTGTGGGGTCTTTCTCCCTTCATGCTCGCACACCCTGTCCAGGAGCGGGGACGGCCGAAGTCCAGCTGCGGGGACCGCGAATTCGTCACATCGACACTATGGCCATCGTCAACGTGACGTGAAGCGGTTATGATAGATAGCGTCATTTCGACGAAAAGCATCCCCCGAAGGCTCCCCCCGAAGAAAGGGTGCGTGACGTGACCACGGCCCAAGCCCGTCCTGAACTCGACGTACAGCCGACGCCGCTCGCCCTGCTCCTGCTCGGTCGCGAGGCCGACCCGAAGAGCGAGCGCGGAGTGGAGTGTCCCGGCGATCTGCCGTCGCCCTCCGACCCGGACCTCGTGGAGCGCGCCCGCGCGGCCAAGGAGAAGCTCGGGGACAAGGTCTTCGTGCTCGGCCACCACTACCAGCGTGACGAGGTCATCCAGTTCGCCGACGTCACCGGTGACTCCTTCAAGCTCGCGCGTGACGCGGCGGCCAAGCCCGAGGCCGAGTACATCGTCTTCTGCGGTGTGCACTTCATGGCCGAGTCGGCCGACATCCTCACCGGCGACGACCAGAAGGTCGTCCTGCCCGACCTGGCGGCCGGCTGCTCGATGGCCGACATGGCCACCGCCGAGCAGGTCGCCGAGTGCTGGGACGTGCTGACCGAGGCCGGCATCGCCGAGCAGGTCGTGCCCGTCTCGTACATGAACTCCTCGGCCGACATCAAGGCCTTCACCGGCAAGCACGGGGGCACCATCTGCACCTCGTCCAACGCCGAGCGGGCCCTGGACTGGGCGTTCGAGCAGGGCGAGAAGGTGCTCTTCCTGCCCGACCAGCACCTGGGCCGGAACACCGCCGTCCGCGACATGGGCATGTCCCTGGACGACTGCGTGCTCTACAACCCGCACAAGCCCAACGGCGGACTGACCGTCGAGGAGCTGCGCGCCGCCAAGATGATCCTGTGGCGGGGTCACTGCTCGGTGCACGGCCGCTTCTCGCTGGACTCGGTGAACGACGTGCGCGAGCGCATCCCCGGGGTGAACGTGCTCGTCCACCCCGAGTGCCGCCACGAGGTCGTCGCCGCCGCGGACTACGTGGGCTCGACCGAGTACATCATCAACACCCTGGAGGCGGCCCCGGCCGGTTCCAAGTGGGCGATCGGCACGGAGCTGAACCTGGTCCGCCGTCTGGCGAACCGATTCGCCGACCAGGACAAGGAGATCGTCTTCCTCGACAAGACGGTCTGCTTCTGCTCGACCATGAACCGCATCGACCTGCCGCACCTGGTGTGGACCCTGGAGTCCCTGGCCGAGGGCAACCTCGTCAACCAGATCCAGGTCGACAAGGAAACGGAGAGCTTCGCGAAGCTGGCCCTTGAGCGGATGCTCGCTCTGCCGTAACGGTTCTCCCCCGTATACGCCGAAGGGCGCCCCGCACGATCGCGGGGCGCCCTTCGCCATGTCCGACTCAGTCCAGGAGGTTCAGGAGAGTCGCGTCAAGCGGGGAGACCTCGGGCTGGTCCGGGTTGTCCGTCGTGTCGCCCTTCTTCTTCTCCGCGTCCTTCTTCGCCGCGTCCTTCTTCGCCGCCTTCCTCTCCGCGCGGCGCTCCTTGCGGAGCTCCACCATCGCGTAGAGCGTCGGGACGAGGAGCAGGGTCAGCAGCGTCGAGGTGATCAGACCGCCGATCACCACCACGGCCAGCGGCTGGGCGATGAAGCCGCCCTCGCCGGTGATGCCGAGGGCCATCGGCAGCAGGGCGAAGATCGTCGCCAGGGCCGTCATCAGGATCGGGCGGAGCCGGTGCCGGCCGCCCTCGATCACCGCTTCGACGACGCCGAGCCCCTGCGCCCGGTACTGGTTGATCAGGTCGATCAGGACGATCGCGTTGGTGACGACGATGCCGATGAGCATCAGCATGCCGATCATCGCCGGGACGCCCATCGCGGTGTCGGTGACCACGAGCAAACCGATCGCGCCGGTCGCCGCGAACGGGATCGAGACCAGCAGGATCAGCGGCTGGATCAGCGACCTGAAGGTCGCGACGAGCAGCATGAAGACGATCGCGATGGCCGCGAGCATCGCGAGGAACAGGTTGAGGAAGGCCTCGGACTGGTCCTCGGAGACACCGCCGATGGTGGCGGTGGCGCCCTCGGGCAGATCGAGCTTGTTGATCTCCGACTGGAGCGCGGCGCTCACCGCGCCGGTGTTGTCACCGGTCGGCTTGGCCGTGATCGTCGCGGCGCGGGCGCCGTCGATCCGGGTCATGGAGACCGGGCCGGGGACGAGTTCGACGGTGGCGATGTCGCCCAGCTTCACCGGGCCGAGGGGCAGGGCCTTGAGCCCGGCCAGGGTGGTGACGGGCCGCGCCGAGGTGAGGAGGACGTCCCGCTCGCTGTCGTCGAGGATCGCCTTGGCGGCCGGGGTGCCGCGGACGGCCTGGGCGACGACCATGCCGAGCGAGGCCGAGTCGAACCCGGCGTCGGCCGCCGCGGGCTTCGCCGTGACGGAGATGCGCGGCACGGACTGCGACAGGTCGCTCTGGACGTCGGTGACGTCCTTGAGCCCGGCGATCGCCGTCCGGACCTGCTCGGAGGCCTTCTTGAGGACCTCCGCGTCGGCGGCCTTGACGACCACGCTCAGGTCCTGGCTGCCGAAGCCGTCGCCGGCCGAGATCGTGGTGTCGCCGATCCCGTCGAGGGCGCCGAGGCCCTTCTCGATGGCGGCTCGGGTCTTCTCGTACGCGTCGGCGTCCTCCAGGCTGACCTTGTACGAGGCCTGGTTGGTGCCGGTGCCGCCGCCGAAGGCCGCCATGAAGCCGGAGGAGCCGACGTTGACCTGGTAGTCCTTGACGCCCTCGGTCTCCGCGAGGAGCTTCTCGATCTTCTTCGCGGCCGCGTCGGAGGCGTCGAGTCCGGTGCCGGGCGGCAGCTCCTGCTGGATGCTCAGGACCTCCTGCTCGCCCTGGTCGAAGAAGTTCGTCTTCAGGAGCGGGGCCATGCCGAAGGTGACGACCAGGACGGCGAGCGCGATGCCCAGGCTCATGATCCGGCGCCGGGTCGCGAACCGCAGGACCGGTACGTACAGGCGCTGGAGGCGGCTCTTCTCCTCCTTCTCCTCGGCCAGCCTGCGGGCCTCCGCCAGGTCCTCCGACGTGCCCTTGGGGGCGCGGAGGAACCAGTACGAGAGGACGGGGACCACGGTCAGGGAGACGAGCAGCGAGGCGAGCAGGGCCGCCGTGACCGTCAGCGAGAACGAGCCGAACAGCTCGCCGATCATGCCGCCGGTGAGACCGATGGGCAGGAAGACGGCGACGGTGGTGAGGGTCGAGGAGGTGACGGCGCCCGCCACCTCGCGGACCGCCGTGAGGATCGCGGACCGGCGCTCCTCGCCGTAGCCGAGGTGGCGCTTGATGTTCTCCAGGACCACGATCGAGTCGTCGACGACCCGGCCGATGGCGATGGTCAGCGCACCGAGCGTCAGCATGTTCAGCGAGAGGTCACGCGTCCACAGCACGATGAGGGCGAGGACGACCGAGAGCGGGATGGAGACCGCGGTCACCAGGGTCGAGCGGATCGACGTCAGGAAGACCAGGATCACCAGGACGGCCATGACGAGACCGAGCGCACCCTCGGTGGTCAGCCCGGCGACGGCCTTCGCGACGGCCGGGCCCTGGTCGGACACGACGGTCAGCTCGGCGCCCGCGCCCAGGTCGCGGCGCAGCTCGGGCAGCTTCTCCTCGACGGCGTCGGAGATCGCGACGGCGCTGCCGTCCTTGTCCATGGTGGCCATGACGGCGAGGCTGGGCTTGCCGTTGGTACGGGTGAGGGAGACGCGCTGCGACTCCTCCTGGCGGACGGTCGCCACGTCACCGAGGCGGACGGCCTTGCCCTTGCCGGGGACGGCCGCCGGGATGCGCAGGTCCTCGATCTGCCGCAGCGAGGTGTAGCCGCCGCCGACCTGGATCGTGCGGTTCTTGCCGTCCTCGGCGAAGGAGCCGGCCGGCATCGTGCCGCCGCCGGAGCGCAGGGCCTCGGCGAGCTTCATGGTGCTGAGCCCGGCCGCGGCGAGTTTGCGCTCGTCCGGGGTGACGGAGACCTGGAGGTCCTGGACGCCGGAGACGGAGACCTGGCCGACGCCCTCGATGCCTTCGAGGGCGGGGACGACGGTCCGCTCCAGCTGGTCGGCGAGCGCCTGCGGGTCCTTGTCGGACGCGGCGGCGAGGACGACGGTCGGCATGTCGTCCGTCGAGCCGGCGATCACCTGCGGGTCGACGGAGTCGGGCAGCTGCGCGCGGGCCCGGTTGACGGCCTGCTGGACGTCGGCGACGAGCTGCTTCGTCGACTCGTCGCCGTAGTCGAAGGAGGCCATGACGACGGCCATGCCCTCGGAGGCGGTGGAGGTGACCGACTTCAGGCCGTCGACGGCCTTCAGGTTGCTCTCCAGGGGCTCGACGACCTGCTTCTCGACCACATCCGGAGAGGCACCCTGGTACGGGGCGAGGACCGAGACCATCGGCAGCTCGATCGAGGGGAACAACTGCTGCTTCAGCTGCGGTATCGCGATCGCGCCGAACACGATCGCGACGATGGACATCAGCCCGATCAGGGCCCGCTGCGCGAGGCTGAATCTGGACAGCCAGGACATGGGGTCTCTCTTCTGTGGCGTACTCGTCGACGGGCGGGAGCAGCCAAGACCCCGGCCCGGACCCGTTGGGTCCGCCGGAGGTGCCCCCCGTCCATACGATCTGCCATCGGTGGCCAAAAGTCCTCGGCCCCCGGGTCCACATCCTTATCCCGCGCATACCGCGTCTGGAGTACGCCGGGCTCCCCGGTCACTCCACCCGTGGACGTACCAGTCCGGATTCGTAGGCCGTGACCACCAGCTGGGCCCGGTCGCGGGCGCCCAGTTTGGCCATGGTCCGGTTGACGTGGGTCTTCACGGTGAGCGGGCTGACGTCGAGCCGCTCGGCGATCTCGTCGTTGGACAGTCCGCCCCCGACGAGCACGAGGACCTCCCGCTCCCGGGCGGTGAGCGCGGCGAGCCGCTCGGTCCTGGCCCCGCCGCCGTCCACGGTCGCCGCGCCGGCGCCCTGCGCGAGGAACGTGGCGATCAGGCCCTTGGTGGCCGCCGGGGACAGCAGCGCCTCGCCCGCGTGCGCGATCCGGATCGCGCCGAGCAGCTCCTCGGGCTCGGCGCCCTTGCCGAGGAAGCCGGAGGCACCGGCGCGCAGCGACTGCACGACGTACTCGTCGACCTCGAACGTGGTCAGCATGACGATCCGTACGTCGGAAAGCTCGGGGTCGGCGGTGATGAGGCGGGTGGCCGCGAGGCCGTCCGTGCCCGGCATCCGGATGTCCATCAGGACGACGTCGGGCCGCTCGGAGCGGGCGAAGGCGACGGCCTGGGCGCCGTCGGCGGCCTCGCCGACGACCTCCATGTCCGGTTCGGAGTCCACCAGGACCTTGAAGGCGCTGCGGAGCAGGGCCTGGTCGTCGGCGAGCAGCACCCGGATGGTCATGTGTCCTCCCCCGTACGGGACGTCACCGGCAGTATCGCCTGGACCCGGAAGCCGCCGCCGTACCGGGGGGCGGCGGTGAGGGTGCCGCCGAGCGCGCCGACGCGTTCCCGCATGCCGAGCAGGCCGTGGCCGCCGTGGGCGCCGGCGGGGGCCGGCTCCGGGGCGGCCGGGGGGCTGCCGTTGTCGAGGACGGTGATCTCGACCGTACGGCCCACCCGGACGACGCTCACCTCCGCCTCGGCGTCCGGTCCGGCGTGCTTGCGGACGTTGGTCAGGGCCTCCTGCACGATCCTGTACGCGGCCAGGTCGACGGCCGCGGGCAGCGGTTTCTCCCCGTCGGTACGGGCCAGGGCGACGGGGAGTCCGGCCTTGCGGAAGCTGTCGAGCAGTCCGTCGAGCACGGCGAGGCCGGGGGCCGGTTCGGTGGGCGCCTCGGGGTCGCCGGACTGGCGCAGCAGGCCGACGGTGGCGCGCAGCTCGTCCAGGGCGGAACGGCTGGCCTCCCGTACGTGCGCGAGGGCCTCCTTGGCCTGGTCCGGGCGCTTGTCCATGACGTGGGCGGCGACGCCGGCCTGGACGTTGACCAGGGCGATGTGGTGGGCGACGACGTCGTGGAGGTCGCGGGCGATCCGCAGCCTCTCCTCCGCGACCCGGCGCCCGGCCTCCTCCTCGCGGGTCCGCTCGGCCCGCTCGGCCCGCTCCCGTATCGCGTCGACGAAGGCCCGGCGGCTGCGGACCGCGTCCCCGGCGGCGGCCGCCATGCCGGTCCAGGCGAAGACGCCGAGGTTCTCCTGCGCGTACCAGTTGGTCGGGCCGAAGATCATGGCGGCGGCGGTGAGCACCGCCATCGTGACGAGGCCGACGCGCCAGGTGGTGGGGCGGTCGGTGCGGGAGGCGACGGTGTAGAGCGCGACGACGGCGCTCATCGCGATGGGGGCGGGCCGGGTGTCGTTGACGAGCTCGAAGAGGCAGATCGTCACGGTGAAGCAGAGCACGCGGAAGGGGAAGCGCCGGCGCAGGACGAGCGCGGCGGCCCCGGCGACCATGATCAGCACGCTCCAGGCATCGGGCGCGTGGTCACCGAAGGTCGGTCCGTGCGGGCTGCCGTGGGGGTCGGTGAAGGACCCGGCGACCATGCAGACGAGCGCGCCGAACGCGACCGTCGCGTCGAAGGCGAGCGGGTGGTCGCGGAACCAGTCGCGGAGGCGGAGGTAGAGCGTGCCGGTGGCGGGGCCGGTGGGGGTCACGGGGGACAACGGTACGGGGCGGTGCGGTGGGTCGGTCGGCCGTGGCCGGAGAACGCGCTGTCCCGCCTCCCCCGTGGGGGCGGCGGGACAGCGGTGGTCGTGCGTCAGCCCGGGATCAGGCCGTCGTCGGAGAGCATCGCCCTGACCTCGTCGAGGCTCGCGTCCGGCGCGGGGAGGATGAGCTCCGAGGGTTCGAGGGCGTCGTCCGGCAGTGGCTCACCGAGCCGCCGGACCGCGTCGAGGAGGGCGCCCAGCGTGCGCCGGAACCCTTCCCCGTCCCCCGATTCCATCTCTTCGAGCAACTCGTCGTCGAGCTGGTTCAGCTCGACGAAGTGGCTGTCGGCCAGCTTCCACTGGCCCTCCCCCATGATCCGTACGATCATGACGCGTCCTGTCTGTCGCCTGCTTCAGCGGTTCGCTTCCGCCTCGACTACTTCTCGAAGCGCGGGTGGGACTGCTGCTGCGCCTGGTCCTGCGGCGCGGCCGCGCCGCCGCCCTCGATCGACTGCTGCTGCGCCGACGGGCCGCCGGCCAGTTCCGCCTTCATCCGCTGGAGCTCCAGCTCGACGTCCGTACCGCCGGAGAGCCGGTCCAGCTCCGCCTGGATGTCGTCCTTCGCGAGACCCGACTGGTCGTCCAGGGCTCCCGAGGCGAGCAGCTCGTCGATCGCGCCCGCGCGCGCCTGGAGCTGGGCGGTCTTGTCCTCGGCCCGCTGGATCGCGAGACCGACGTCGCTCATCTCCTCCGAGATGCCGGAGAAGGACTCGGCGATCCTGGTCTGCGCCTGGGCCGCCGTGTACGTCGCCTTGATGGTCTCCTTCTTGGTGCGGAAGGCGTCCACCTTGGCCTGGAGACGCTGGGCGGCGAGGGTGAGCTTCTCCTCCTCGCCCTGCAGCGTCTGGTGCTGCACCTCCAGGTCGCTGACCTGCTGCTGGAGCGCGGCACGCCGGGACAGCGCCTCACGCGCCAGGTCCTCGCGGCCGAGCGCCAGCGCCTTGCGGCCCTGGTCCTCCAGCTTGGCGGACTGGCCCTGCAGCTGGTTCAGCTGGAGTTCGAGCCGCTTGCGGGAGGTGGCGACGTCGGCGACGCCCCGCCGCACCTTCTGCAGCAGCTCCAGCTGCTTCTGGTAGGAGTAATCGAGTGTCTCGCGCGGATCCTCGGCCCGGTCAAGGGCCTTGTTCGCCTTCGCGCGGAAGATCATCCCCATACGCTTCATGACACCGCTCATGGGCTTCGCGCGCCCCCTTCTGACGGACTTCGGCTCCAGCTCTTCGACAGGATCCACAGTACGGGCCCTGTCTCCATTACCGCACTGTTCGGAGCGGGATGTGCTCCTCCCCAAGGACGACTGTGCGTACTCCCCCCTCCCGCGCAGGGTGTAGATGGATCTAGGGGAAACCCCGCGTGTCCGCCCCGCGTACCGCCGAAGACGCAGTCCGTTAGCGGATCGTTCCCGGGCGGCATGGGGTTCATGCCCACCACCCCGTACCCTTGGGTTTTGTGTTCCGTAGCCGTTCGAAGGACGAGAAGGCCCCCACCGACAAGGTGACGGCGGACCTCTCCACCAAGCAGCCCCGCGACCCCGAGGCCCCCAAGGGCCGCCCGACCCCGAAGCGGAGCGACGCGCAGACCCAGCGCCGTCGCGCCGCGACGGTGCCGACCGACCGCAAGGAGGCCGCCAAGCGCCAGCGCGAGGCACGCCGCTCCGACCTGGCCCGTCAGCGCGAGGCGCTGGCGAGTGGCGACGAGCGTTATCTGCCGGCCCGCGACAAGGGTCCGGTCCGCCGCTTCGTGCGCGATTTCGTCGACTCGCGGTTCGCGATCGCCGAGTTCTTCCTGCCGATGGCCGTGGTGATCCTCGTGCTGTCGCTGTTCGGCAACACCAACCGGTCGTTGCAGAACATCTCCCTGCTGCTCTGGCTCGGTGTGATCATCCTGATCGTCATCGACTCGATCGGCATCTGGCTCCGGCTGCGGAAGCAGCTGGCCGAGCGCTTCCCGAACGAGCCGAAGCGCGGCGCGATCGCCTACGGCCTGATGCGCACGCTCCAGATGCGCCGACTGCGGCTTCCGAAGCCGCAGGTCAAGCGCGGAGAGCGGCCCTGAGCGCCAACAGTTCGGAGCCCGTCGGGGGTGCTTTCGGCGCGGCGACCTCTGCGGCGGGCGGCCCGGTGCTGCCCGCCGTCGCGCACTGGCCCGCCGGGTCCGGCGGGCTGCGCGACACCATCCGGCAGGAGATCGTCGCCCGCCAGCTCGACGAGCAGATATCCGGCCGCTACCCCGTGGGGCAGCGGCTGCGGATCCTCGACGCGGGCATGGGCCAGGGCACACAGGCCCTGCGTCTCGCGCGCGCGGGGCACACGGTGACCGGCCTCGAGGCCGATCCCGACCTGCTGAAGACGGCCCGTGAGTCGCTGGCGACGGAGCCCGCCGGGATCCGTGAACGGGTCCGGCTCATCGAGGGCGACGGCCGCGAGACCGGCGTCCACTTCCTGCCCGGCAGCTTCGACGTGGTCCTCTGCCACGGCGTCCTGATGTACGCGGACGAGCCGGACGCGCTGCTCGCCGGCCTGGCCCGGATGCTGGCCCCCGGCGGGTTGCTCTCCCTGGTCGTGCGGAACGCGGACGCCCTGGCCATGCGGCCGGGGCTCGCCGGCGACTGGTCGGGGGCGCTCGGCGGCTTCGACTCGGACGTCTACACGGACGACCTCGGCGTGAAGGTGCGGGCCGACCGGCTCGACGCGCTGACGGCGACGCTCGCGGGGATCGCGGCGCCGCTGCACGCCTGGTACGGGGTACGGGTCTTCACGGACGGCGTCCCGGCCGAGGCGGGCCTGCCGGCCGCCGAGGAGCTGGACCGGCTGCTCGCCGCCGAGGACCGGGCGGGCCGCACGGAACCGTACCGGCGGGTGGCGGCGCTGCTGCACCTGTGCGGGGTACGGGGCTGAGACGGGGCGTGGCGGGGGCGGGGCCTGGCGGGTCGGGGCCCAGCGGTTCCGGGCCTGGTCGTTCCGGGCCTGGCGGGTCGGGGCTCGGGGTCCCTGATCGGGTGCGTTCGTCGGGCCCTGGGCGAGGATGAAACGGATACTCCGGACATGGACGTATCCCGTGCCCATGCCCGTACCCCACGTCTCCTCCTCCCCCTGACCGCCGCGGCCTGCGCCGTCGCGCTCGTCAGCGGCTGCTCCTCCGCCGGGGACACGCCCGCGCGTGAGCGCTCCACCCAGGCGGCGGCGCCGCTCGCCGCCAACGACCTCCAGGACGACTACCGGGCCGTCATCAAGAACGTCCTGCCGTCGGTCGTGCAGATCGACGCGGCGAACAGCCTCGGCTCCGGGGTCGTCTACGACGGCAAGGGGCACATCGTCACCAACGCGCACGTCGTCGGCCAGGAGAAGACCTTCAAGGTCACCGCCGCCACCGGCGGGCAGCCGGTGACCGCCCGGCTCGTCTCCTCGTACCCCGAGCAGGACCTGGCGGTGATCAGGCTCGCGTCCGTGCCGCAGGGCCTCAAGCCGGCGAAGTTCGGCAACTCGACGACCGTCGACATGGGGCAGATCGTGCTGGCGATGGGCTCACCGCTCGGCCTCTCCGGCAGCGTGACCCAGGGCATCGTCTCGGCGACCGGCCGGACGGTCAGCGAGGGGCGGACGGGCGGCGGCACGGGCGCGACCATCGGGAACATGGTCCAGACGTCGGCCGCGATCAACCCGGGCAACAGCGGGGGCGCGCTGGTGAACCTGGACAGCGAGGTCATCGGGATCCCGACGCTCGCGGCGACGGATCCGGAGCTGGGCGGTGGTTCGGCGCCCGGGATCGGGTTCGCGATCCCCGCGTCGATGGTGCGGACCGTCGCGGACCAGATCATCAAGGACGGCAAGGTGACGGACTCGGGCCGGGCTGCCCTGAACATCACCGGGCGTACGGTGCTCGACGACGACTACGAGCCGGCGGGCGTGGCCGTGGTCGAGGCGCCGGCGGGTGGGGCGGCGGGGCGGGCGGGCCTGAAGCCGGGGGACGTGATCACGCGGCTCGGCGACACGGACATCACGACGATCACGTCCCTGTCGGAGGCGCTGGCCTCGCGCCGGCCGGGCGAGAAGGTGACGGTGACGTACGTCCGGGGGACGGCCACGGAGAAGACGGACGTGACGCTGGGCGAGATGTAGGCCCGGCGCGTGGCCGGGTCTCGTCGGTGGCCGAACGCCGTCGGCGTCCGCAGCCGCCGACCGGGGTGCGGGGGCCCGGCCCCCGCACCCCGTTGCCGGGTGCTCTAGCCCTCCGCGTTCAGGGGCATCGGGCCGTAGATCTTCGTGTCGTCCTCCGAGAGGGTCACCTGGGCCGCGCCGCCTCCCAGGAGGTCACGCCAGTGTTCGCCGAGCCAGCTTTCCGCGTCGCCCTGGGTGGTGAACTCCTCCGGGGTCACCACCGGCTCGACCTCCGTGCCGTCGGACTTCTCGAACCGCCACGTCCATGCCATGTCCGCCTCCTGGCGCTCACCGGATGATCGGTTTCCTGCCCGCAGAGTAGCCGGGCGCGCACGGCTCGCGGTGGCGCGGGAGGATCTGAGGGTGGAACTGACTCTGCTCGGCACCGGCGCCCCGCTCGGACTCCCCCGTCCCGACTGCCCCTGCGCCGTGTGCGCGCTCTCCCGCGGACCCCGGGCCCGCGCCGCGACGGCGCTGCTCGTGGACGGGGCCCTGCTGCTCGATCTGACCCCGGGGGCCGCGCTGGCGGCCGCACGGTCGGGCCATTCGCTCGTGGGCGTACGGCAGGTGCTGCTGACGCATCCGCACGACGGGCCCGCCGTCGAGGTGCCCGCCGGGCTTCCGACGGCCGGGCGGGTGCCGGACGGGCGGGAGTTGACGCTGATCAGCGGGCACCGGGTGCGGGCCGTGCCGATGGACTCCCCCGGTACGGGGTACGAGGTGACGTCGGCGGACGGTGAGCGGCTGCTCTATCTGCCGCCGGGCGGGGCCGTCGCCGGGCTGCCGGAGAACCACCGGGTGCCGTACGACATGGTGGTCGCCGATGTGACGGGCCGCCCGGACGGCCTCGCCCGGCTGCGGGCGACCGGGGCGGTCGGCCCGGTGACCGAGGTGATCGCGGTGCATCTGGACCACGACGTGCCGACGGGCGCCGAGCTGGACCGGCGGCTCGCGGCCTCGGGCGCGCGGGCGGTGCCGGACGGGACGACGCTGTACGTGGGCGACTACCACGAGGTGCCGGACGTGCCCCGGCGGACGCTTGTGACCGGCGGGGCCCGGTCGGGGAAGTCCGTGGAGGCCGAGCGGCGCCTCGAGTCCTTCCCCGAGGTCCTCTACGTGGCGACGGGCGGCAGCCGTGAGGGGGATCCGGAGTGGGCGGAGCGGGTGGGCCTGCACCGGGAGCGGCGGCCGGGTTCCTGGCGTACCGCCGAGACCTGCGACCTCGTACCGCTCCTTGAGGAGGACGGTCCGGCGCTGCTCGTCGACTGCCTGTCGCTGTGGCTGACGGACGCCATGGACCGGGTGGACGCCTGGGACGACGAGCGGTGGGCGGCCGGTGGGCAGCGGGCGCTGCGGAAGCGTACGGCGGAGCTGGTGGCGGCGGTGCGGGCCACCCGCCGTACCGTCGTCGCGGTGACGAACGAGGTCGGTTCGGGGGTGGTGCCGGGTACGGCGGCGGGGCGGCGGTTCCGGGACGAGCTGGGCCGGCTGAACGCGGCGTTCGCCGACGAGTGCGAGGAGGTCCTCCTCGTGGTCGCCGGTCAGGCCCTGGTGCTGCGCGGGTAGGGTGCGATCACTGAAGGCACTCGCTGATTTGTCTCAAGGCGGAACCCGTGAATCTGGACGACTTCTCCGATCTGATCGAGCGCCCCGACGGCGGGATCCGGCGTGACGCCGAGGAGCGCCGTGAGCGGCTGAGCGTGCCGCCGGGGGCCCTCGGCCGGCTCGACGAGCTCGGTGAGTGGCTGTCGGCGGCGCAGGCCTCGGTCAAGGTGCGGGCGATCGAGCAGCCGAAGGTGGTGCTCTTCGCGGGCGACCACGGGATCGCCTCGCTCGATGTGTCGGGGCGCCCGGCGGGCACCGCGCACGAGCTGGTGCGGGCGGTCCTGGACGGGGCGAGCCCGATCGCCGTGCTCGCCCGGTCGGCGGACGTGCCGGTACGGGTCGTGGACGCCGGTCTCGACTGCGAGCCCGAGCTGCTGCCGGCCGAGGTGGTACGCCACCGGGTGCGGCGCGGCAGCGGCCGGATCGACGTCGAGAACGCGCTGACGGCCGAGGAGACGGAGGCGGCGGTCCGCCTCGGTATCGCCATCGCCGACGAGGAGGCGGATTCCGGCATCGATCTGGTGGTGCTCGGGGATCTGAGCGTCGGCGGGACGACGCCCGCGGCGACCCTGATCGCGGCCCTCTGCGGGACGGACGCGTCGGTGGTGACGGGCCGGGGCGGCGCCGGGATCGACGACCTGGCGTGGATGCGGAAGTGCGCGGCGGTCCGGGACGCGCTGCGGCGGGCCCGGCCGGTCCTGGGCGATCAGCTGGAGCTGCTCGCGGCGGTCGGCGGGGCGGATCTGGCGGCGATGACCGGGTTCCTGCTCCAGGCCTCGGTGCGGCGGATGCCGGTGATCCTGGACGGTGTGGTGGGGGCGGCCTGCGCGCTCGTGGCGCAGCGGGCGGCGTTCCGGGCGCCGGACTGGTGGCTCGCGGGCCAGGTGAGCGGGGAGCCGGCGCAGACGAAGGCGCTGGACCGGATGGCGCTCAACCCTCTCCTCGACCACGGCGTCCATGTGGGTGAGGGAACCGGGGCATTGCTCGCGCTTCCCCTCGTCAGGGCCGCGGCGGCGTTCGCCGCGGAGCTGCCCGAGCGTCCGGATCCGACCACTCCGGACGGCGCGGGCGCTTCGGAGGCCTGAGGGGGAAGCGGGACGGACGTATCGACTCCGGGGCGGTCACGCGCGCGGCGCACGGCATGTGCGCACGCCACGCGCGCGTGGCCGCCTCCGGCGTCTCCGCACGGCAAGTGGTGCCCCATATGATCGCTTTTCATGGGAGAAGTCCGCTTGTCTGCCGAAGCAACACCCGGGGCAACGCCCGGAGCAACACCCCGGAGCTCCACCCCCCGTTCGCGCCGCAGCGCCGCGTTCGCCGTCTGGTACCTGCGCGTCGTCACGTTCATCAACTTCCTGAGCGCCGTCTGGGTCTCCTTCGGACAGGACCTGCGCCGCCACAACGAGGACAACTACTTCACCCCGTACATGCTCACGGCGGGCTTCGCCTCGGGGGTCTTCACCCTCTTCCTGGCGATCACCATGCGGCGCCGCAAGCGGGCCGCGTGGATCCTCAACCTGGTGCTGAGCGGTCTGTTCCTGCTGCTGTTCGCGCTCGTGATGGTGTTCCCCGAGACCCGGCAGCACGCCCAGAACTGGATCTCGCTGGTCCTGACCGCCGCCTTCGTCCTGGCGCTGCTGCTGGGCCGCAAGGAGTTCTACGCGAAGGGCGACCGCTCCAACCCGCTGCTCGCGGCGGCCGTGGCGGTCGGCGGGCTGCTCGTCACCTCGCTGCTCGCGGCCGTGCTCGTCACCGCCACCAACACCTCCACCGCCCCCTCCACCTTCCTGGAGCGCTGGCGGTACGGCGTGATGCGGCTCATCACCCTGGCCGCCGACGACTCGCGGATCCCCGGGATCGCCACCCCCGGCTGGGTCGACGTCACCATCAACGTCCTGTCCACGCTGCTCCTGTTCGCGGTGCTCTTCGCCGCCTTCCGCTCCCGGCGGGCCGTCGACCCGCTGACGGAGGGGGACGAGGAGCGGCTGCGGGCCCTGCTCGACAAGCACGGGAACCGCGACTCCCTCGGCTACTTCGCGCTGCGCCGCGAGAAGAGCGTCGTGTGGTCGCCGAGCGAGAAGGCCGCCATCGCCTACCGGGTGGTCGGCGGGGTCTCGCTCGCCTCGGGCGACCCGATCGGCGACCCCGAGGCCTGGCCGGGCGCCATCGAGCCCTGGCTGGCCGAGGCGCGCGAGCACGGCTGGATCCCGGCGGTGATGGGCGCGAGCGAGGAGGCCGGCACGATCTACGCGCGGCACGGTCTCGACGCCCTGGAGCTGGGCGACGAGGCGATCGTGGAGACCGGCGCCCGGGGGCCCGGGGGTGGAACCCCCGGAGAACACTTCACCCTGGACGGGCGGGCCATGCGGACGGTCCGGCAGGCGTTCAACCGGGTCAAGCGGGCCGGGTACGAGGTGCGGATCCGGCGGCACGAGGACATCCCCGCAGAGGAGATGGACGTGTTGCTGCGCAAGGCCGACGACTGGCGGGACGGGGCCACCGAGCGCGGCTTCTCGATGGCGCTTGGCCGGCTCGGCGACCCCAGGGACGGGCGTTGCGTGATGCTGGAGTGCACCGACGGGCAGGGCGAGCTGCGGGCGGTGCTGTCCTTCGTCCCCTGGGGTCCGAAGGGGCTCTCGCTCGACCTGATGCGCCGTGACCGGGAGTCCGAGAACGGCCTGATGGAGTTCATGGTCATCGAACTCCTCCAGCGCGCCGAGGAGATCGGGATCACTCAGGTCTCACTCAACTTCGCGATGTTCCGGTCCGTCTTCGAACGTGGCTCGAAGCTCGGGGCGGGGCCCGTGCTGCGGATGTGGCGTTCGCTGCTCAGCTTCTTCTCCCGCTGGTGGCAGATCGAGTCGCTGTACCGCGCCAACGCCAAGTACCGACCGATCTGGGAGCCCCGATTCATGCTCTTCGAGAAGAGTGCCGACCTGCTGCGCATCGGCCTCGCGGCCGGCCGGGCCGAAGGTTTCCTGGAGGCCCCGGGGCTGCCGAAGTGGATGCACCGCAGACATCTGGAGAGCGGGCGTTGAGCGCCTCCGGCCGGGAGTTCGCGCGCCGGGAGTGGGGCCCGCTGTTCACCACCGTACGGACGGCGCTGGTCACGAGGAGGTGGCGGGCGGTCCCGATGACGATCGCCGCCGTCTGCCTGACCGCCCTCTTCCAGCTGGTCCAGAACCAGGACTGGGGCTATCAGCCGGTGCAGGACATCGGCTCCGTACGGGCCGAGGACCCCCTGTGGCTCGCGCTGCTCAGGACCCCGCTCTCGCTCTTCGTACCGGCGCTCGACCTGCCCGTGTGGGGGGCGCTCGCGCAGGTCCTGCTGGTGTTCGGGATCGCCGAGACCTGTCTCGGGCGGGCGCGGACGCTCGGCATCGCCTATCTGGCGACCCTGGCGGGGACGCTGTACGCGCGCGTGGGCATCGCGATCGGCCCGGACAGCCCGCTCGGGCTGCCCGCTTCCGACGCGCGGGTCGTCGACACCGGGCCCTCGGCGGCGGTGGTCGGCCTCGCGGTCTACGTCTGCTGGCGGTACGGGGCCTTCTGGACCGGCGGGGCGGTGGTCGCCGCGATGGTCGTGGAGGTGATCGTCAAGCCGAACCTGGCCGGCAAGGAGCATCTGGCGGCCATCGCCGGCGTCCTCGTCCTGATGGGGGTCCAGGCCTGGCGCGAGCGCGGTCAGGAGGGGGTGGAGCCCCGCCCAGGGACCCGCTCCTGGAAGCCGCCGATCAGGTCCTGAGCGCGGCGCCGGACCTTGGTCCAGCGTTTGTCGTGGCGGTACGTACGGATCCGGGAGCGGGCCCGGGCGCGGTGGCGGCGCCCGTAGAGCCGCCGGGACCACCATGAGCCGGGGCGGGCCAGGCGGACGGCGCCGACGATCGCCACGAAGGGGACGAACACGCCGAGGACGGCCATCCGGAACTTGCCCTTCACCAGGGTGATCAGGATGAGGAGGAAGTTCAGCGCCAGGGTGAGGAGGAAGGTGAGCCGGTCCTGGCGCTCGTCGGCGGTCATGTCGTCGACGCCGAGCGGGGAGAACCCGCTCAGGGCGAGCCCGACCAGGGCCGCGGTGAGGACGACCACCTCGACGCTCTTGCGGCCCTGGTCCGTCCAGTACACGTCGTCGAGATGGAGGATCAGCGCGAACTCGTCGAGGACGAGCCCCGCGCCGATCCCGAAGACCACGGCGAAGACGACCCCGCCGACGCCGTGCCGGTCGCTGCCCACCGCGCCGAAACCGCCGATGACGGTGAGGACGACGCCCGGTACGACGTGATGGATGTGGAGCCCGCCGGAGGACACGTTCCCGAAGGGGCCCTTCCCCGCCCGGATGAGGCGGGTGACCGTCCGCGTGACCAGGAACGTCACGACGAACGAGGTCAGCGCGAGCAGCATCGGGAGCTTTCCCGGCTCCACGATGTTGCGGGAGAACCAGTGACCCATGCCACCCCGTTCCGATATGCGCGGTATGCGGCGTACGGGCAATCTACCGTCCGGAGGCGGCGATTACCCTGCCCGGATGGACGGCCTGCGTTTCGCCTTCGGCACCCTCACCGTGTTCCCCGCCCGCATCACCCGCTGGGACCGGGACGCGGCCCGCGGCGGCATGCTCTGCGCCCCGCTGGCCGGTCTGGCCGTCGGCCTCTGCGCCGCCGCGCTCGGCGGGACGTTCCTGCTGCTCGGCTCGGGGCCGCTGCTCGCCGCCGTCGTCACCACCGCCGTCCCCGCCGTTCTCACCCGGGGCCTCCACCTCGACGGCCTCGCGGACACCGCCGACGGCCTCGGCAGCGCCAAACCCGCCGAGGACGCGCTGCGCATCATGAAGCAGTCGGACGTGGGGCCGTTCGGTGTCATCGCGCTGCTCCTCGTCCTGTTCGCCCAGGTCGCCGCCCTCTTCGAGCTGTACGGGCAGAGCTGGGCGCACGGTGCGGCCGGCGCCGTCCTCGCCGCCACCGTCGCCCGCCTCGCCCTCACCCACGCCTCCCGCCACGGCGTCCCGGCGGCCCGCCCCGAGGGACTGGGCGCGATCGTCGCGGCGACGGTCCCGACCCGCTCCGCGACCCTCACCACCGCCCTCGTCCTGGTGGCGTGCGCGGCGGCGGGCCTCCTCTCCTCCCCGTACGACGCGGTACGGAACGTCCTCGCGGCCGGCGCGGCCCTGGCCGCCGCGGCGCTGCTGCTCCGCCGGTGCGTCCGGCGGTTCGGCGGGGTGACGGGCGACGTCTTCGGCGCGGTGGAGGAGACGGCGGCGACGGCGGCGCTCGTGGCGCTGTCGCTGGGCTGACCGCCGGCGGCAGCACGGAGGGCGGAGGGCTACGCCCGCCCGCTCGGTCAGCAGGGACTGCGCCAGACCCCCAGGTCGTACCGCTTGAGCATGGAGCTGAGCTTCAGTTCCCTGGCCTGCGGACAGAACTCGGTCGTCTTCAGCTCGTACTCGACGTGGAAGACCGCCTTGCCCGCCGCCACGAACGGGGCGAGGCGGTCGCACTCGCCGTACTGGGCGCACTGTTCGTTGACCGCGAAGTCGAAGTCGGGGAGCAGCTGCGGGATCTGGTCCAGGTCGTTCTTGAGCCCCACCGCGAGGCCCCGGTCGTGGGCCAGGCGGGCGATGAGGCGGTTGTAGCGGAGCTGGTCGGTGGCGGTGAGGGGGAAGCCGGTGTCGTTCTTGTAGCCGTCCATGTTGTCGGGTTCGACGGCGTCGAAGCCCTTGGTGCGGCACATGTCGAGGCGTTCGGCCATGAGGGGTTCGAGGACGTCGGTGCGGCGGATGTCGAGCCAGCGTTCGCCCTCCCAGCCGTTGCCCTCGCCGAGGACGGACTTCGGGAAGCGGTCGGCGTCCGGGCGGAAGTCCTCCCAGGCGCCGGTGGAGAGGTAGCAGATGACCTTGCGGCCGCGGTCGTGGAGGTCCGTGACCGTGGACGCCGGGTGGTCGAAGCCGTCGATGTCGTACACCGGGACGTCGACCGTCGGGTCCAGGCGGCCGCTGAGCTGCCACTGCCAGGCGAGGCCCGGCTTCGGCCGCCACCGCTCCTCCCTGGGCTTCGGGTCCGGGTCGGGACTCGTCGTACAGGCGGTGGCGAGCAGGAGCAGGCCCGCGAGCAGGGGCAGCAGTCGTCTCATCGTGCGGGCTCCAGGGGGTGCGGAAGGGTGCCCCAGGGGTGCGCGCCCGTGCCCGGGACCGCGCAGTGCACCGGGGTGGCCGGGCGGACGTCGGGCGGGGCCGCGTAGACGAGGTGGCAGTAGTGGGCGGCGACCGGCAGGTCGAGCGTCCGGTACGTGTCCCAGGGGCCCTCGAAGGTGACGAGGAGGTCGGCGAACTCCTCGTAGCCCGGGTCGGGGTGCGCGCCGTGGTTGAGCACGAGGGTCGCGGCTCCGGCGGACCGGGCCGCGACCGCGATCCGCCGGTAGTGGGCGAGGCAGCCGGGCGCGGTCGACACCTGGTCGAGGAAGGCGCCGTCGGTGCCGTACCAGTCGCGGTGGCGGAGGAGTTCGGTGACGACCTCGGCGTGCGGGCGGCGCCCGTAGTCGGTGTCCACGTAGCCGAGGAGCCGTACCCCGGCCGCCCGCAGCCGTCCGGTGGTCTCCGCGAACGCCGGGTCGGCGGCCTCGCCCGCGCCGCTCGCCGGGTTGACGACGACGCCGTACAGGGAGGGCGCCGCGTCGACCAGCGCCGACCACGCGTCGGGGCGGTCGGCCGGGTGCTCGTAGAACGGCACGAGGAGGAGACGGTTCACGGTCCTTGCCCCTAGACGCGATGGGCGGTCGGTCGTACCAGCAGAGCACAGGTGAGGACGGCGAGCACCGCCGCCGCTCCCCCGGCCGCCACCGGGCCCGCCGCGGGTTGCAGGGTCTGCGCCGCCGCCGCGAGGAGGCAGACGAGGGCGGCGCTGAGCACCGCGCCGAAGGCCTGGAGCAGCAGCCCCAGCCAGAGCACGGTCCCGACGAGGAGCAGGGTGACGAGCCGGGGCGGCGTCGGCCAGGGCGCCCCGGGCCAGGCCAGGGTCGCGGCGAGGGTGAGGGCGGTGAGGGCGGTGAGGTAGCCGCCGAGGCAGAGCACGAGGGTGCCGGTGACGGCCCGGCGGAACTCGCGGGCCGTGGTCAGGGTCCGCAGCCGGGTCAGGCTCTCGCCCCGGAAGCGGTGCAGCAGCCACTCCGCGGGGCCCATGGAGAGGGTGAGCGCGATGACGGCTCCCGCGCCGCTCACCAGGGTGTCGCCGATGCCCGCCTGGAGGACGAGCAGCCCGCTGCCGAGGCCGAACAGGCCGTACGGGAGGGAGCCGGCGCGCGGGGGGCCGCCGCGTCCCGCCGCGCCGCGCCGCGCGCCGGGCCGCAGGACGACCGCGGCGAAGACGGTGCTCGCGGTGAGGGCGGTGAGGAGGAGCGCGGCGCGCAGCGGGTCGGGCAGGTCCCAGCGGAAGGCGGGGAGGGCGCCGGCGAGCGGCAGCAGGGCGCAGAGCAGGGCCCGTTCGCGGCCGAGGACCAGGAGCACGGTCGCGGCGGCGAGGTACAGCGACTGCCCGGCGGCGAACAGGGCCGCCGGGGCCTCGCCCGGCGCGGCGGCCGCGAAGGCGACGGCCGTACCGGCGAGGGCGCCCGCCGGGGCGCCGGTGAGCAGGGCGCGGGCGGCGGCGGGCCGGTCGCCGAGGCCGAGCCAGGTGTACGCGCGGTGGGACAGGGCCTGGTTCCACACCCATCCTGTGACGGCGCCCGCGAGGAGCGGAACCGTTCCGCCGGGGAGCCCGAAGCGGCCCGGCTCGCCGGCGAGGAGCGGGGCGGCGAGGACGTACGCGAGGCCGGGCAGCGCGAAGACGAGCCCGCGCAGGAGGCAGCCGGCGAGCCCGGTGTGCCAGGCGCCGCCGGGCGGCCGCGACGCCGGTGCGGGGTGGTGGCGCCGCTCCACGCGCGCGTAGAGGTCCTCGGCGAGGGCGAAGGAGTCGGCGCGGCCGTAGGTGAGCCGGATGTGGTCGTCGGTCATGCCGTCGGATTCGAGGAGGGCGGCGATCTCGTCGGGGTGGACGGCGACGGCGGCGAACTCTTCGAGTCGGACGGTGAGTTCGTCGAGGGGGTCGGCGGCGGGCGCGCCTCCGGCGGGGTGGACGGTGGCGGGGGCGGAACCGCCGGGCGGGTGCGCGGCGGGCGGGTGCGCGACGCGCCCCGTGCGGTCCTCGCGGCGGGGGCGCGGGATCGCGGGCAGCGGGGTCCCCGTCGCCGGGGGCTTCAGCCAGAGGGAGCCGCTCACGCCGGGGTGCCTCCGGTGACGAGGGCCGCGGAGGTACGGCGCGGCGTGGGGATGCGCAGGCGCAGGGGCGCGGGGACGAGGGGCAGGGCAGGGCGTGGAGGGCGGGCGTCGGCCAGTTCGCGGTAGATCCGCCGGAAGCCGTCCACCGAGCGGTGCAGGGTGAACCGGTCGATCACCCGCTGCCGGGCGCGGCGGCCGAGTTCGGCGCGCCTGGCCCCGTCGCGGAGGAGGGCGCTGACGGCGGCGGCCATGACGGCCGGTTCGCGGGGCGGGACGACGATCCCGGTGTCGCCGACGGCCTCCCGTACCCCGCCGACGTCGGTGGAGACGGTGGCGCGGCCGCAGGACATGGCCTCGATGAGGGAGAAGGGGAAGCCCTCGCTGATGGAGGAGAGCATCACGACGCTGCCGGCGGCGTAGGCGCGCGGCACCTCGGAGACCCGGCCCTCGAAGCTGATGCCGTCGGTGACGCCGAGTTCGGCGGCGAGCTTCTCCAGGCGGGTCAGGTAGTCCTCGTTCCCGGCGGGGACCGGGCCGAACAGGCGCAGGCGCAGCGCGGGGAGTTCGGCGCGGCAGATCGCGTACGCCCGGATCAGGGTTTCGAGGTCCTTGATGGGGTCGACGCGGCCGCACCAGCTGAGGGTGGGCGTCTCGGGTTCGGGTCCGGCCTCGGGGAAGGCGGCCGGGTCGACGCCGTTGTAGACGGTGCGGATGCGGTCGGCGGGGGCGCCGCCGCGCTCCTCCCAGCGCCGGTTGTACTGGTTGCAGGGGGTGATGAGGTCGGCCTTGCGGTAGCCGAGGGTGTTGAGCTCGCGGTAGAAGCCGAGCATCAGGGCCTTGACGGGCCAGCGTTGCGCTTCGGTGCGGTAGCCGAGGTAGCGCTCGCGGAGGTAGATGCCGTGTTCGGTGAGCAGGAAGGGCACTCCTTCGAAGTGCTGTGCGGCGAGCGCCGGCAGGGTGGCGAGGCCGCTGGAGACGGCGTGGGCGACGCCGCCGCTGGATATCCGGGCGGCGAGCGGGCGCAGGGCGTGTTCGAGCAGGTCGGTGGCGGTGAGCGCGTCGTGGACGGTGGGCCGGGCCGCGAGGATCGGCAGGTGCGGCATGGTCCAGATCCACATGAGGGAGCGCAGGGCCGCCTCGGAGCGCAGGGCGGTGGTCAGCCGTCCCTGCCGGGCGAGTTCGGCCAGCTCGTACAGGCCGGTGCCGAAGTCGCAGCCCGCCTCCGGGTCGAGGAGGGCGAGCAGGGTCCGTTCGTACGCGTCGAGGAAGCGGCGGCGGGCGCGCCCCCGCAGGGGCCGGCGGGCGCGGGCGGGCGCGGCCGGTCCCTGCGGGAGTCCCCAGAGGGGGTACGCGGTGTGCCGGGTGATGTTGGGCGGCAGCTCCCAGGTGACGGGTTCGCGGCCGCTGCCGGTGAGGGCGAGGATCTCGAAGTCGACCTCGGGCATGCCTCGGACGAGCTGGTCGCACCAGGTGCTGACGCCGCCGTGGACATGCGGGTAGGTGCCTTCGGTGAGCATGGTGACGTGACGGCCACTGCTCGGCATGTGCGTTCCCCCAGAACGTGCTGGTCAGGCGGTCGGGAGCGTGAGTGTGACGTGGGTCTGGAGCAGTTCGGGCGTGGTCCAGGCGGAGCGGGTGCCCGCGTACGGCGCCCCGAAGGCGGTGGTGCCGATGAGGAGCTGCTTGCGGGTGCCCTCGGGGGCGGTGATCGGCGCGGTGAGGCCGGCGGGTGCCTTGACGGTGACCGCGGTGCCGATGCGGTAGGCGGTGACCTTTCCTTCGGCGAGGGCCTGGTCCCAGGCGGCCCGGCGGAGCAGTTCGGTGCCGACGTCCTTCTGGCGCGGGTTCACCACCGGGGCGCTGGGGGCGAACAGGGCGCGGTAGTCGGCGAGCACCCGGTCGAGGACGGGGTAGAGGAGGCGTTCCTCGGCGAGGTTGGACTGGTGCACGTAGTGCGGGCGCGGGTCGTTGCCGAGGACGTGGGAGAGGGCGGTCCTGGCTTCCTGCGGGACGATGTGGTCGGCGTAGCCGGTGGTCGTCGGGAGCGGGCCCGGCAGGCAGGTGGAGGCCGGGTTGGACTCGCAGATGCCGCTGCCGCCGTCAGCGCGGGAGGTGTAGACCCAGTTGTACTCGTCGGTCATCTCGGCGGCGGTGCCGACGTTGTAGTACACGTTCATGGGGTGGCGGGGCACGGTCTTCGCGGCGCCGGTGGCGGTGCCGAGGGAACGTTGCTGCGGTTCGCGGGAGTTGTCGCTCGCGAGCCACTTGACGCCGTTGTCGGCGAGGGCGCCGGCCAGGTGGGGGTTGTCGGCGGGCTGCTGGGGAAGCGTCCTGAGGCCGGAGTGCTCGCCGGTGACGAGTTCGCTCCGGTCGACGGAGATGCCCTTGCCGACGGCCCAGTTGTGGTTGTTCCGGATCTGGGCGGACAGCTCGGAGCGGCCGACCCACAGGGTGTTGCCTGAGGTGTCCTTGGCGCACTGCCAGGGGACGACGGTGTTGTCCTGGACGCAGCCGAGGAAGGGGTGGGTGTAGGTGTGGTTGATCCAGCGGTACTGGGCGCGGTCCGCGACGAGCCGGTCGGTGAGCGCGTCGGCGCCGCCGTGCTCGGTCTTCCACTGCTCGCCCTGGCCGCCGTTGTAGACCATGTCGAGGGTGAAGCCGGAGGTCTTCTGCCAGGCGGCGGCGTACTGGGCGTCGGCGACCGTCATCCGGATCGGGTCGACGCCCTCGCCCTCGTCGCCGACGCAGTCGAAGTCGCCGGGAGTGCAGTTGAGGGCCGTGTCCCAGCGGGCGTCGGGCGCGAAGACGTCGTCGACGTGGACCGAGAGGTAGTTGCGGCTCTGGCCGAGGTGGACGCCCTGGGTGAGCCATTCGACGATGCCGCGGGCGAGGGCGCGGAACTGCCGCTGGTACTGGTTGTAGGCGAACGTGACGACGAGTTCGCGGCGTCCGTCGGAGGTGTACTCGCCGACGAGGCTGGCCCGGCCGCCGCCGTCGACGGGGACGTCGAGGTAGCTGGTGTAGCCGGCCCGGGGCCGGCCCGCGTAGCCGTAGCCCTCGGCGATCGCGGGGTCGTTGTCCTCGAAGGTGAGCGCTCCGGACAGGTACCGGAAGGGGCCCGCCCTGCCCGCGGCGGTGACGCCGGCCGTGGTCCCGTCGAGGACGCCCGACCAGCCTCCCTCGTTCGTGTAGTCGAGACCGACGCCGGGGTGCGACCAGGTGTAGGCGTCGACCTGCGGGATGCCGAACCTCCGCTCGTACGACTGGAGGGCGGAGTGCTCGGCGGAGTCGGGCCCGAAGGCGGTCTCGTGCGGCAGGACGACGCCCTGGTACTTGGCGCGGGGGCGTCCGTCGACCGTGTCGCTGAGGAAGGCCGTGTCGAGGACCGGCCGGTTCGGGTCGTTCAGGTCGATCCTGCGGTACGGGACGCCGGAGCCCTTCAGCTCGGCGGTGATCGCCCCGACCGCGCTGCCGCCGTCGTCGACGACGAGGACGGTGAGGTCGATCCGGGGCACGGGGGCCGTGGCGGCCTGTGCGGACGGGACGACGGTGGCGAGCAGCGCGGCGGCGGCGAGGGCCGCGGTCCTGGCGGTGCGGGCGCCGCGGGGCGCGGTTCTGGGCGTACGGATTCGGCCGGAGTCCATCAGGTGGTGTCCCCCCTCGGCAGGCCCGCCCGCACCGGAGCACGGAACGGAGGACCTGTGGAGATGCTGCAGATGGTGCGAAGACGAGAGCGTCGTCCTTGCGTGACTGAGGCGAGTGTGAAGGAGCGCTCCGAGCCTGAACGGTAAACATGAAAGAGACACCACGGATGAGTGAATCACCGCCGCCGTGAGCGAACCGGATGAGCGAGCGTAGGCTCGTTCTCGGCGCTCTCCGGGCCGAAATACGATGCGGCGGGCACGGTCGGCCCATCCCTCGACCGCTACAGAACTCAATGGAAGCGAGATTTCACCACCGTGACTGCTCTCACTCTCAGCACTGCCGGCGCGGCGACGCTGCGCGCCGACGCCCTCGTCGTCGGCGTCGCGAAGTCCGGGAAGACGCTCGTCGTCGCCCCGGGCGCCGAGGCCGTCGACAAGGCCTTCGAAGGCCGGCTCGCCGCCGTCCTGGAGACCCTGGGCGCCTCGGGTTCCGAGGGTGAGGCGACCAAGCTGCCCGCCCCCGCCGGCCTCAAGGCCCCCGTCGTCCTGGCCGTCGGCCTGGGCACCGCGGCCGAGGACGGCGCGTCCTACGGCACGGAGACCCTGCGCCGCGCCGCCGGTACCGCCGCCCGCGTCCTGACCGGCGCGAAGAAGGCCGCGTTCGCGCTGCCGATCGCCGACGCCGAGGACGCCGCCGCCATCGCGGAGGGCGCCCTGCTCGGCGCGTACGCCTTCACCGCGTACCAGGAGAACGGCAAGGACGCGAAGAAGCCGCTCGGCGAGGTCGCCCTGCTCGGCGCCAAGCCGCGCGACAAGGCACACAAGGCCGCCGCCGAGCGCGCCCTGGCCGTCGCCGAGGAGATCAACCGCGCCCGCGACCTGATCAACATGCCGCCGAACGACCTGACCCCGGCCGCGTTCGCCGCCGCCGCCCAGACCGCCGGCAAGGAGCACGGGCTCAAGGTCCAGGTCCTCGACGAGAAGGCGCTCGCCAAGGGCGGCTACGGCGGCATCCTCGGCGTCGGCAACGGCTCCGAGAACCCGCCGCGCCTGGTCCGGATCGCGTACACCCACCCGAAGGCGGAGCGGACCCTCGCCCTCGTCGGCAAGGGCATCACCTACGACTCGGGCGGCATCTCCCTCAAGCCGGCCGGCCACAACGAGACGATGAAGTGCGACATGAGCGGCGCCGCCGCCGTGTTCTCCTCCGTCGTCGCCGCCGCCCGCCTCGGCCTGGAGGTCAACGTCACCGGCTGGCTCGCCCTCGCCGAGAACATGCCGTCCGGCTCCGCCACCCGCCCGGGCGACGTGCTGCGCATGTACAGCGGCAAGACCGTCGAGGTCCTCAACACCGACGCCGAGGGCCGTCTCGTCCTCGCCGACGCCCTGACCCGCGCCTCCGAGGAGCAGCCGGACGCCATCGTCGACGTGGCGACCCTGACCGGCGCCATGGTCCTGGCCCTCGGCAACCGCACCTTCGGCATCATGGCCAACGACGACGACTACCGCTCCGCGATCCACGAGATCGCCGAGGAGGTCGGCGAGGCGTCCTGGCCGATGCCGCTCCCCGCGGACCTGCGCAAGGGCATGGACTCCCCCACCGCCGACATCGCCAACATGGGTGAGCGGATGGGCGGCGGCCTGGTCGCCGGCCTCTTCCTCCAGGAGTTCGTGGGCGAGGGCATCACCTGGGCCCACCTGGACATCGCGGGCCCCGCCTTCCACGAGGGCGCCCCCTACGGCTACACCCCGAAGGGCGGCACCGGCTCCTCGGTCCGCACCCTGGTGAAGCTGGCCGAGCGCACGGCGGCCGGCGAGCTCTGACCGGTCCGCGACGGCCCCGGGTCCCGTACGGACCCGGGGCCGTCGCCGTCCTCTCGCGACGAAATCCGTAGGTTCGTACACCCGGGTCCGCCCTCCGTGGGGACGATCGGCCGTCTCAGAGCACGGCCCCGCGTCCCGTCGGCCGTCAACAAGTGCGAAGATGGGTTCTCGGCAGGACAGGGCCCCCACCACAGGGCCGAAATAAAGCGGCCGGACACCAGCCGCCGCCCGGTCACTGAAGACCGGCGACGAGCGCACATGCATGGAGGACGTGACGTGGCGAACGACGCCAGCACCGTTTTCGACCTAGTGATCCTCGGCGGCGGTAGCGGCGGTTACGCCGCGGCGCTGCGCGGAGCGCAGCTGGGCCTGGACGTCGCACTGATCGAGAAGAACAAGCTCGGCGGCACCTGCCTGCACAACGGCTGCATCCCGACGAAGGCGCTGCTCCACGCCGGCGAGGTCGCCGACCAGACGCGTGAGGCGGAGCAGTTCGGTGTCAAGGCCTCCTTCGAGGGCATCGACATCAAGGCCGTGCACAAGTACAAGGACGACGTGATCTCAGGCCTGTACAAGGGTCTGCAGGGTCTCGTCGCCTCCCGCAAGGTGACCTACATCGAGGGCACCGGCCACCTGTCCTCCCCGACCTCCGTCGACGTCGACGGGCGCCGTGTCGAGGGCCGCCACATCCTGCTGGCCACCGGTTCCGTGCCGAAGTCGCTCCCCGGCCTGGAGATCGACGGCAACCGGATCATCACCTCGGACCACGCGCTGACCCTCGACCGGGTCCCGGAGTCCGCGATCATCCTCGGCGGCGGTGTCATCGGCGTCGAGTTCGCCTCCGCGTGGAAGTCCTTCGGCACCGACGTCACGGTGATCGAGGGCATGAAGCACCTCGTCCCCGTCGAGGACGAGAACAGCTCGAAGCTTCTTGAGCGCGCGTTCCGCAAGCGCGGCATCAAGTTCAACCTCGGCACCTTCTTCCAGTCGGCCGAGTACACCGACAACGGCGTCAAGGTCACCCTGGCCGACGGCAAGACCTTCGAGGCCGAGGTACTGCTCGTCGCCATCGGCCGCGGCCCGGTCTCCGCCCGCCTCGGTTACGAGGAGCAGGGCGTCGCGATGGACCGCGGCTACGTCCTGGTCGACGAGTACATGCAGACCAACGTCTCCACGATCTCGGCCGTGGGCGACCTCGTCCCCACGCTCCAGCTCGCGCACGTCGGCTTCGCCGAGGGCATCCTCGTCGCGGAGCGCCTGGCCGGTCTCAAGACCGTCCCGATCGACTACGACGGCGTGCCCCGGGTGACGTACTGCCACCCCGAGGTCGCCTCCGTCGGCATCACCGAGGCCAAGGCCAAGGAGATCTACGGCGCGGACAAGGTCGTCGCCCTCAAGTACAACCTCGCGGGCAACGGCAAGAGCAAGATCCTCAAGACCGCGGGCGAGATCAAGCTCGTCCAGGTCAAGGACGGTGCCGTGGTCGGCGTCCACATGGTCGGTGACCGCATGGGCGAGCAGGTCGGCGAAGCGCAGCTGATCTACAACTGGGAGGCGCTGCCGGCCGAGGTCGCGCAGCTCATCCACGCCCACCCGACGCAGAACGAGGCGCTCGGCGAGGCCCACCTGGCCCTGGCCGGCAAGCCGCTGCACTCCCACGACTGACGCTCATCGTCATCACAGGGCGCGACGACCACTTTCCGCAATTCGTTAGGAGCAACTGAAACCATGTCGGTTTCCGTAACCCTGCCGGCGCTCGGCGAGAGCGTCACCGAGGGCACCGTCACCCGCTGGCTCAAGGCCGAGGGTGAGCGTGTCGAGGCCGACGAGCCGCTGCTCGAGGTCTCGACCGACAAGGTCGACACCGAGATCCCCGCCCCCGCCTCGGGCATCCTGGCCTCCATCAAGGTCGCCGAGGACGAGACGGTCGAGGTCGGCGCCGAGCTGGCCATCATCGACGACGGCTCCGGCGCCCCCGCCGCGGCCCCGGCCGAAGAGGCCGCTCCGGCCGCCGAGGCCGCCCCGCAGCAGGAGGCCCCGGCCCCCGCGCCGCAGGCCGCCCCGTCCACCGAGGCTGAGGCCCCGGCTCCGGCCCCGACGGCCGAGGCGGCCACCGGCGGCGGTTCCGCCGAGGGCACCGACGTCGTCCTTCCGGCGCTCGGCGAGTCCGTCACCGAGGGCACCGTCACCCGCTGGCTGAAGTCGGTCGGCGAGGAGGTCACGGAGGACGAGCCGCTGCTCGAGGTCTCCACGGACAAGGTCGACACCGAGATCCCGGCCCCGGTCTCCGGTGTCCTCCTGGAGATCGTCGTCGGCGAGGACGAGACCGCCGAGGTCGGCGCCAAGCTGGCCGTCATCGGCGCCGCGGGTGCCGCTCCGGCCGCCCCCGCCGCTCCTGCCCCGGCCGCCCCCGCCGCCGCTCCGGCTCCGGCCGCCGCCCCGGCCGCTGCCGCTCCGGCTCCGGCCCCGGCTGCCCCCGCCGCC
>NZ_JBEOVO010000050.1:0-31261 GCF_040295605.1 Streptomyces sp. NPDC002773
GCTCAAGCCGGGCCCACTGCGCATTCGTCAGATCCCCACGTCCCACAAGATGTGATCATCGGCGATCAAGATCCACTTTCGCAACAGGCCCTAGGAAGGTATGACTCTGGGCGATGTCACGGTCCTGCGCTCTGCGACACCGCCTTCCCGACCCCGAGGACGGCCAGGAGGACAAGGTGCCGACGTCGCTGGGGAATGTTCGCGCCCAGGAGCGTCAGGCCAACGAAGCCGTCCGCGTCGCCGCGATCCTGCGGGCCCGCACCGAACGCGCCGGACGACCGGCGCCAACCGCCGCGTCCACACTGCGCCAGGCCGGATGAGTGCTCCTGTAACCGCGTATCGCGGGGCGAACGCGGTGGATCGACTGCGGAGTCAGCGGGTGTGGTGGCACGCTGAGTTGGGACGAAAGGTGGGGGTTCGTGCGAGGTGACAAGCGGCAGATTCAGACCGCGGTTCTGGGCAGCGCGGACTCCGAGGAGCCACTGATGCTCCCGCTGGAAGCAATCGAGCTGGACGCCTTCCGCCAGCAGCACGAGCACGACACGTTCTGGTGCGGGCTGCTGCTCGGAGGCTGCGGGGTGCGGCTGACCACGAAGCTTTACACCGATCGTGTCTGCCATTTCGCCCATATCCCCGGTCTGGACGGGCTGTCGCATCACTGCGGCCGCAGCGCCCGGGGTGTGGCCAGTGCCGACCACCTGTATGTGAAGTCCGCCGCCCGGTCCTGGCTGCGCAGCCTCGAGGAGGAGGCCGACTTCGACTTCGCCCGGCCGGACGGCGTGGCGATCGGGTCGGTGGTCGACATCCGGTTGAAGACCCGTGGGCTGCGCGTGCACCTGGACCAGGCGGTAGCGCCCGTGTGGGAGGAGGACGGCGTAGAGCCGGTGCTCGGAGTGTCCGTGCCGGTGGACCGGGACACTCTGATCCGGCGCTGGTACGTCCACCGGGTCCGTCTGGACAGCGAGGGGACCGCCCGCCGGGTACGGATCGGCACCGAGGCGTTCGCGCGGCCCACCGAATGGTTCGCCCTGGACGAATGCGAGATGACGGAGCGGGGGCTGTCGACGCCAGCGGTGGAGCAGATCGTGCGTTCCCGCAGCGTCCGTCCGGCATCCCCGTGGGGCGCGGGCAGGACCGTGAAGACGCCGCCAGCGCATGTGCGGGCCCAGACGCTGCTGCGCCAGCTGGCCGAAGCCCGCCGGGTGGGATCCGTGGTCGTCGTGACCCGGGTGTGCCGCGACATGGCCGCCCTCACAGAGGTGGAAGGGGAGCTCCAGGACCAGCTGTCAGGGGCCGTCGCGGCCGCGGACCGCTGGCTGGAAGAACAGGCGCAAACGCGGCAGGAGCTGTTCCACGACCTGGCGCAGGCTATTGCCTGGCAGGAGGTGGGCCAGGTTTGTCCTCTGCTGGTGCGTGCCAATGCCATCGCGAGCCACGACCGTACCGAAGCCGAGATGGCCATCGCAGATGATGCAGCCGAGTGCCTGGATACCCATGCGCGGCAGCGGCAAGCCGAGGTGGCAGCCGTGCGGGCCGCGCAGGCGGAGGAGCGGGCACGGGACGAAGCGGACCGTGTAAAGAAGCTGCTGGACACCTTGGAAAGCCGTGGGATCGGGCAGCCGCGACAGGCGATGCGCGAGATGGTGAAGGACCTCATCTGCGCGGCGGCTGGAGCCGGAGCATATGTCGACGCTCAGCAGCGCAAACAGGTCGAGCTTTGGAGAAGGCGCGCGGACGGCGCTGGGGCGCTGGCGCAGATCGCCCGTCAGAAGAGAGCCTCACCCCCGGCACGTGCGGCACGGCTGAAACGGGCATCGCTGTTGCACGAGCAGGTGGGGCGCCGCTCCTGGTTCAAAGAGCCCTGTCCCCGTTGTGATGCAGCCAAGGGCAGGCACTGCTTCAACGACGACGACAGCGGCGGTAGAGACCGGCGGCCACTCCCTCATGAGGAACGGCTCCAGCTGATCATCAGCACGCGGAACGCACGCCCCGAGCAGACCACACAGCGACCGCCTTCACAGCCGCAGTCCGCCTCTCCCGTATGGCGGGTCAAGGACGTCACCTGTCCTGAGTGTGATGCCGCGCCCGGCTCGAACTGCACGACCCCAGACGGCCGCCCGCACCAGCGCCGAGAGACGCACTTCCGGCGCCGGTTCCACTCGCCCTGACCCACGGTCTACTGGAGCTTGGCGGCCGTCGTAGACGCCCTGGTCGCCATCGACACCTTGGCCGCCGCGCTCGCCCAGGTCGACCAGGAGGTCGCCGAGGTGCTGGCCGCGGTGACGGCCGCGACGGCCACGGTCCGCCGCCGCTTCGGCCTGTCCACCGAGCCCGATGCGACGCCGGCCGCGACGGAGTGGGTGTCGGACCCGCGCCCTGCCCGCCGTCCTCGTCCCAGGCGCGGTCTCGGGCCGGCTTTCAGGGCATCCGTTGAACCGCACGGTGGTCTTGGTCCTCCTGGCGTGCCAGGATCCCGATCAGCAATGAGGGGAGCGGGTGTGGCTGGGAGCGCGACGGGGCCGGGTGTGGTGGTGCGCGGTGTCGAGGAGCTGACCATCGAGGAGGTTGAGGGGCTGGTGGGCTGGCTCTTCTTCCGCCTTGATCTCAAGGCGTCCGGCGTCCTGGCGACTGTGCAGCTCGCCGCGGGAAGGGTGCGCGAGCAGCTGGCACGGCGGGATGCCGAAGCCGTGCCGAGCTTGCCAGTGCTGGCGAACCTGGCACAGGACTGGCAGTTTCTGCGGCAGGTCGCGCGCGGGATCGCCGGCGGCGAACTGCCGGACGACCGGACCGTGATCTGGTTGGGGACGTTCGACTACATCCCCCGAGCCACGGGCGTGGGGGCGACGGCGGCTTCAGAGACGATGCTGTGGGGATGAGGAGGTAGTCGGCCTGGTCCGCCAAACCTGATCCTTGAGGCTGGCCACCCTTCAAGCATTCAGCCCTAATGATCTCCGCTGCGGCGCGGCTCAATGCGCGAGCCAGCCACCGGACCTGGCTGTCACACTCGCCCGAGCCGGTCGTGGATGTCCATGTGGCACTGGCCTTGCTGACGACCCGAGCCGTTCGGGCCCAGGTCAAACGCAACAGGTGCGGCAAGGCCATAGCTGGCGAAAGCGGGCGGGCGCGGTCAGGAGCGCTGGGCGGCGACGGGGGCGGTGCGGGCTCGGGGCAGGGTGATGCCGTGCTCCTGCGCTGCCGTTCCGGGGCGGAGGGTCCAGGGAACGGTCCCGGTGCTCGTGAGCCAGTCGTTCGCCAGAAGGCGCTGCACGATGAAACACCGGAGCTGGTGGGGCACGTCCCACCCCATGCCGTCCCCGACCTGCCGGAACGAGGGGCCATGGCCGTGCTCGGCACGGAAGGCCACCGTGAACGCGGCGGCCTGCGGGCCGCGGTCGGGGTGCTCGGTCTTCCACTGTCCGTACAGAGTCTTGGTCTGCCTGGACATGAACTGGGCACGACTGGGGGTCGTGAACGCCTCCGCCACCCGCTCCGGGGCAAACCCGCACACACCGCAGGACTCGATGCTCTCCACATGCCGCCGCAGGCCGGGAGTGGCCGCTTCCTTCCACCGAAGCCACGCGTCGGCGTCGAAGCGGAACCCGCGTGCCGGCTTCGCGGTGTTGGTGCGCGCCCGCTCCTTTTCGGTGGGCGGCCGCAGACCTGAAAGGTGGCGTACCTGGGGGTCGAGACGGTACCGATCACCGGATAGCTCGGCGAGGAAGCCTTTCTCCAGGAGCTTCGGGAGCTCCGCCCTGCAGGCAGCGGGCAGGTGGGGTGGGAGGGAGCCGAGGAGCCGGGAGGTGCCGTGGGCGGCGAGGAACAGACCGGCCAGGCGGGCGGCGGGCGGGAGTTTCTTGACCGGCTTGACCGACAGGGCCTTCGTGGTCCATCCCGATACGCGCGAGCGGGTCTGCTTCCCGATTGGCAGGGGATGGCCAGCGTCGGCAGCCAGCGCAGGAACGGTGACGCGAGTCGGTGGCGCGTCGAGATCGCTGCTGAAGACCGTGTCGGCCAGTTGCCACCCCAGTTCCCGCAGGGCGGTCACGGCTTCACGGGCATCACCCAATCGGAGTGCGGCCAGGTCCTGGCCGGTGATGTTGCCCACGCCTCCGCGTGCCGCCCGGATGGCCACCACCACCGCGAGGAGCTGCGCGTCAGGTCCAGGCAGAGGCAGTGATGCGACGTAGCTGAGCAACGTGCGGGCTGCTTCCCCTTGCTGCTGAGAGAGAAGAAAGGGGAGCTGCTCGGGTTTCCTGTCCGCGGCTGCCCCGGCGTTGGCCGCGTTCGACGCTGTTGATGGCATGCCACACCCAACGTGCACATACAGCAGGAGTTACGAGCGGCCCCCGCCTCCCGCACCACAACCACGGTGACGTCCCCGGCGGCCGCCGACGACCCAGCCCCCGACCGGTCGTTCCGGCCGGGCCAGTGAAGACGGGGGAGACCGCGTCGGTCGGGTACTACCGCGCCCTCGAGCCCAGCGCGCCCTCGCCCCCGCCTCGCCCGATCAGGAGGACCCGGCCCTGGCCACCGCCCTCGCACGGCAGGAACAGGCCCGCCACGGCCTCGCGGAGCAGGTCTTTACCAACGTCGACCAAGAGGGACGAAGCGCCGAGTTCGCGAGGAGCGCGCCGGAGAGCCCACGCCGATCGACGCAGGGGTACAGGAGAAAGGGCGCGTGACGAACGGAGGATGACGTGCGAGCCGTCCAGGGCAGGGCAGCAGGGCGGCGGTTGTATCGACCGAGGCCGATCGCAAGGGCTAGGTTCCTGAATGGAGGTTCGATACGTGAGGTTACGAGAAGCGATCGGGTACGCGCGGATACCGGCGTACATGCCGCGGTGTCCCAGCCTGCGGGGCATCGTTAGGCAGAACACGACGGCCGCCCTGGGTGGCGCGGCCGTTGGTACGAGGGCAGGAGGAGACCGGTGAGCGACCGCAGTTCGATCGAGTGGACCGAGGCGACCTGGAATCCGACGACCGGTTGCGACCGTGTGTCTTCCGGTTGCGACAACTGCTACGCCCTGACCTTGGCGAAGAGGCTGAAGGCGATGGGTGCGGCGAAGTATCAGAACGATGGTGATCCCCGGACTTCGGGGCCGGGCTTCGACGTCACGCTACACCCGGACGCCCTGGACGTGCCGTATGGGTGGAAGAGCCCTCGGACGGTGTTCGTAAATTCTATGAGCGACCTGTTCCACGCGCGGGTGCCGCTCGATTTCGTCCGTCAGGTCTTCCAGGTCATGGCCGACACCCCGCAGCACACGTACCAGGTCCTGACCAAGCGGGCCCGGCGCCTGCGTCAGGTCGCTCCGAAACTCGACTGGCCGAGCAACCTCTGGATGGGCGTCTCGGTGGAGACCGAGAACGAGCTGGCCCGCGTCGACGATCTGCGTGAGGTCCCCGCGGCTGTGCGGTTCTTGTCCTGCGAGCCGTTGCTGGGGCCGCTGCCGGGGCTGAACCTGGACGGCATCCACTGGGTGATCGCCGGGGGCGAGTCCGGCCCCGGGCATCGGCCGCTTGACGAGAGCTGGGTCACCGAAATCCGCGACACCTGCCAGGACGCCGGCGTCGCCTTCTTCTTCAAGCAGTGGGGCGGGCGCACCCCGAAGGCCGGTGGCCGTCTTCTGGAAGGCCGGACCTGGGACCAGATGCCGCTGCCGGTCGCGGCCTGACCAGCACGCGTTCGTTGTGGCCGGGCCTCGGAGAAGGGCCCGGCCATGAACGTCAGGCCGCGAGGTTCCCGGGGTAGACGGTGATCTCCCGGGTCCGCTTCACCCCCACCCCGTTGCTGGGGGTCTTGCCCTGCTCATGCAGCAGCCGCACCGCCTGGCGCACCGCCGGCTCGGTGACCTGGCCGTAGAAGGAGCCGAAGATCTCCAGCGTGTGGTCGACCAGTTTGATCGGACGCCGGGTCCGCGTCAGGAGCCTCTCGAGGTTGGTTGCGATCTGGGGAACCGCGTTGGTCTCGACTTCCTTCGGGTCCGGGCGCGTCACCGACGCCAGGGAGAACAGGGCGTCCTGCTCTTCCCGTTCCTCCAGTGTCTCCCACCACGTCGCCCGGGCCCGGGCGACGGTGTCGCCGAACACCCATAGCCCGTAGGGGCTGCGGGTCGCGAACACCAGCCGGTACACGGCCCGCTTGCGCGGCGAATGCGACACCGGGACCGACTGCACGAGCATCCCGGTCCGGCGTTCCAGGCGCCGGGCGTACTCGGCCGCCACCGCCTCGATGGCGTCCTCGCCCACACCGTCCTTGCCGCGGGAGGCGACCGCGTCGGCGAAGTACTCGCGCCACCAGGTCCCGCCGCACACCTCGTCGAACCGCTGCAGCGACTTCTCGTTGCCCTTCGGGGAGCGGACGTGGCCCCCCAGGCGCCAGACGGCCATCATGCTGAAGTTCATCAGCAGCTCGGTCGCCGGCCGTTTCTCCGGGCGCTTTCGGGCGAGCACGTCCACGAGACGGTCCTGCGGCAAGACGAGACCGCACGGATCCAGGAAGAGGAACAGCGGCTCCCGTACGGCCCGCTCGACGACCTGGTCGAGAACACCGTCGACCTCACCGCGGTGGGCATGAGCCCGGACACCGCGAGCCAGATACTGCTGGACGACCTCGTGTAACCGGTCGAACGACTTCGCCTGGGCCTCTGAGAAAAAGCACTCGAGTGTCAGCCCCGCCCTGGCGCGCAGGTGGGAGGCCACCCTCAGGGCGATCTCTCCGGACGCCGGCTCCCCGTTCTCGTACCGTCCCTCGCCCGCGTACCCGTCCAGATACACCACCCGTTTGTCGTGTGACTGTGTGCCCGCCATCCCGCCGAACTGCGGCAGATACCGCTTGAGGAGATCGTGCTTGAACACACTGGGCAGTGCCTTGTCCGCCCAGTAGTCCCCGTTTGTGCCCGACGACATCGCCACCCCCGGCTCCGCAGTATCTGCTTGATCACAGATAGTGAGGCATAGCGCGGAGCCCGGGCAAGAGGACCGTCGGACGACACCCTCCTGCATGGAACGAAGAGCGACGGTCTCGCCCCTCCACACCGCTCCTCTACCGGGAGTAGAGTCGGGGTATGGGTGATGAGACGAGCATCAAGGTGAGCGCGGCGACGCGCGACCGGCTGGCCGCGCTGGCCGGTGAGCAGGGCACGACGATCCGGCAGCTCGTCGAGGAGCTGGCCGGGTCCCGTCTGACGCAGGCCGAGTATGCGGAACGGGCGGAGCAGGCGCGTGCCGAGCTGGCGTCGGCGCTGGGCACGGTGCCGAGTGAGGGCGCCGAAGCCAGGGCCCGCCACCTGCTGGAGCGCCTTGGTGCCCGGCAGGATCCGGCGGCCGCATAGTGACGTCGATCGCGGTCGTCCTGGACCACACCGCAGCCACCGCCCTTCACGACCCGAAGGACCCGTTCAACGAGGCGGTGGCCGCGTTCTACGTCCAGGCTTCCGGTGGCCTGGGCACCCTGTACGCCCCGGTGCTGTGTCTGACCGCCGGCGACACCGACCGCCCCGGCCTGCTCGCCTACATCAACGGCCTGCGATTCATCCAGATCGAGGCATTCGACACCGCCGCCGCCCTCGCCGCCACCGGGCTCCTGCACGCTGGGCACTCCTGGGCGGCCGTCCACGCCATCCACGCCGCCCGCCCCAGCGCCGACTTCCCCACCGGCCGTTACCTGCTGACCCTTGAGCCCGAGCTGTACGAGGGGACCGGCGTCCAGGCCGTACACCCTGACCAGTAGCCCTTGGCCCCGCCTTCCGGGATCACCTGGAGGTGAAGACCCTGGAACCGTCCCTGGTAGCCCTTCGGGGCAGGCCACACCCCAGGGTTCAGACCTTGCGAAGGCCGCCGCACATGCCGGGCGGCCTTCGTGCTGCCTGGGCCTGCCGCACCTGGACGACTGCGCCGCGGGCGGTCGGCGAGGCCGGCGGCAGGCTGTTCGGCCATGGAACGCCAGCGAGGAGCGTTGCATGGGCGGGCACAATGGCCGCCATGACCACACCGTCCATAGATGACGAGCACCTGAGCCTGGTGCATGACCCGCGTGAGCTCGCCGTTTTCCTCTCGGCCCGTATCCGCGAGACCGAACAGCACACCGACCAGATTGCGGCACTCGAAGAGACCGGCAGCCGGTTCGGAGCGTTCCTGTCTTCCGCTCACCTGCGGGCCGCCGCCGCGGCGAACGCGCGTCTGCTGGAGATGCACCCGGGCCCGCGGGACCGCGACGGCTACTGCCCGGGCTGCGTGGGCCCCTACGACTACACCCCCGTACACAGCAGGCACTGCCCGATCCAGCTGGTACTCGCCCGCATCTGGGAAACGCACCCCGACTTCCCCGCCTGGGTCCTGCACGAAGAGATCACCCGGTACCGCCACGAAGACTGACCAATCCCCTCCCCGACCGCCGACGGCCGCCCGTGGCACCGGTCGCCGATGCCCGGCGTGCTGACCGCCGCCGGTGGGTCAGGGCCGGGCGCGCAGCAGCTCGGGCACGCGGCTGGTCTGCCCGAGCCAGGCGGAGACGTTCTTGTCGATGTACTCGACCAGCCGCAGGACCTCGCCATGGGCCTCGGGCAGGGTGAGCCGGCGGGTCCGGCCGCGGCGGTCGCTCTGGCCCGGGAGGGGGACGCCGTCGATCAGCGGTTCGTGGTGGGCGGCGCGGTTGCGCAGGGAGCGGACGTGGCTGGCGGTGGTGAACACGTTGGTGCGCTTGCCGCCGCTGTTCGGGAACGCCTTGTGCAGGGCCTTGCGCCACAGGGTGGAGTCGTAGTCGACGTTCTTGCGGTACGGGCCGTCGCCGCGGGTGCCGCCCTTGTCGAGCAGGTTGGAGCGAGCCGATGCCGGCGTTGCCCTGGAGCTGCAGCGCTGATCGTCGCCGCCCTGCTGGCAGCCGTCGCCGCCGTGATGGCCGCGGCGGGGAAGAAGCAGATCGCCAAGGCCGGCACCCCCGCACCCGAGCAGGCCATCGACAGCGTCAAGGCCGACGTGGCCGAGATCAAGGAGGCAGCACACCGATAAGCACCCCCTCCAAGGACGGCAAGGACGCCGCGCCCACTCCCGAGGAGCTGCGCGAGCAGGTCGAGCACGCCCGCGACGAGCTCGGCCAGACCGTAGAGGCGCTGGCGGCCAAGGCCGACGTCAAGGCCCAGGCCAAGGAGAAGGCCACCCTCGTCGGCGACCAGCTCCGGGAGAAGGCGGCGCATGCCGCTCAGTTGGTCAAGAACAAGACCCCCGATCCGGTACTGGACAAGGCCGCCCACGCCGCTGCCCAGGTACGCGAGACCGCGACCCGCGCCGGACAGCTCGCCGCCGAGAAGACCCCGGACCCGGTCCGTGAGAAGGCCGAGTCGGCCGCGACCATGGCGAAGGCCAACCGCACCCCTCTGGTCGCCGCGGCCGTAGCGTTCGTCGTCTTCCTGCTCCTGCGCCGCAGCCAGAGGTGCCGATGAAAGCCTCGAAGATCGCCTACAAGCCGGTCGGCCTGGCGCTCGGCGCCGCCAGCGGCATGATCGCTGGCGCGGCGTTCAAGCAGGCGTGGAAGATGATCGGTCACGACGACGATGCCCCCGACGCCACCGACGAGCACCGCACCTGGCAGGAAGTCCTGATCGCCGCAGCCCTGCAAGGCGCGATCTTCGCGGTCGTCAAGGCGGCTGTCGACCGGGCCGGTGCCGCCACCACCCGTCGCCTGACCGGCACGTGGCCCGGCTGAACCGACCTCGGGCGGCGCCGGCCTCGCCCTGAGGGCCGGCGCCGCCAGAGCAGAAATCATGGAGGAAGTCGTGGCCGCGCACCCCGGGTTGCACACCCTCGCAGCCGCCGCTCTGACCGCCGCCGTGCTCCTCGCCCGCTGGTGGGCCACCCGCGCGGTTCGCGACGCACACGGTGCCGCCGCCAAGGCACCCTGGGGACGCACAGCGCCCCCACCGGCCGACGTGGACAGCGCCCCTGACCGCGTGGCCGAGCTGCATGCCTCGTTTCTGGACCCGGCCCTGCGGGAAACCGACGCCCACCTCGAGCAGTACTGGAACAAGCTCACGTCCCTGTACCCGCACCGCGACGGCGAGCGCCGATACAGGTAGAACCGGGCCTCACCCTGCAGTCTGATCGAGTCCGTTGGTTGGCAGCGCGTCACTCTGTCAACGGACGGGTGAACCACAGTGTGCTGGCCCAGGCAGGGTTCGACGAACCAAACCCCGGCAGGCAACCTGAGCCTGCAGGCGCAGAACGACGGGCGCTGCTGGGATGGCGCTCGACGGGGATCGCACGTGCCGTCAGCCACCCTCACGGTCACCAGGACGATGGAAAGCCGCCTACGGCACTGCCCGGTCTGCACCAGGCACTGGACAGCGCACTGTCCGCGATCCTGGAAGCGGCCGGCTTCCAGACCCGCGTCGTCGAACCCGGCTGGCTGCCGGTGGTCCGAGCCGACCAGAACGCAGCCGAGCCCGATGCCGGTGAGGCCCCCTCCCCACCGCGCCTATAGGTGAGACAGGGCGAACGCCGACAGGAATCCGACCACCGTGACCAGTCCCGTCAGCAGGTGCACCCTGCTGTACGCCTCGGGAATCATCGTGTCCGCGATCATCGCCAGGATCGCTCCGCCCGCCACGGCCGTGATCACCGCCATCACCGTCGCGGACGCCCCGCCCAGCAACGCGTATCCGGCCAACGCGGCCAGACCGCTGATCACGGCGATGCCTCCCCACAGGATGAACACGTACCGGCGGCTGCGCCCGGCACTGCGCATCCCGGCGGCGCTCGCGAGGCCCTCGGGAAGGTTGCTGATGAACACCGCCCCCACCGTCGCCACCCCCAGCTGCCCGCCGCCCAGCAGGCTGGTGCCGATGACCACGGACTCCGGGACCCCATCCAGCAGCGCCCCCAGGGCGATGGCGTTGCCCGACCCCGGCGCCTCAGCCTCAGACGGCTGATGCTCCCCGGAGCGCTTGCGGTGCTGAGCACCGCGCCGCGCCAACAGGGCGTTGGCCCCCGAGTACACGGCCGCACCACCGACCGCCCCGGCCACCACCGGCCACATCCCGGAGCGCTCGTACGCCTCAGCGATCAACTCGAACGACACCGCCGCCATCAACACACCGCTGCCAAATGCCATGACCAGGGCGATCAGCCGCGGCGGGACCCGCACCAGCGAGCCGACAGCCGCCCCCACCAGCAGAGCCGCACCCGCGAACAGACCCCATCCGCCCGCAACCAACGCTCCAGCCACAACCGCCCCTTTCCACACCGCCGACAGATGTACCCCCGCCTACCCGCCAGGCCAGAGACCAACGAGGGTTCGCCGCGCGAAGAACACGTGCCCTTTGCGGCCTCGCGGAGAAGCGAGAAAGCGATCTCTGCGTTTCTCCCGGTTCCGTGTAGGACACGGTGCTTGCCGCGCCCTCCTGAGGTCGTGGTCCAGCATCAGCAGGCATGGGGCAACAGTGGCAGGGCATGCGGCAAAGGGGCGGATGGCCGCAGCCGCGGGCCCCGCACGTCGACGTCGAAGGGCCTCAAGGAGGAGAAGGTGAAGGGCTTCCGCAGCTTCATCCTGCGCGGCAACGTGGTCGATCTGGCCGTCGGTATCGTCATCGGGGCGGCGTTCACCGCGGTGGTGAACGGGTTCGTCGGCGCCTTCCTGACACCGCTGGTCGGGCTGGCCACCGGCGCCACCGGAGACATGAGCCGCAAGACCTTCGCCGTGGGCGCCACCGAGTTCCCCTACGGCGCCTTCATCAACGCGGCGATCAGCTTCCTCCTCCTCGCCTCCGCCCTGTACTTCCTGGTCGTGCTGCCCATCAACAAACTGCACGAGCGCCTCGCCCCCCACCACGACGTCCAGGCGCCCAAGCGGGACTGCCCCGAATGCCTCAGCCCCGTCCCCGCCCAAGCCCGACGCTGCGCCTCCTGCACCGTCCCCCTGCCGGCCGTACCCGCCCAGGCAGGGGAGACAACCCAGCGCGCCGGGTAACCGGCCCATTCGGCGGCCTCGGGGACGGTCCTTCCGAGGCCGCCGGACGAGGAAAGCGGCGGTGGTGCGTCGTAGGACCGACATGCTGCAGGCCTCGGTGACGAGCACCCGCCCCTCCCGCCGCCGACCCCGCCGAGGTGCGCGATGCGCTCGCGGAGATGACCACCCTGCTGGCGCCGCAGGAGCGTGCCGCCGTCGTCCTCAAGGACGTGTTCGACCTGCCGCTGAAGGAGATCGCGCCGCGGCAGCGAACCTGGGGCAGCTGATCGGCCCTGCCGTCCCCTGGCAGGCAGGGCTCCGCAACACCCTGGTGCATGCCTCATTAGCGGTAGTGACTTCCGCCCTGGGGTATATCTCAGTTGCCTGGCTTCCGCCGGTCGGCCTCACCCTGGCAAGCATGTTGTTCGGCTACCCGCCGTCCGAGCCCCGGTACTACTGGTGGGCAGTCATCATGGAAAAGGACGTGACGCTCGGCCAGTGGGCCGTCGTGATCGGAGCTTTCACGGCAGCGGCCGGCATCTACGCCCTGGCCCCTGCACGAAAGCTCCACCTCGGGAAACATCCGTTCACCGCCACCCCCGAACGACAGACGCCCTCGCTCGTCCGAACGAAGCCGTGACCGAACAGGATCCGCAATCCAGAAGGAGACACCCGTGGAAATCGTCATGTGGGTCGTTGGAGCATTCATCCTCGTGAGCTTGGTCGGCTACATCCTCAGCCAGGGTGGCTCTGTTCACGAGAACCGACAGCAGATATTCACCACTTCGGAAGTCACTTCTGTGAGTCTCGAAATCGAACTGCTTGCGCTTCGTGACATCGAGGAGAAGCCGCCTCGGGCCTCTCCTCAGCTCAGTGCTGCCGAGGGCAGCCCTCTTGATGCCACCGAGTGATGGCGAACCTCTCGCGCTCCAGGTCCTGTCGTCGAATGTGCTGTCTGCGCTGCTGCAAGGGTGATGGCCCCGCCCCCGTCGCTTCCGGCTGAATCGTCTCCGCTCCAGCGGTGCGGACCCGGGCCGTACGCGTTCTCGGCCGACCGAGGGTGCGCCTTCAGGCCGGGCGGACCGGCTTCTTATGATGATCGCCGCCGAGGAACGCGGGAAGTCCTGTGGACCGTTGATGGCGATACTCTGGGGGAGCGGACATGACCGCGCAGGTGAACGGCGTACCGTCCGGCAGACGGACCAGGCGCACCCTGGCCACGAGGGCGGCGGCCGTGCTTGCCCTCGCCTCGCTCGCCACCGGATGCTTCTTCTCCGATGCCGAGCCCGAGGAACTGGGCGTCGTCTGGGACACCCCCGAGGACCGCAAGACCGAGTGGCAGGGCAACGGGGCCTGGCTGTCCGGCGACACCCTGGTCCGCAGCCGCTTCGACGCGGTGAGCGGGTACGACGCCCATACCGGCAAACGGAGCTGGGAGTACGTGCCGCCTGGCCGCTCGGCGGTCTGCCACGTCGCCGCCGACACGGACAGCTCGGTCCTGGTCCTCACCCGCGACGGGGACGGCACTTCCGCCCCGGCCAAGGGCAATCTCTGCGCCGACGTCGTCGCGATCGACACGAACAACGGCCGCGAGATCTGGCATACCCCTCTTCCTGCCCTTGATCTCTGGGCGACCCGCCTACAGTCCTACACGGTGTCCGCCGGCAGCGGCATCGCGGTGCTCCTCCGGGGGGACGACCTGCAGGCCGTGGACGTGCGCACTGGGAAGATCCGCTGGAAGGCGGCCCTCCCCAAGGGCTGCGTGCCGGGTACGACCGCGGTGGCCGAGCGCCAGGTCGCCGCCCTCCTCGCGTGCGGCGGCACCGAGTACCTCTTGGGTGACAAGGTCCCGAGCGACGCCGAACTCTTCGTCGCCACCTTCGCCCCGGCCACCGGCGCGCTCCTGTGGTCCGCACCGCTGAAGGCTAGGACCTCTGTTCCCTGGGACGCCCGCGCGGAGTTCGTCTCGGCCGACCCGGTGGTAGTGGCCGCCTCGGCATCGGGCGACTCCGACTCCGGGTCCTACCTCTCCTTCGGCAGGAACGGCCGCCCGAACCCGCCGATCGATTTCAGCGGTCCCTACGGCGAGATCGGACTCGACAGCCGGCTCACGGCGGCGGTCGACGACAACAGGCTCTACGCCCTGCCCCTCCACCGGGTGAGGAACAGCCGTGTCGACCCCCACCGCCTCACCGCGTTCGACCTGGCCACCGGAGACCCGGTCTGGGGCGGCACCGTAGACGACGACCGCCTCGACGGCGACACCGGCTACCACATCATCCCCCAGGACGGCGACATCACCGTCCTCACCTCCCGCCGTGAAACGTCCTTCTCCGGCGACCGCAGTTACACGTACAGCCTGCGGGTCCTCGACGGCGCCACGGGCGAGCAGCGCGAAGCTCGCAGTCTCCCTGAGGGGCAGGCCCCTGCGGACACGCTCTTCACGTACCAGGACCGACTCATCGGCGCCCGCTACGTGCACCCCACCGCGTCGTCCAAGCCGTTCACGGCCTACGAACGCCGCTGACCACCGTCCGCACAGCACTTCGCCGTGCAAGTCGCCAGCGTGCCGCTGCGGAAATCGAACGGCCGCTGGCCCTGGTGACTTCCGAAGTGGTGAATATTCGCTGTCGGTTCTCGTGAACAAAGCCACCAGGGGTTCGTAGCGTTCAAGAGGAACCGAGCACGGCGTAACGGTTGACCTCGTTTGTCGACCGGGGCTTTGTCGGCGAGTTCCGGGTTCTGGCACACACTCCCTGAGTACGACCAACGTCGTCACCCGCTGTGGGCAAAGGCGTTCAGACGGCCCGCTCGGCGTGTGCGGGGATGCTCCCGGTGCCGCTGTTGGCGCGCCCCTTTGCCCAGAATGCCCACGAGGTCTCTCCTTCGAGGTGCGATCGTCCTGTGACCGTGTGTTTCCGGTTGGTGTCACCGTGTCAGGTGTGACCGTACGAACGGTTCCGGCTACGGGGCGGCCAGGCGACGAGCGAGGTCGGCGGCGAGCTGCCCGGCCGCCCGGCCGCGCCCATCCGGGTCGAGCTGCTCCAGGACCTGGAGCAGCTCGACCGTCTCGCGGGCCTCGGTGGCGGTGAGCAGAGCGAGGCGGGGCTCGTCGGAGTAGGTGCCGGTCACAGGGTCGGTGTCGTGGTTCACGCCGTCTTCAACGGCACCCGCTCCGCCAGGGCACCGGCGGGCGATCTCTGGCCCAGGGCCGCACCAGGGGGCGGCCCCCCGACGTCGGGGATTCGCGAGGGGCCCGTGGCCCCGGCGCCGGGTGGGCCCGCTCCAGGCGGCGCACCCGGTCGTGGACACGCTCCAGGCCGCCAGCCCCCAGTCCGTCGCCGCGCAGGTAGTACAGGCCGAGGTCGCCGTCGAGTGCGGCGAGCAGGGCCGCCACGCTGCGGATCTGGTGCGACCACAAGGCGCTCTGTACCTGGTGGCCCTGCCGGTCGTGGCCGAGGAGATCGGCCAGCTCCAGGGCCGCGGCGCCCAGGTACGCGCACTCCGGGCAGGGCTCGGCCGACAGGTCGGCCTTCGCCGCGTCGAGGAGGTGGCGGTACTCGTCGGGGTGCGCGGAGATCAGGCGCCGGACCGCGATGTCCTGTGCCTGGAAGTAGCTCGGCTCCCACCTGGCCATATCCCCACCGTACGCTCGCTGTGCGGTCAGGACTCGGCGCTGCGCCTGTCTCCGCCCCGGGAGCGGAAGGTGACCCCGGCGTCGGCGAGGAGGCGGTGCACGCCGCCGTACGAGCGGCCCGTCTCCTCGGCCAGGGCCCGGGTGCTCGTCCCGGAGTCGTACTTCTTCTTTAGCTCCGCCGCGACCTTGTCGCGGTCCGGGCCGGGTGCGAGACGGCGGACCTTCGTCTTGTTCGGCATGGGCGGATTCCTCCCTGAAAGGCGGCGGACGCTGCCATGATCGCGTGAGGCGGTGGCCGCGGCCACCGGTTCGGCGCAGGTGCTCGGAAGAGGAGAGGGGGGCGGCTGGTGACGATCACGGACCCGGCACAGTGGGAGGACCTGTTCGTCCGCACCATCGACGAATAGCCGGTGCAGTTCGTACGGCCCGCCGACACCGACCGCCCGGTCTGGTCGCTGTACGAGGCGGCCGTGTACGTCGGGAGCGTGGCGGCGGAGACGGACGGCGGCCGGCCGCTGTGGCGGGTCCAGGGCAGCCGCGAGGCCCACCGCGACCTGGACGACGCGATCCGTTCTCTGCGGCGCCCGTCGTCGTGGACGCGAGAGCGCGTGCAGGTCGCCGCCCGATGGCACGATCAGCCCGACGCCACGTTCGCCTCCTCGTTCGGCTGGGGGAAAACACGCGTGATCCAGCCGGGTGCTGCGCCGACGGCCCGGCAGACGTCGGCGCGCGAGGTCAGGTCGGACCCGTCCTGTTTCGTGTGGACGCGCAGATAGAGCGTGTGGTGATCGGCTTCGTTCTCCACGTAGAACGAGCAGGTGTGGCCCCCTTGGCCCGGGCCGTATGGATCACCACACCAGCAGTACTGGTGTGCGGTGTGGAGGGGCAGGCCCCAGCGCGGATGGAGGAGACGCTGGATGAGCTGGTCGTGGGAGCCCGGCAAGGTCCGGGCGACGCAGGCATCGACCTTCCAGCTGTCGGCGTCTTGCCAGCACCGGGTACGGTAGAAGTCGGTGACCGTGTGGAACAGCGCGACGCGCCGCAGCAGTCCGCTGCCCGTCGCGGCCGCCATGACGTCGTTCGCCATGAGACTGGGGTACATGTCCAGGAATTCCGCCTCCGCTGCGGTAATCCCGGGGTCCTCCCAGAGCTGACCGGCCCCCTGGCTCCCGAGGTGTTCCGCGACCCGGTGCAGGATGTCCGTCCAGGTGTCCGTCGTACGGGGAGGCAGGACCAGGCTCACGCTCCCCGGCCCTCCACTCCGGCCGGCCAGCAGGTCAAGGTGGATCTCACGGCGCCGTGCGTCGATTCCGCCGACCCGCAGACCAGGGATCCCACTGATATCCGTGCAGCCGGGCTCGGACAGCGACGGGAGCAGACTCGCCAGGCAGTACTCGGGGAAGGAGTAGAGAGCTCTGCCGAGGTACGGGTCGAGCCCCAGGGTCAGGGAGGTGCTGGTGCCGACGGCGGAGGCGATGCCGAGGGGATGCGCGCAGTAGTCCGGCGGTGCGCCGAGGCGATCGAGGACGAGCCCTTCCAGAAGCGCCTGGCTCGGCGTGGCCGACGGAACGGGGTGGACCAACAGGGGGGCGCCCCTACGGGATCGGCCGCTGCATTCGGCCCAGTAGTCGAGCTTGAGCGCGTTCCAGGAGCTGTGGGCGGGCATGGCCGTGTCCTTTCGACATGCCGCTGCCCGATCCTCTCGGCATACGAATGAAGACACTGGCGAGGGGATGACTCTAAAGACGCTGGTGGTACGGGCTGGAGCAGTCCTACGTTCCTTGCGTCCGAGGCACCGGATCGGGCGGTGATCGGACGGGGCCCGCCTCAGGCCCTACCGGGCCACACGATAGGGCAATGCACCAGACAGGAGCGGACAGCACGAGCGGGTGTCACCCATACGGACTCGGGAGGCGCCCGGGCGCGGGGTGATTGGTCGGCCGTCCACGCTCAAGGCTGCGGGCGGTCGGTTCTTCGGCCCGTCCTGCCGGATGCCGTGTTCCGGCCGTAGAAGTCATAGGGGCAGTTCATGCGCGTCAAGCAGGCCAGCCCGTGACAAGTATCGTGCGTATATGTCATGGGATGTGAGTGGTCGTCCGCATCAGTTGGCGGTGCGCCGGTCGGGGCCGAGCGAGCTGGAACCGGAGCGGTTGCCGGAGGTTCGGGAGCTGGCGGAGCTGGGCTGGTTTCTCGCCCCTGAGGCGCCGATGTGGGTGTTTTTGCCCTACGTGTGGCCGCGGAACGCTCGGACGTGGGTGCCCGACCGGTCGACCTGCTGGGAGATCGACACCACCTTCGACGCGGCCGGTCAGTTGCTGGGGGTCGAGTGCCGCCCCGTCTCGGCGGCGGAGAAGGAGGTCCAGGAGCGGGACGCTGCTGCGGACCTGGACGCCGCCGGGATCCCGCCGCGTCCGTCGGGCCGGCTGTGGCTGCTGCGTCCGGTCGGCGGCTTCGACGATCTGGATGCGGTGCTCGACCACCTGTGCACCGCTGCCGAGGACCGCGACGTACCCGTCGAGCTGTCCGCCGATTTCGCGCGTCTGTGCCAGAAGGAGCTGCGGGTCCTTGCGGGAAGAGACTGACGGCCCTTCCCCGCGAGGACCTGCCGGAGCCCCGCCGACAGCAGGTCAGGGCTTCCAGGGCACCTGGTAGTACTGACAGCCGGTCGATGAGTTGCACTTGTGCCACCGGCCGGTGTGCAGCACGCCGGCCTTGAACAGCTGCCGGTGGCCGAAGGCGGTGAACTCGCCTTCGTGGTCATCGTGGTATTTGCCGCTCCCGGTCAGGTGCTGCTCATTGTAGGCCCACCGGTTGTTGCTGGGCCACCAGGCACGTGGAGACGCGGCGTTGATCGAGGTGAGGTTGACTTCGCTTTTTCCGCAGTAGTCGTCGGGCCCGGCGCTGACGTTGATCCGGCAGTTGTTCGTCCAGACACCGGGGTTGATCTCCGGTCCGCTGTCCCAGTCCAGCACGGTGCGCCAGCGAGGCCGCTTTCCGTCGAAGGACTGTCGGTAGACCACGTCGAAACTGCCGATGGCTCCGTTGCTGTCGCCGTAGGCGCCGTTGCCCTTGACCTCTGCAGTGTAGTCGTTGATCTTCCGGCTGCAGACCGTGCCGTTCTCGCACCACGAGTCGTAGTCGTCTCGGCCCGGGGCGGCCAGGCGTGGGGTCGGCGAGGCCGTGCTGTCGGGGGCGATGACGTACGAGGCGTCCGTCGCTCGCCCCTGCTCGTCCGCGGTGATCGTGAGAACCCCGCCCATGCAGGTCCAGGCATCGGGCCGCATCTTGCGCGCCTCATCGACGCAGGCCTGCAAGCCCTCGCCGCCGCTGTCCGCCGGAGCCAGTGATCTCCACGGCAGAACGCCATCGGGCGCAGGGCCGACAGAGGCAGCAGGCACGACGCTCACGGTCACCATGGCCACGCACGCGGCAAGTACTGGCAGGAGGATTCGTGCGGACTTCATGAGACTCCTTCCCTGGGACTTCGGATCAGGTCGGTTTTCTGGCGAACGCGCTGCCGCCGCCCGTGGTCTTCCTGCACGCGACCGTGGGCTCTGACGCGGGGCAGGCGCTGCTGTACTACGCCGCCGGGGTGTAGTGGACGACGGTGGTCTCGCACGGGCCGCCGGCGTAGACGTTGATGGCGTCGATCTCGCGCTGGTCGGCGGTAAGGCCCCAGCGGAGCTTGGTTGCGGTCCACTCGGCGAGGTAGCGGCAGGTCGCGTTCGGGGCCGGCGGCATCCACGTCGCCGGGTCCTGGTCGGCCTTCTGACGGTTCGTCCGCGCGGTCACCGCGACCAGGCTCGTGGCCGCGTCCTGGTCGTTCGCGTATGCCTCGCGCCGCTTCGCATCCCAGGCGGAGGCGCCGGAGTCCCACGCCTCCGCCAGGGGCACCATGTGGTCGATGTCGAGCTTCGCCGGGTCGGTGACCTCCTGCTCGTCGTAGTACGACAGCCACTCGCCCTCCCCGATCTTGCAGCCGGCCGCGACAGCTGGGGCCTCGGCCGCCTCGGCAAGGAGGACCTCCGCGCGGGTGTTGCAGCCGTCCGCGGGGTCGAGGCCGGTGTTCCAGTGGCGGAACGCGGTCCGGGTGTAGCCGGCCCGGCTCTCCTCGGCGAGCGGGATCTGGCCGATCGCGTAGGAGAGCGGGAACGTCTGCGCGGCACCCAGAGCTGCTGGGGCGGCAGAGGCGGTGTGGGCCGAGGCCGGGACGGCGAGCGGGGTCAGGGCGAGGGAGAGCGCAGCGAAGCCGCGAGCAAGGTTCTTGATCACGAACGCAGGCATACATGTCCCGGGCCGGCATCAGCTGGGCGTCACGCGTGCAGATCAGCCGGGTGGGTGAAGAGGTTCACCGAAGAAACGTGTCGGCAAGTGGCGACTTCGCATCCGCGTCCCATCTGGTGACAGATCGGTGACGTCGCCGGTGGTGTTGTTCCGAAAAGCTCCGCCCCGTCGGAGATACCGATCTCGGCAGGTCGGCGCCGCCGCATTGGTTGAGAGGGCTGCCGAGGGGAGGCCGGCGAGGTTGCTGTTGCCTGCTTCGGTGCCGTGAGTGGTCGCTCCTACGGAACGGGCGCTCGAGGACATCCGCACCCAGCAGCGCCAGGCCGACGAAGCCGTTCGCGTCGCCGCTTTGCGGGCCCGCGCCGAGCGGGCTGGCCAGCCTGTGACGGCTCCCGCCTCCGCACTGCGCCAGGCCGGATGAGCGCTTATCGCAGGCCGGGGCCCCTACGCTCCCAGCCGCTCTATGTCCTGTTCTCGCCGTCCTGGTCGTCGCCGTCGGTGGTCGACGTGGGGGTGACACGGTCGTCGAGGGTGATGGTGATGCGCTCACCGTCGCCAGGGCTGAGATGGGTCAGGTGCTGCTCGATCCGCTCGTAGAGCGTGGCAGCGAGTTCCTGGTCACCGCTGCCATTCGAGGTGGTGCTGGTGACGGTATACAGGCTGATCAGCAGGGCGATCAGGGAGCGGCCGGACAACGGGGCGAAGACGCGCTCGTCGGCCTCGTCGGTGACGCGGGGCGGGACGCGGAAGTGGGGGTGGCCGGCGGTGCGGGTGGTAAGGAACTCCCAGGTGTCGCGGTGGCAGCGCAGGTCGGCGGAGGAGATGCGGGCCGCGGCCCGCAGCAGGGTGGTGTGCTCCTTGCTCACCTGTACCGGCTCGGGGGTTTCGGCCGGACGGGCCTGGAGCTGGTCGACGACCGTACGCAGTCCAACGAGTTCCTGTGTGAAGGAGGCGAACCCGGCACGGGCCTCGTCCAACACGGTGGTGAGTTCTTGCTTGACCTGGTCAGTGACCTCGCGGACCGTTTCACGCAGCTGCTCGGCACTGTCCGGCTGCTCTTCGGTCGTGGTGGCCGGGGTGGTGAGCTGCTCGACGAGGGGAGTGAGCTCCTGGGCGAGGACCTCGCGGACGGCCTGGCGCACGGACTCCTCCGATAGCGCCGTCGCGGTCGCCTCCGGCATGGTCTCGGCGGTCGGCTCCTCCCGGGCCGGGCTGCCCTCCGGCCCCTGCGCCTCGGGCGCGCCGATGGTCTGCGACCCGAGTTCCCGCCCGTCGTCGGCCTCCGGCCCTGACGCGGGTACGGGCGCGGGCGCCGGTACCGAGGGGGAGCCAGTGGCGGGGTCTTCGTGGTTGGGGCCGCGCTGGGCGGGGATCGCCGACTGAAGAGAAGTGCCCGGGCCCTCGGGGCCGGTGAAGGCGGCGGGCGTACCGGACGCGGAAGGAGGAGGCGGGGTGAGGGTGAGACCGTTGAGGTGGTTGAGGGTGGTGCGCAGCTCCGTCAGCTCGGCGCGCAGCAGGCCGGTGATCTCCTCGGTCTTGCTAGCGAAGAGGTCGCCGGAGGCGGGCTTGACGGCCCTGTTGACGTCCTTACGCAGCAGGTTGACCTCGTCGAAGACCTGGGTGAGTCCTTCCGTGACGGCCCGGGAGGTGGCTGCCTGGGCGTCGCGACCGGATTCGTCGATCTTCTCGAGGCTCTCGGTAAGGGCTTCGCGCAGGCTCTGGTCCCCGTGCAGGACGGCGTTGTGGAGCATGGAGACCATCTCGGCGAAACCGGAGTTCCGGGCCATCTCTCCCCCAAATGTTGCTTTAAGTAGTCGATCACTTCCGCTGCGTATGGTGCCCGAGAGGAGAGTCCGCCCGAGGCATAACCGGCCAACTGGCTTCCGGAAAGGGGAGATTGGCTACTCCGGTACCACGAGGTGGCCGGTTCGCTGCCCTTCGGAAGGACGCACTGCCTTCCTACCGGTCCTCCGGCCACCATCGCTGCCCCGGCTCCTGGGCCCGGCCGGAGGGCGCGCCGGTTCTGCGGTTCGGGAAGGCCGGCGAGCGCCAGGCGGCCGTCGGCCCCGCCCCTGTATGCGGTTCGGTCCGACGGGCCCAGATGGATGCGCAGGTTACATGGAGTAGGAGGTGAGGGGATGGTGTGTTCTGGGATGAGACGCCTCCGGAGCGGATCGCTGCGGACCGGCGCGCACTCGAGGAAGCCCTGAGACGGTTGTGGAAGGTCTACCGCCGGGTCGGTGCGGACCGGTCCTTCGTCGACGGTGGGCTCCAGCAGCACGATCCTCCTGGAGCTGGAAGAGTCCGTCCGCAGCGCGGATGCCGTCCCTGCCTGCGCGGGAGTACGGCCGGATGTGGGCCCAATCGGCGTGTGCTCCTACGCGATGGGGCTGCCGCGCGCACGTTCCGCAGGGCGGAACCGGTGCGTGACCCTTACCCCTTCTGTTTGTGATGTGCATCACTTCAGATCGGAAGGTGAGCGGTTTCGCTCGGCGGGCGATCGGCGCGCCGCAGCCTCCACCCTCAGCTCGTTTCCCCTGATGAGAACCTTAAGCGGAGGGTAATCGACAGGTAGCGAAGCGGAGTTGGCCATGTCTCCCGGTAGCTGCCCGATTGCTCCTGGTCAAAAAGTTGGGTTCCCGGTACGCGTTTGCCCATGCCGATTCGAAAGGCTGCGGTTGAGGGCGCAGAGCCCTCCGGTGCCCCTGGAAGGGAAGGGACGCCGTGTCATGACCCCAAGGAACAGGAACTGTGACCGTTCACGATCTTCTCATCGCGCTGGTGGTCCTCACCGCCCTGCGCGTCTTCGCTCCCGACGCGCGCGCCCTGACACGGCGTGTGCTGCGCGCCGGGGTAAGGATCGGCGCCACCGAACTCCTGACGGAGACCCGCGAGGTCTCCGCTCCCGCCACGGCGGTCCTGCCGCCGACCACCCACCGCGGGGAGGGGTGAAGCCCATGAACGGCACGCCGCTGCCCGAGGAGCCAGACCTCCCGGGCGAGGCCCCAGAGGCGCCGTCGGGGACCGGACTCCCCGAAGAACGCCACTTCCTGCAGGAACTCCACGACCTCAAGGGCATCGAGTACGAGATGACGCCGGACCAGGAGGCGTTCTACGACCTCTACGGCCGCGCCCACCTGCGCTACGCCCACACCATGCTCGGCAGCAAACAGGCCGCCATCGCGGTGGTGCGCCGCTGCTACTCCCACCTCGTCCTGAACTGGCGGAACATCCTCAAGGAGGAGAATCCCCCCGCGGCGTACGCGTGGAAACTGCTCAAGCAGCGGGTGGAGATGCACCTGCGGCTGACCGGCCAGCCCCCGCAGATGGTGCAGACCGCCGCCTTCCAGCAGGCCGTACGCGCCACCCTGGAAGTCAAGCGGCGCCAGTTCGAAGTAATGGAATCCGCCCTCGGCCTCTACACCGCGATAGCCAACCTGCCCGAGCGGCAGTACGACGTCGTCGTCATGCACTACGTCCTGGGCTTCTCCGCGGCCAAGGTCGCCGACATCATGGGCATCAAGCCCGACACCGTCCGCTCCCACCGGCGTCTAGCCCGTGAGCGCATCGCCAGCAAGCTCGGCCTGTCCCTGGACCCGCCTGCCGACGAGAACGAGAAGGAGTAACACCGTGCACAGCACCCACGACGTCCTGGGCGGGGCCGGATACCCCGACCCGTTCACCGACGAGGACCTCGCCGACCTCAAACGCGAGATTGTCCGCGACGTCACCTCCACCCTGATGTTCGGTACCGAGCCCGCCCCCATCGGCCACTTCCCCACCATGCACACCCAGGCCGACCGCCGCCTGACCACCCTGTGCGCGCACCTGCTGCGCCACCGCGACGCCGCCGAACACGTCGCCCAGCTCGCCCACGACGGCATGGACGACGACGGCGCCCTTCGTTTCGCCTCCCTGCTCTTCCTCGTCGACGAACGCGAAGGCGCCAGATTCTGGTGGGGATTCGCCGCCGGCGCCGGCAACGCCACCGCCGCCCACTGCCTGCACCTCTACCACCTGGCCCGCGGCGAACTGCGCGACGCCGACCACTGGGCCCTGCAAGCCGTCAGCGCCGAAAGCCCCACCGTCCCGCGCACCCCCGCCCGCCGCGCACCTGCCCGGCACGAGGCCCTGCGCGCCGCCGTGGGCCGGCTCAAGGTCGACGCCGCCGAGGAGTCCGGGCACAGCCGGGTCCCGCGTCCCGCCCAGGACCTCGCCGACCGGATCGAGGAACTCGCCGACGCCTTGTAGAACCCGACAGGCCAGGGGGAGCGCCCCTGGCCTGTCGGGCTCCCTCTCTTGCCTCGTGCTCGGCATTACCTCGATCAACAAACCCGTCACCGCCTGGCATGAATCCGTAACTCATCCGGGTGACGCAGGCCGGGGGCCGGCCCCTAGAGGGCGAACTCCGGCGTGGCCCTGGCCCAGTGCCGCTACGGTGAACCGTGGGAGGTCGGGCCGACTGGTCGTTGGACTGCCTCTCGTGTGCCCTCGTACCTGGTTACCCCCGGTGCGGGGGCACAGTACGTTCCCCCGGCACTGACGGGCCTGCCTGTCAGGGGATGGCAGGGTTGGTGCGGTCGTCGATGACGTCATTGCAGGAGGAGTCAAGGCGCGGAGCACTGGGTGGTCGATCGCGCGGGTCCAGCGGGTGGTGGCCGCGCCGGGATCGGTGTCGGCGTTGATGGCGAACCAGATCCAGCCGTCGTCGTAGTAGTCGGTGTCGGGGACGGTCCCGATGACGTAGCGGTGACCGGGCTCCAGAGGCACATAGGCAGTGAGATCTGGAGGAGCGAAGGGAGCGCTCACCGGCACCGAGGCCGCACAGGAGTCCTTGCCGCGCTGACGCGGCAGGGACTCTGTCACGTGCCGTTAGTCATCCCCAGTTCGGGTCGCCAGCCGCGCCCCAGCCAGGGTCGGGCACGCTGCCCCAGACGGTGTCGCGGCAGCCCCAGCCAGCGTCCCTCGGTCCCAGGCCCCAGCCGATGTCGCTCATGGGTGTCCCCTCCCTCGTTCGTCGGGCGTCGTTCACGCCCGACGTGGTGACGCTACCTTCTGGCCAGGTGAGACGGCAGGCGGTTAGCTGGCCTGCCGGTAGGCACCGGCGGGCCCGGCCAGGCGCCGTCCGTACCGCTGGTTGATGCGGTCCAGGACGGGTTCGAGACAGAGCCGGTTCTCCCGTGCGGAATCGAGGGAGATCTGTGTGCCGGGTCCTTCGTCGGCGGGGCGGAGGTCTTCGGCGGTCAGGGTGATCCGGCGGATCCGGGCACGCTGGAAGGCCATCGAGTCCAGGGTCCGGAAGGTCGCGGACCGAAGGTCTTCGGTGTGGGCGGAGGGCTGCGGGAGCGCGCGGGTGCGGTCGACGGTGGAGCCGTCGGCGAGCCGTACGGACAGGGTCACCTTGCGGGCGATCTGCTCACGCCGGCGGATCCGTTCGGCGAGGGTGACGACCAGGTCCAGGAGTCCGGCCCGTACGAGGACGGGGTCGTACACGTCGCGGCTGTAGGCGTGGAAGGCGGATGTGGACTGGGGCATGCGGTGGGCGGTGATCGTACGGGGGTCGATACCGCGGGCGTCGCGCAGGGTGCGCCCGGCCTTCCCGCCCAGGATCCGGCAGACCACGGTCTCCTCCATCGCGGCGAGCGCACCGACCGTGTAGAGCCCGTACCGCTCGAGCGCGGCGGCCTGGGCCGGGCCGATGCCGTGCAGGGCTCTGACCGGGAGCGGGGCGAGGAACTGCCCGGCGGCCCGGTCGTCGGGCAGGTGCAGTACGCCGGAGCGGCCCACGTGCGCGGAGGCGGTCGCCGCGGTCGCCCAGGTGCCGGCCACGCCGATGTGCGTGTCGATCCCGTACTTGGCCATCGCCTGGATCCGGAACCGTACGGCGAGCCGTTCGGGGGCCGCGCCGAAGAGTCGGCCGGCGCCCCGCAGCTGCGCGAGCGCGGCCAGCGGAGGCAGGGGCTGGACGACCGGGGTGAAGTCGCCGAGCAGGTCCAGTACCCGCCGGTGGCCGTCCGGGGCGGTGTCGGGACGGCACCGCACGTGCCAGATCACATGGTCGCGCTCCTCGTTCATGCCGTCGCCCTCTCACGGTCGCGGCCCTGGCTGCGGGCGTGGTCCAGCAGCTCGGCGCGGCCGGCGCCCGGACGGGGCCGGGCCCAGTACGGGTGGAACCAGACCGTGGCGGAGAGGCGGATCAGCCGCCGCCGCAGGGCCGTGTTGCCCGCGCCGCTCGGGGTGCGGGGCCGGGCGAGCTCCTCGTAGGTCCGCGTCCATGCTTCCTGGGCGCAGACGAGGTCGTCGGGGAAGTGGTGCGTCATACCTCTATTAGTGCATGTGTTCGAATTTCTAGGCAATGTGCGCCTCCCACGTCACAGGCGTACGCGACGTTCTACTGATCCGGCCGCCCCGCCCGACCCCAAGGACCCCCGCCATGACCACCCCCGCCGCCGCGCCGGTCAACCTGCCACCGCAGAACTGCCCGCCCCAGATGCTCGGCCGATGCGCCCGCTGCCAGGGCCCCTGCCACCGCTACGGGTGGGGCGGGAACCCACTGTGCCAGGCCCACAAGGCCGAGGCCGCCGCCCAGCAGAAGCATCGGCCCGCGGCTCTCTGATGTCCGAGCTGCCGCCCAACCTCCCCCGTCTTCGCACGCTGGAGACGTGGCTCGTGATGTCCCTGGCCCGCGTCCGGGCCCGGATAGCCGAGGCCGAGCAGCGCGAAGGCGCGACCCGGACCGTACGCGTCGGACCGGCCGAACCCGGCTGGGTCCTGGCCCACCTCCGAGAACGCGGCCGGCCCGTACCCGCGGCCGTCCACCTCGGCGACTGCAACCTTGCCGGACGGCACACCCGGCCCCTCACCCGCGACGAAGCCCGCCACGCCCTGGCCGAAGGCGGCCTCCCGGCCTGCGAGACACCTCAGGCGTCTAACTCGTCAAGTCAGGACGGGCGTTGTTCGAGTGTGCGTCGGTAGCATCATGGACATGCCCGATGTGTGGATCGGCTTCAACGCGTATGACCGGCAGAGGTACTGGTGGCGGAGCGGCATTGGGACGTTGGCCGTCGTCGGTGTGGTGGTGGCGATGATCTTGACCGTGCATGAGCCGGGCAAGTGGTGGTGGGTTGGCGGGTTCGGGGTCGTCGTTGTGGCCGCGTTCGCTAGCACGGTCAACTTGATCTATGGCCGGGTCCTCCTGAGTACGACGGGGTTGGAGTTCCGCACCTTCGTCAGCCGGCGGGTCATTCCCTGGAGCGAGGTCGCCGGCATCGAGAGGCGACGGCGCGTGACGCGGAGCGGAATCTGGTGTGACCTTCGGGTCGTTAGGGTCCGTGGGCGTTCGCTCGGGATTCCGGGGACCGTCACCAACCGGAGGATGGATGCCGAACTTGAGCGGAAGCAGGCAGCCATCCAGGAGTGCTGGTCCCGGGCGGTCGGCGGCTGACGGGGCTCATGCCGCGAGAGCCTCGGCTGCTGCGGGGAAGGCGGCGGTTTCGTCGAAGAGCTGTCCGTGCTGGAGGCAGTGGTAGAGCTGTCCGATCATGCGGTTGAAGAGGTTGCGCTGGGCTGAGGCGTGCCAGTCTCCGTGGTCGCGGCGGCGTCGGTAGTGGGCTTTGGCGCCGGGTGAGGCGGTGATCGAGGAGAAGGCCCAGAGGTAGCCGACGGCGTTGAGCCGGTCGTTCTTCACCCGCCGTCTGGTGATGGAGGACTTCTTGCCGGAGGCCCGGGTGATGGGTGAGGAGCCGGCGTATGCCAGGGGACGTTCGACTACGTCCCGCAAGCCACGGGCGTGGGGGCGACGGCCGCTTCAGAGACGATGCTATGGGGATGAGGAAGTAGCCGGCCTGGTCCGCACCACTGGGAGGAACCCGTGTCGTACCCGCATCCGTTCACCCCCGAGGACAAGCTCGCCGACGCGAAGAAGCTGTTGAGCCTCCCGCGTATTGTTGTGATCTGCGGTTCCACCCGCTTCATGACTGAGATGAACGAGGCCGATCTGCGGGAGACCAAAGCCGGGAAAATCGTCGTCAAGCCGGGCATCGACATGAAGTCGCCGCACGGGCTGTGGTCCGACCCGGTCGAGGCCGCGGCGCTGAAGGTCCGGCTCGATGACCTGCACCGAGCGAAGATTCGGCTCGCTGATGAGGTGCTCGTGGTCGGTGACTACATCGGGGACAGCACCCGAGCCGAAGTTACCTACGCCCGGTCGCTGGGCAAGCCCGTGCGGTTCACGCACCCCGAAGTCGACCCCGGCGCCTGACCGCCCGCGGCCGCGCGCGGCGTTGGGGACGGCAAGGGGCTGGTGGACCGGGCAGGGCCCGGCATCGAGGAGCAGGCCGACCAGATGGCGGAGGCGGCCTGCCAGCTCGCGGATGCCGCAGCCGGGGCCGGCTGGAGCCCGGCGGCCGCCGATGATGCCTTGGTCGCCATCGACACCTTGGCAGCCGTGCTCGGCCAGGTCGACCAGGAGGTCGCCGAGGTGCTGGCCGCGGTGACGGCTACGACGGCCGCGGTCCGTCGCCGCTTCGGTCTGCACGTCGAGTCCGATCCGGCGCCGGCCGGGACGGAGTGGGTGTCGGATCCGCGCCCTGCACGCCGTCCTCGGCCCAGGCGGCGCGGTCTCGGGCCGGCTTTCAGGGCATCCGTTGAACCGCACGGTGGTCTTGGTCCTCCTGGCGTGCCAAGATCCCGATCAGCAACGAGGGGAGCGGGTGTGGCTGTGAGAGCGGCGGGGCCGGATGCGGTGGTGCGCGGTGTCGAGGAGCTGACCATCGAGGAGGTTGAGAGGCTGTTGGGCTGGCTCTTCCCCCGCCTTGATCCCAAGGCGCCCGGCGTCTTGGCGACTGCGCAGTTCGCCGAGAGGAGGGTACGCGAGCAGCTGGCACGGCGGGATGCCGAAACCGTGCCGGGCTTGCCGGTGCTGGCCGACCTGGCACAGGACTGGCACTTCCTGCGGCAGGTTGCGCGCGGGATCGCTGGCGGCGAACTGCCGGACGACCGGACCGTGATCTGGAAGGGGACGTTTGCCTACATCCCCCAAGCCACGGGCGCGAGTGGGACGGCCGCGGCAGGGACGATGCTGTGGGGATGAGGAAGTAGTCGGCCTGGTCCGTGCTGCGCCAGAACTACGAGGTCGTGGAACGGGGGCGGTGCGGGATGCGGGCGCGTTATCGTGGAGTCCTCTTATCTGCGGTTTGTGTGATCTGGCAGGAGTGCCCGCGTGCCCGAGGACCCCATCGCTCACAGCGAGCTCGCTGCCCTGACCCGGCGCTTCGAGGAGGTCGCGGAGAAGCACGACCGCGAGTTCGGGATCATCAAGTCCGACCTCACCGCGGTGCGCCTCCAGATCGGCAACCTGGACCAGAAGGTCGAGGCTCTCGACAAGAAGATCGACCGGAACCAGGCCCAGATCATCGAGCTGCTCACCCAGCTCGGGGGGCAGCGCCCCGACGCCGGCTGATTTCCCCGGGCCCGGTGCCCGGCCTGTACACGACTGCGGCTCCGACCAGACACCTCTGGTCGGGGCCGCGGTGCGTTGGGGGTCAGTTTCCGGCGGGCAGGCGTTGCTGCCGGGCCTGGACGAGGCCGCGCCAGGCGGAGCGGACGTCGGCTTCGGTCCTGGTCCAGCGGATGGTCGAGGGCTGTGGGAGAGGGAGGCCGACCATGAAGTGGGCGATGTCGGTGTAGTACGCGTAGTCGCCGCCATCGGTGAGGTCGCGGAGCCGGGCGGTGGTGTCGGTGATGCCCTGGTCGTCGCCGAGGACGGCGTGGTGGAAGCAGACGACGAGCTCGAGGATCGCGGTGGCGATGGCGACGCCGGAGACGCGGCTCTCCCCTGCACATGCCGTGCCGCTGCGTCGATCCCCCTCAGGTGGGACCGCGCATCCGGTCAATGTGCCCCCAGCCAGCTGTCCCTCTCCTCAAGCGGGCTGGGAATGATAAGCGTCAAACATTCATTTTCAGATCATTTTGTTTAACGAGTCCCAGTATTGGGCCATTTGGTGGCCCTAGTCTCGGGCCGAGCAGTTGCAGGGAACGCCACGAGCGAGGGGAACAAGGTCGACATGGCTCATTGGAAGAAGATCGCGGGTGGTCTGTCGGGGATCTCGGCGGGGTCGCGGTCCAACGTGTGGGGCGTGAACTCGGACGCGAGGATCTACCGGTTCACTAACGACGACGCCACGCCGTGGCACAACGTCCCCGGTGGTCTGACCGACATCAGCGCGGCAGCCGACGGCACGGTCTGGGGTGTCAACGCGAACGCTGAGATCTATCGCTACATCGGCGACCAGGGCACCACCGGCCACTGGAAGAAGATCGCGGGTGGTCTGGTGAAGATCTCGGCGGGGTCGCGCTCCAACGTGTGGGGCGTGAACGCGAATGGGCAGATCTACCGGTTCACCAACGACGACGCCACGCCGTGGCACGGCGTCCCCGGCGGCCTGACCGACATCAGCGCGGCAGCCGACGGCACCGTCTGGGGCGTCAACGCCAACTCCGAGATCTACCGCTACATCGGCGACCAGGGCACCACCGGCCACTGGAAGAAGATCGCGGGTGGTCTGGTGAAGATCTCGGCGGGGTCGCGCTCCAACGTGTGGGGCGTGAACGCGAATGGGCAGATCTACCGGTTCACCAACGACGACGCCACGCCGTGGCACGGCGTCCCCGGCGGCCTGACCGACATCAGCGCGGCAGCCGACGGCACCGTCTGGGGCGTCAACGCCAACTCCGAGATCTACCGCTACATCGGCGACCAGCCCTAGCTGAGTCAGCCTCCGCCTCGTCGCCCCGTCACCGAACCCCGGTGACGGGGCGCAGGCCCCTTGGCGCGCAGGGGCCGCAGCCCGCCGGGCAGGTCGGGGAGCTGGAAGAAGTACCGCCGCAGCCCATTAATTTGGTGGCGAGCGAACGGGGAGAGCGTCGCCCCGAATGCCGGCCGGTCGCCGCTCAGGTGCGGTGTCACTCGTCGTCGGCGGCGTCCGCGCCGACGGGTTCGAGGTCCGCGACGAGGACGTCGCCCGGAACGCGCAGATTGTCTTCGTCGACGGCAGCCGGCGGGACTTCGCCGTCCTAGATCCGGAGCCCGAACCGGCCTCCCTGCTCGACCTGCGGGCGGCGATCAACGCGATGCGTCGGGGACCCGGCCGGCGACCTCCCAGTAGGTGCCGTCCAGCAGCGCGGCCCGCGCCGCCAGGCCGGAGGGATTCCGAAGACTCTGTCCGACACCGGTGTCCGCCGTGGCGCAACGGCTCCGGCTACGGAGCGGGCAGGCGACGAGCGAGGTCGGCGGCGAGCTGCCCGGCCGCCCGGCCGCGCCCGTCCAGGTCGAGCTCCGCCCGGCCACCGAGTACAAGGCCAAGGCCCAGGACAGCTCGATCCGCGCCTTCCGCGACGAC
>NZ_JBEOVO010000051.1:0-31082 GCF_040295605.1 Streptomyces sp. NPDC002773
CCCCTCGCGCAGCGATGGGCAAGCGAACCACCGCGCTGCGCGCGGTGGTTACGCTCCCGCTCCGCGGGAGCGTTGGTGGGCCGCTGCGCGGCCCACTCACCTCCGGTGCTGCGCACCAGAGGTGACACTCCGTCCGCTGCGCTCCCGGAGCTGGGGGCTTCGCCCCGATAGCCGGGCTTCCGCTTCGCTTCAACCCGGGGTCGGCGGGTCCGCTGCGCTCCCCCGCCTCAACGATCCTTCCGGCTGCGCCTCCAGGATCGTGGGCCCGCTGCCGCGGGCGATGCTGGCTGCGAGGGTGGGGTGTCCGTTGGTGTCGGGTTCTGCGGTACATGGTGCGTCAGAGTTGATACACCATGTACCTTTGGCAAAAAGAGAGTAGGGGTAGAGATGGTGATTAACGAGGGAATCCCTGAAGGCCTTACCCGTAGAGCACAGTACTTTATTGGGTGCCATGGCTACTGGACCGGTCGCGGTGATGTCGAGCAGTCCAGGGCCTTTTGGCTGGATCACGGGATCCCTGGAGGCCAGATCGATCGGGTGTCCGCCTTCGAGGCTGTCTGGGGTGGCCTGACCCTTCCCCCCTCTCCTCACTATGACGGAGGCCCTCGGGCGTTCCGTGGGGGCGTTCCCGAAGGGCCGGCCCCTGACTGGCTCTTCGACGCCGGTGCGCAGCGTACGGCTCTTCCGTATTCGTTCGTGGTGGGTCCGAACGGGGAGTTCGGGCTCGAGGCCGGGAAGTGGGTGCCCTTGCATGCGAGCGTCGAGGGGTGGGTGGAAGCTTTGGCGTTGGCGGATCACGCCCGTAGATGTGCGCGCACGACCACGACGCTGACAGGCGCTGCTGTGGACGACCTGGAGCTGGACGGGTTCGAGGTCGTGCCAGAGGTCGCCGGCCTTGCGGACACCTGGTGGCGCGGCACCGACTCGCTGGTCGCCGTCTACCGCGGCGAAGCCGAAATCATGGAATCACCGCGTTGCCAGACCGCCACGATCTACGCCGGACTGGACTCGTGGGGGCTCAGAGGACTCGACGATTCGGCACACCCTCGAAATAACCTCACGCCCCGGAAACCTGAAGCCCGCCCCGGAAAAGGGAACCAGGAAATGCACGTCATCTCACTCAGAGAACACCAGGTCCATCAGAAATCTGCCTTCCGTGCATGGGTCGGATTCCCTGCAAGATCATCTGTGCCGCCGCAGGGGGCCCGGGGCACGATCGTGTCCGCGACCGGGTCGGGCAAGACGATCACCGCCGCCGCGTGCGCGCTGGAGTCGTTCGCGGACGGCCGGATCCTCGTCACCGTGCCGACCCTGGACCTGCTCGCGCAGACCGCCGAGGCGTGGCGGGCGGTCGGTCACCGAGCGCCGATGGTCGCGGTGTGCTCGCTGGAGAACGACCCGGTGCTCGGCTCGCTCGGGGTGCGGACCACCACCAAACCGATCCAGCTCTCGCTGTGGGCCGGGGCGGGGCCGGTCGTCGTGCTCGCCACGTACGCCTCCCTCGTCGACCGCGAGGATCCCGAAGACCCGACGTATGTCGCCGTCACCCGCGCCCGCCGCCTGGCCGCCATCGCCCTGCCCGAGGAAGAGACCGACGCGCTGGCGAATCTGCTGGCAGAACGGGGCGTACCAGTCCGCGTGGTCTGCCCTCGGAGGCGGCGCCCGGCCGGTGACGTCGAAAGCCGTTCCCGTCCGGCGCCCCGTGGAGGGGTCCACACCTAGGCCGGTCTTAGCGACCACACGGACGGGTGCCCGGAGCGCACACGGAGGCGCACGAACGGGTGGGACCGAGGCCGGACCGGAGCGGAGCAGAGAGCATGACAGCACGGAAGCCACGCCGAGCACCACCAGGACGAGTCGCAGGGGAGCGGCGCCGGACCGACAGGCGTCGGCCTCGGCCCAACAGGGCCGCTACAGGCATCCGCCCCGCGCCCCTTCCTCCCGATCTCTTCGACCAAAGAGCCGTACGGCGCGGAGTCGTCGGTGCTGACCAACTCTGAGCTTGGGCGCGCGCCTGCAGCCGGCGGTGCAACGTCGGTCTCCTCGGTGACCCACCGATCACTCGGGAAGGGACGCAGCCGCACCCAACCTGTCCTCTTCTCAGGGCTTGGACCTAACTCCTCGGTCCTGCCCTCACCCCGTTCCTTACCAACGAAGGGGAAACGCCGCGTCGAGGGCGGGAATCTCCAAGAAGCCTTCTCGCATGGCCTTTAGTACCGCATGACCCGGCACGTAGCGCCCCTGTCGGACGGTGGGGCCCAGGATCCGGACCTTGTCGCCCGTTCGCAGTCGAAAGACCGTCAGCCCTTGTGGAGCCGGCGCCACCAGCAGGTCGGCCAAGCGGGTGCGGCCCTCCTCGTCGCTCGCGTGATGCGTGCCAGGAATCTCCTGACCTACCGTCAGCACATGAGTGACCTCACACACCGTAGCCTCCCCTTCCCGCGGAGCCACGACGAGGAGGGAAGGGCGAGCGAGGCCGACGTACCTGCGCCCCGCGGGGCATGCGTAGAAGCCATGCGCGTGGAGGTCGGCGAGCGTGTCTGGTCGGCATGGCACGACGACCGCGTGATCGTGAAGTCTGCCGAACCACTCGTGAAGCGAACCCGGCGTCCACAGGGGTCGGCGGCGTTCGCGGGCGACGGGGTCCGGCAAAAGCCCGCGCGCCGCCATCTGCACGACAGTGCGGGAGCACCTGCCAATGATCCCAGCGACGTCCGTCACGGTCAGCAGAGGCTCCGGCCCGGATCTTTCGACGGTCAACACATTTCCTCCGCATGCAACGTGGAAGCGGTCAACCGTCGTTCGACACCCAGGCGGCAGCGGATTGGTCCGTATGCCCGGCAGAGTGGTGGCAGATCTTTCCCTGGCTGACGGGTTCCGGTGTCAGGCCTCAGAGCCGCCGTGCTGCGCACAGGTGCAATCGGGTGGTGCCTTGCCAGAACATCGGGGGAGGCGCCCGTGGTGACCAGAGCCCAGCAGGACGGCCGCCGTCGGACCACGGGTTCTCCGCAGAGCCACGCACAGGCTCACCGGCCCAGACGTTCCCAGCCTGACGGTGACGTCACGCGCTGGTCCAGTATGTCGTGCAATGCGAGCAACACCTCTGCAGGCTGCTCTTAAGCGAGCCCGACGAATCGGTCTGCGTCACCGCAGGAACACGAGTCCCGTGAGCGCCCGCCACGGAAGCCAAGGGGGAGCCGCCCTCACATTGTCGCCCGCACCGCAGACCGAGGAAACAAGGCGGCAGTCGTAGCAGAGATCCTTTCCCGCGGGACGACACCGCTTTCTTGCGATCGTTTCGCAACTGCCCCGGTGACGGATGAGCCAGCCCGGGTCTTCACTCGACAATGCCTGCTGGTTTTTGTGATGAAGTGCCATCCCTTCTCCCTTCTGCAGCGAATTCCTAATGAGGGCCCGTGGACGGCCGGAGAGCCGGTCGGGCCGCCCGGCTCACCAGTGGGCCGCTGAACGAGGAAGAGCCATGGACAGCGCATCCGTACGACCGCAGACGACGATCCACGGTCCTCTTCCGCCAGGGCCACTGGCGGCTCACGTCGCCCGCCAGGCCGTGGCGCGCATACTGGCGTCCCCTCGGGTGTCCTGCCCGGAGGGCGTGGCCGACGACATCCTGCTCATCGTGTCCGAGCTGGCCGCCAACGCGGTTCGGCATGCCGAGGGCCCCTACGCCCTCACGGTCACCGTGGAGCCCGGCCGGGCCGGCATCGCCGTCAGCGACGCCTCCTCGATCCCTCCCCGACCGCGATCGGACGGAAATCCGCTCGCCACGTCAGGGCGGGGACTGGCCATCGTCAGAATGCTCGGTGCCTTGCTGTACGCGAGTCAGTCGCCATGCGGCAAGCAGGTCATCGCAGTGATCACGTGGCACCCCCGATCCACCTCCGAGCAATCCGCCCCGCCATCAGCGACGAATAACCCAAGAAGGGACGAACACCTCCACGCGACATCGGCTCCGAGCCGGTGGTGAAACTCCCCGGAAGGGGATGCATTCCCATGACGATCAAGCATTCAACCCGTCTCTCCGCCCTCGTGGCACTGCCCGCAGCACTCGGTCTCGCCGTGGCGGCTCCGGCGTTCGCCCACGGCGAGGGCAACGGTGATTCCCAGAACCAGCAGGGCCGCAACTACCAGGTCGATCTGCGACCGCTGAACGACTCGGGCGCCAAGGGCACCGCGCAGCTCAGCCTGGAGGGCCGGCAGCTCACCGTGAAGATCGACGCGCAGGGTCTGGTCCCCGGCCAACCGCACGCCCAGCACATCCACGGCTCCACCGACGGGCACGAGCACACCTGCCCCGACCAGAGCGCGGACAAGGACGGTGACGGCATCGTCAGCACCACCGAGGGGCTGCCCGCCTACGGGGACATCAACATCTCCCTGACGACCAAGGGCGACACGTCCAAGGCCAGCGGGCTTGCCGTCGACCGGATGCCGGTGGCGGACAAGGACGGCAGGCTGTCGTACTCCCGCACGATCGCCGTGTCGCAGGCCGTGGCCGACAACATCAAGGACCTGCACATCGTGCAGCACGGCATCGACCCGAACGGCAACGGCATGTACGACTTCGGGAAGGGCAAGAGCGACCTCGACCCGAAGCTGCCTCAGGAAGCCACCGCACCCGCCGACTGCGGCACGATCAACGGCAGCCACTGACTGCCCCGACGCCGTTCGGCAAGGGGGAACCCAAGCCACGAAGGAGAGGTCGAGCCTCCGCAGGACCCCGGTGGCCACCCGCCGCCGGGGCCCTACCCTGCACGCATCCCGTACACGACTCGGGCGTCGGACCGGAGCTCGCGCGGGTCCTATAGGTGCGCGCGGACGGGTTCGGGAAGGTGCCATGCTCACTTCTGTCGTTACGGGACAAGGCCGGACCGCTTGCCACTGCGAAGCGGCCAGCCCAGGACGAGGTCATGAGCGTTGAACGTCACAACCCCAGGGGAGGGTCACTTGAGGGCTCTTGTTCTTGTACCCGGGGGCGACGAGGGCGGTGCGCCGGCTATGACGGTAGGGGCGGCGATCACGGCGGGGCTTCTTTCCACCGCAAAGGCATGCAACGTGCTGCGCGCCTTCATGCCCGGCGCATGTCAGTGCTGGTCGAGGGGGAGGGCGATGTCGAAGACCTGCCGGGAGGCAGGGAAAGTCCCCTGGAGCAGGGTCTCGCCGTCGAGGATGTTGACGGTGTAGAAGCGGTACGCCCCGGAGGTCTTCAGAGCGGCGAAGCCCTTGTTCTCACCTGTCCCGGCCTGGTAGTGGATGTCGAAACCGGCGGACGGGCCGGCGTCGACGCCGAGGTTGCCGGTCGGGGCGAGGGTGCCCGCGTTGGCAGGGGACTGGAGTGAGACGCGGTCGTTGACGGTGTCAATGTCGAACAGGGTCGTCGCGGTGCTGGGGTTGAGGTCGTTGTTCGTGTAGGCGGCGCCGGTCACCCCGAGGGCGGTGGACGGCGGCGTGGTGGGATTGGTGAGGGTGCCGTCGACGGTGGTGGTCAGAGGGGCGGCCGGGTCGTCGATGTTGTGTCGCAGGTTCTGGCCGGTGTCGCTGATGACCCTCAGCCGGTTCGCGGCGGGGTTGAAGTCGACACCGAAGCTCCTGCCGGTGAGGGAGACGGTCAGCTGGGAAACCTTGAGGGTCTTGGCGTCTTTGCCGACGGTGTAGATGCCGCCCCGGTCGCCGACCCCGTAGAGCTTGCTGTCCTGGACGCGGAAATCGATACCGATGAGCCTGGTGTCGCCCCGGAGTCCGCTGATCCGGCCCAGGCCCCATGTGTCGTCCGGTGCGTGGACGCTGAAGCCGACCAGCCGCTGGTCCGTGGTCAGTCCCACGCTGATAAGACCGCCGCCGGAGCGCCCCCATGAGCCGTCCTGGGACTGCACCGCCGCGGCAGGGATGGCGGCGGCCGCCGTGGCGGCCATAGCCAGGGTGACAACTGCAGTACGCATCGCGTCTCCGATCGTGTCGGGGTGAGCCGCCTTGCGAGCGGCGCCAGGGCAGCAGATAAGCAGACAGAAAACCGATGACGGCCTGAAAGCAAGCTGATAAAGCGCGCCGCGGCAAACGGAGCAAAAAGTCTCCTGGTCTGGAATGAACGAGCCCCGCTGTGACGGATACGGGGAGCAGGTTGTTCGTCGGCTCGAAGGTGCGTGAACCGTGCAGTCTCAAAGGCGGCCGTCGAAACCGTGACCGAGTTGGCTGAGGCCGACCCGCCCTCTGGAGATACCGGCACGTGCGGGGCCACAATGGGCGCTGGAACGTACAGCGTCGCTGCCGGCGCTTCTCGACCACAGGGCCGACATTCGGGAGTGGCCGGGGCATGGAAGTGATCCGAGACCTGGGGGCGCGCAGTGCCGGAAACACCCGAGGTGGGCGACTACGTGGGCGACTTCGCGCTCCCCGGAGGAAGCATCGAAGCGGGCCGTTTCACACGTCGGACCTACATGCTGTGCCGTCAGCGGGGGAGAGTGATGCTTCTCTTCTTCTCTCCGGCGCTGGGCCGTAGCGATCACCTCGAACGCCTCATGGCCTACGCCGACTTGCTTGCGGAGCGCCGTCAGCCCCCCGCCTGGGCACTGTGGGCCATCAGCCCTGACAGCCTCTCCTCGCAGGAGGTCACAGCTCATGCGCGCGGCCTGACGACTCCGCTGCTCGCCGACGACGATGACGGTGTGGCCAGGATGTTCGGGCTCGCCCCCGCAGACAGTGGGCGAGCGCCCGCCGTATTTCTGATCGCTCCCGACCGCACGCTGCTGTGGAAGTGCCTTTCTCCCGCGCCCGAGGCGCTCGATGTTCCCGGCCCCTTCGTCCAGGACCTCGCCCACTGAGCCACCGCACCGGTGACGGCCGCGCTACAGCTGGGGCGTGGCCCGGGCTCATCTGCCCGGTGTCGCTTGCACAGAGTCAGGGGTCTCCTCGGAGGGGTCGACTTCCCGCTGCCGGGCCGTCCTTGCGACGACGGCCACCCTCTTGTTGCGAATCACTTGCAGTAAGGGGCGCTGCTGCCTGACTGGCGTAATCACGGAAATTCGTGTCGTCGGTGTTTCCGAACCGCATTACTCTCTGCCCGCAGGCCCTCACCTGCGTGTTTGCGGTTCATTCCGTCATCGCGTCACGCTCTGCCTGGAATTGGGTCGATGATGTTGGCGCTGCGCGCATGGTTTTCTACGGCTTACGCAGCTTGCGTGTGGCGATGCACGCGATGGCAGAGCGCGGTTTCGTCGTGACAGGCCGTCCGTCCCTCGCCCACGTCACTCCCCCACGTGCTGAACCCCCATCCGCCGCCCGTACGGGCGGGCTGAAGGGTTCGCAGCCGAAAGGACCAGCCGTAGATGTCCCGTTCCAAGAGGCCCGGTAAGCGCGTCGTCGACCAGTCGCTCCTCGTCCTGGGCGCCGGCGCTCTGGCCACCGGGCTGGCGGTGCTCACCCTCGCCCCGAGCACCAGCGTCGCCTCCAGCCACCGCGAGGCCCCCCTCATCGCCGGTGACCCGCGCGCCGACAACACCGACGTGTACGCGTTCACCAGCCCCGACCGCAGTGACACGGTCACCCTGGTTGCCAACTGGATCCCCTTCGAGGAGCCCAACGGCGGCCCGAACTTCTACCCGTTCGCCGACGACGCCTGCTACACCATCAAGATCGACAACACGGGTGACGGACGGCCTGACGTCACCTACAAGTGGAAGTTCCGGAACGAGATCCGTGACGCGGCCAACCAGTTCCTGTACAACACCGGACAGGTCACGTCCCTGACCGACCCGGACCTGAACTTCCGCCAGTTCTACGACCTCACGGTCACCGACGAGCGCGGCCAGACCCGTACCCTGCTGCGGGACGCGCCCGTCGCGCCCTCGCGCACGGGCGAGGCGTCGATGCCGAACTACGGCGCCCTGCGCTCGCAGGCCGTGCTCGGTCTGCAGGGCGGCGGCAAGGCGTTCGCGGGGCAGACCGAGGACCCGTTCTTCGCCGACCTGCGGGTCTTCGACCTCCTCTACGGCGGCGACCTGAGCAAGCGCGGCCAGGACACCCTCGCCGGCTACAACGTCAACACCGTCGCCCTGCAGATCCCCAAGAAGGACCTGGCCCTGCGCGGCAACAGCACCCGCAACCCGGTCATCGGCATCTGGTCGACGACCGAGCGCCGGGGCGCCGACGTGACCGGCAAGGCCTCGGAGAAGACCAAGGACGGCTACCGGCAGGTCTCGCGGCTCGGCAACCCGCTGGTCAACGAGGTGGTCGTCCCGCTGCAGTTCAAGGACGCCTTCAACTCCATCTCGCCCGACCAGGACCGCACCGTCCAGCCGGTCGTGGACAAGGTGTACGACCCGATCCTGCCCAAGCTCATCCAGCAGATCTACGGCATCCCCGCGCCGGCCACCCCGCGCAACGACCTCGCCGAGATCTACCTCACCGGCATCTGCAAGGCGTGCGGCCCGATCAAGGCCGACCTCAACGCCCACCGGCTGAACCAGGACGCCGACCTGAGGCAGATCGTCCCCGCCGAGGAACTGCGCCTCAACATGGCCGTGGCCCCCACCGCCCGGCCCAACCGGCTCGGCGTCCTCGCCGGTGACCTGGCCGGCTTCCCCAACGGCCGCCGCCTGGCCGACGACGTCATCGACATCTCCCTCCAGGCCGTCGAAGGCGCCGCCCAGACCGGCCAGCTCGTCCCCGCCCTGGCGGAGGGCGACAAGGTCAACGCCAACGAGGTCGCCTTCGGGACGTCGTTCCCGTACGTCGCCCTCCCGCACACCAAGAACGTCAACCGTTCCGGCGGCGGGAACGGCGTCAAGCAGTCCTCGCTGAAGCCGGCCCAGGCGTCCGCCTTCGGCGCGATGGGCGCGCTGCTGCTCGGCGTGGCCGGCTACCGCACCTGGCGGCGCCGCCGCACCGCCTGACGTACACGACCTGGTGGGGCGCGGCGGTCGCCGTGCCCCACCAGGGTGCCCGCCCCGCACCCGCACGCCCGGAGGATCAGTGCAAGGCCAGAACGCCCCAGCCCCCGAGCCGCCACACAAGCGCAGACACCTGCGCGGTACGGCGGTGACCCTCGTGCTCGGGGTGGTGATGTTCGCCGTCGGAGCCGTAGGACTTACCCCGACCGGCTCCTCGCCGGCCGGATCGGCGGAAGGCGGGAAGCCGTCGACGAGTCCCGCTGCCGGGAGGGGGTCCGTGGCAGCGCTCCAGGAACGCGTACGCTCGCTCCCGAAGGATCCCGCCGGCTGGGCCGCGCTTGGAATGGCATACGTCCAGCAGGCCCGCGCCACCGCCGACCCGGCCACCTACGACCGGGCAAAGAGCGCCCTGCGGACGTCTCTGAAGCTCCAGCCGTCCGGCAACCATCTGGCCGAGACCGCGATGGGCGCGCTCGCCGCCGGGCGGCACAACTTCGAAGAAGCGCTCGACTGGGCGATGAAGGCCACGGCGACCAACCCGTACGGTCCGACGTCCCACGGCGTACTGGCCGACGCCTACACCCAGCTGGGCCGGTACGAGGACGCGTACCGGACCGTACAGCGCATGGTCGACCTGCGCCCGGACAGCGCCTCCTACGCCCGGGCCTCCTACACCTGGGAGCTACGGGGCGACGTGCGCCGGGCCCGGGATCTGATGACCCGTTCCCTCGGCGCGGCGGGGACCCTGGACGAGAGGTCCTTCGCCCGTACCCATCTGGCGCTCCTCGCCCTGGAGAACGGTGACCCGCGCACCGCGATCGCGCATGCGGACGCCGGGCTCGGGGAAGCCCCGCGCGACGCCGCCCTCCTCGAAGTCCGCGCCCGCGCCCACGCGGCACTGGGCAACGCCGAGAAGGCTGTCACCGACTACTCCGCCGCCATCGCCATCGCTCCCCTGCCGCACTACCTGCTCGGCCTGGGCGACCTGCAGCAGTCGCTCCGGCGGCCCGATCAGGCGGAAGCGCAGTACGCGGTCCTGCGCGCCCAGGAACAGATCCGCCGTGCGAGCGGCGATCCCGCCGACGTCGACGCCATCCTGTTCGAAGCCGACCACGGCGATGCCCGCAAGGCCGTCACGATGGCCGACGACGCTCTGGCGGGAAGGCCCTTCATCGCCGTCCACGACGCCTACGCGTGGGCTCTGCACCGCGCCGGCCGCGACACGGACGCCTTGGAGCACGCCGATCAGGCCCTCGCCCTCGGCACCCGCAGCGCCCTGTTCCACTACCACCGGGGAATGATCCACCGGTCCCTCGGCCACATCGCACAGGCCCGGGACGACCTCCGGCGGGCGCTGGCCATCGACCCCCGCTTCCACCCCCTGCACGCCCCCGAAGCCCGCAGCACGCTCGGCAGAATCGACGGCACCGCATGACTCCCACCCTCGCGCGCGCGACGGCCTGCGCGGCAACGGCCCTCCTCGTCGCCGGTGCCTCGGCGCCCATGGCCGCCGCGCACCCCCTCGGCAACTTCACCGTCAACCACCACACCGGGCTCGTACTCCTCCCCGACCGCGTCGACGCACGACTGGTCGTCGACCGGGCCGAGATCGCCGCCCTGCAGGAGTTCCCAGCCGTCGACCGCGACCGGAACGGCAAGATCACACCGCAGGAGTCGGAGGCCTACGCGGGCAAGAGCTGTGCCATCCTCGCCGCACAGCTGCACGCGACGGCCGACGGAGCCCCCCTCCGCTGGGCCCCGGTCACGGCCACGCTGACCCATCATCCCGGCGAGGCCGGACTGAAAACCAGCAGGCTTCAGTGCGCCCTGACCGCCACGGCCAACCTGCGCTCCCCCGCCCACATCGAGCTGCGCACCTCCTACGACACCCGGCGTATCGGCTGGCAGGAGATCACCGCCCGGGGCGACGGCGTGAGGCTCCTCGAAGCGGACGTGCCTGCCACGTCGTCCACCGACGAGCTGCGCCGGTACCCCGCGGACCCGCTGGCCACCCCGTCGGACCAGCGGACGGCGTCGCTCCGGGCCGAGCCGGGCGAGAACGGTCCGGCGGCCATCACGGGGAGCACGGCCGACGGCGCCGGCCCCTTCGGCACGATGCTGGGCAAGATCTCCTCGACCTTCGAATCCGTCGTTGGTTCGCGGGAGCTGACCGTGCCGGTCGGGCTCCTCGCCCTCACCCTGGCCATCGTGCTCGGGGCATCACACGCCGTACTGCCTGGTCACGGGAAGACGCTCATGGCCGCCTATCTCGCCGGCCGTCGAGGCACTCCGAGGGACGCGGTCACCGTCGGGGCAACCGTCACCCTCACCCACACCGGCGGAGTCCTGCTCCTCGGTCTCGTCCTGCCGCTCGCCACCCACCTGGCCGGTGAGACCATCCTGACCTGGCTCGGCATCACCAGCGGACTCCTGGTCACCGCCATCGGACTGTGGTTGCTGCGCTCCGCGCTCTCCCGCCGCAACCCCGGCCACCACCACGGTCACGGGCACCAGCACCACCACGGTCACCGGCACGGGCACCACCATCACCATGGACACGATCACCACCACGACCACGTCGACGACCACGGTCACGAGCACGGCAATCACCATGCCGGGAGCGACCCGTCACCGGTCGTCCCCGACAGCGGCCGTTCCCCCGCAGCACACGACCACGGCAGCCCCGTCGCCCTGCTGACCAGGCAGGGCAACGCACCTGCCCACACTCATCCGCACTCCCCCTCGCCCACGCGAACGACCAAGGGCGGCCTGATCGGCATGGGCATCGCCGGCGGGCTGGTCCCCAGCCCCTCTGCACTCGTCGTGCTCCTCGGCGCCGTCGCCCTGGGCCGTACCGCTTTCGGCGTCCTGCTCGTGCTCGCCTACGGACTCGGGATGGCCGCCACCCTCACAATCGCCGGGCTGCTCCTCGTACGTCTGCGCGACCGCGTCGAAGCCGGGCTGAAGGCCGCCGCGGCCGACCGCTGGAAGCGAGTACGGCGTCTGGCCCGCTACGGACCGGTCGGCACCTCGGCACTCGTCCTGGTCGTGGGCTTCGGGCTCACCGCGCGCGCCGCCATGGGCCCGTGGTGACCGACCGGGAACCCAGCCGGTGTGGGCCGTTCGCGCTGCACCGCTCGGCCGCCAGGCCGCACGTGCCGAAGTAACACATCGACGCCCGTGCCGACCAGCACGGCAGAGAGGCAGGACCTGATGGGCACAGAACACATCGACACCAGACTGCTGAGGGAGCTGACCGAGCAGTCACAGGACCTCAACAGCGACGCGCTGCGGGTCACACGCGCGGCGCTGACGGACTTCACCGAGGCCGCAGAGCCCGATCGTCGACGCTGGTGGCAGCGCCGCACCACCGTGCTCGGCGTGGCAGGCGCCGCCACGCTGCTGGGGGCAGGCCGTGCGGCGGCCGCGACCAGCGACGACATCATGGCGCTCCAGACAGCCGCGTCGCTGGAGAACCTCGCGGTGAACGTCTACCGGACCGCGGCCGGCCTGCCGTTCATCAAGAACGGCAACAAGACGGTCGTCGCGTTCATCACCAAGACCACCGAACAGCACACCGCACATGCCAAGGCGTTCAACGCGGCGGCCACCAAGGCCGGCGGGAAAGCCCAGAACGGCCCCGACCCCAAGTACGCGGCCATCGTCAAGGAGAAGCTCCCGACGATCAAGACGGCTGCGGACGTCGTTGAACTGGCCATCACCCTGGAAGACGTCGCGGCCCAGACATACACCAAAAACATCGGGCAGGTCGAGGACCGCAACCTGCGGCAGCTGTTCGCCTCGGTCGCCCCGGTCGAAGCCCAGCACCGGGCCACGCTGCTCGCCGTACAGGCGCTCCTGGCCGCGGACATGCCCGAGCTGATCGCCATCCCCACCGATGTCGCCAAGCTCCCGGCAGCCGCCGGCAGCGTGGGCTTCCCCGACGCCTTCTACCCGACCAAGAACGCCTCCCCGATCAGCGAAGGGGCCGTGAAATGAGCAGGAGCAAGGGCGGCTGGGAGCTGCCCATCAGCGAAGGCGAACTCTCCCGCCTGACCGGAGACCTGCGCGACGCCCACGAAGCGACGCTGCCGGTCATGCAGGCCTCGGCGCGTGACATGGTCCAGGGCCTGTTCGACCTCAAGCGGACCGGAGCCGAGCCCGAACCCGAGCAGACCTCCCTGGGGCGCCGGGGCTTCCTGATCGGCGCCGGCGCTTCCGCGGCCATGCTGACCCTGGCCGCGTGCGGGGGCGGCAGCTCCGACATCAAGGCCGCGGCCCCCAGCCCGTCGGGCTCACCGTCCGCGGGCACCTACACCGGTGATCTGAAGGTCGTCGCCCTGGCCGCCGCGCTGGAGAACCAGGCCGTCGGCGCCTACCAGGCCGCTCTCGCCGCAGCGAAGGCGGGCAAGCTCGGCACCGTACCCCCGGCCGTCGCTACCTTCGTCCAGACCGCCATGGACCAGCACCAGGACCACGCCGAAGCGTGGAACGCGATCCTGGCCGGGGCGGGCAAGCCGAAGATCACCGGGACCCCGCTGTCCAACCATCAGGACGTCGTCAAGGCCCTGGGCCAGGTCAAGGACGTCCCTGGGGTGGCGAAGCTGGCACTCCAGCTGGAGGATCAGGCGACCCAGACGTACGTCTTCGCCGCCTTCAACGTCAAGAACATCGACGGTGTCAACACCGCGGCAACCATCGCCCCCGTCGAAGCGATGCACGCCGCGATCCTTCACTTCGTCCTCGGCCAGTACCCGGTGCCGGACGACTTCATCGGCACCGACAAGGCCGCCAGCCCCGAACTCCTCACCGGCTGAGCTCCCCGGGCCACGTCCGGCAGCCCGGACGTGGCCCCGCCCCCGGCCGCCCGCTTCACGCACAGCGCATCCCGGAGACTCCCTTGCTCACTCGCCCCCGCCGCCGTGGACCGCACACGGTCCTGCCGCTCGTCCTCCTGTTCCTCGTCACCACACTCGCCGGCTGCTCCGACTCCGGCGGAACATCCACCCCCACCTCCCCCTCGGCATCGCCGACGTCAGTCACGCCCGCCCAAGAAGCGCGCATCGTCATCAAGAACTTCCGCTTCGAGCCATCCGACCTCACCGTCGCCCCTGGCACCAAGATCACCGTGGTGAACGAGGACTCCACACCCCACACCGTGACAGCAGAAGCCGCCAACGCCTTCGACACCAGCACCATCCAAGGCGGCAAGACGGCCACCTTCACCGCGCCGCCCACCGCCGGCACGTACCCCTACCTCTGCGACATCCACCAGTCCATGAGGGGCACCCTCACCGTCCGCTGACCCGACGGCCACGCGGCCCCCCACGCCGGAGGCGCCCCATGCCCCACGACCCGACTCGGACGAACAGCGCCCACAGGAAGCTGGACGCAGTGCTTCGCGTCCTGGCCGCAGCCGGCCTCGCCGTCGACGCCTACCTCCACGCGCACCTCGCCGAACGCTACGACGCCGTCAGCGCGACCATCAGCCAGGGCACACTCTTCAGGATCGAAGCAGCCCTCGCCGCCCTGGCAGCACTGCTCGTCATCGTCTGGCGCAGCACCCTGGCAGACGCCTTCGCCTGGACCGTCGCAGCCGGAGGACTCGCCGCCCTCCTGCTCTACCGCTACGTCGACGTCGGCGAACTCGGCCCCCTGCCCAACATGTACGAGCCCGCCTGGTTCACCGACAAGAACATCGTCGTCGCCGCACAAGTAGTCGCCCTCATCACCACAACACTCCTCCTCCTCACCCGCCGACGCAGACGGCACCTCGCCTGATCTGTACGTCACCGACAGGCTCCGTCGCCGCCGGCCACCGTTCCTCGGCAGTCGCTCCCAGGGGGCTGCGGGGCGTGGAGCGGCCCACCGTCGGGCCGACAGTGCGCGCAGAGTTCGGTGAGGTATGGGGTGTCCTGGAGGTTCAACGGGGCCTCGCAGTGATCGTGTCCGCGTCGTCCTGCAGACGGGTGCTCCGTACGGAGTAGCTCATGTGCGTGTCTCTCTGCCCAGGCGGATTCTGTGTCCATGTCGAGTCAGGAACCGCCACCGGAATGGGGACAGACACCGCCCGGTGCGGGAGGAGGGCCCCCTCCTCGCCGCAAAGGCAGGACGGGAAAGATCATTGAGCTCTCGTGCCTCTGCGTGATCGCCTTGATCGTGGCGATCATCGCCATCACCCTCGCTGCGGGAGGCGGAGACGACGAACCTGAACGCACGACGACCTCGTCCCCGAGGCGGGAGACGCCCGGCTCGGAGCGGCCTCAGGAGGAGAGCGGTGCCAGAGGTGACGTGGAGATCACCGCGTGCGTGGTGGACCCGGCCACGAAGTGGCCCAGCGCGGACCTGCTGATCACGAACCGGTCCAGCAAGGCCAGCAACTACATCGTGAACGTCGAGTTCGTCGACGCGTCGAACAAGCGGCTGAGCGAAGCACTCGCCGCGTCGAACGGTGTGGCGCCCGACCAGCAGTCCAGCGTGAAGGCCCAAGGAACGGACCAGATCGCAACCAAGATCACCTGCCGAATCACGGATGTGACCCGATACGCGTCCTGAGCGCCGCCCGGGTCGCAGACCTGCTCGATCGAAGCCGGCGCCTCGCCCTGGCCCACTCGGCATCGGGTAGGAATCGGGCGGCGAGCTCGCAGCGGGCCCGGCCCTGCCATACGACGGCGGCGGCGAGAGCCGGTCCTCCTGGTGCGAGACGGCGACCAAGCGGTGGGCTTCAAGCCGTCGCAACATCGACGACGCATCCGCACCCCTGTCGACGACCGTGGACGGCACGCTCACCAATCCGACCACCCCACCGTCGACCGCCAAGGGCGTCACCGGCGCCGCCTACACCAACAACGACCTGAACGCCGCAACGGCGACGACCCTGTTCGACCTGGACACGATGGCCGACGGGATCTCCCTCCAGTCGCCGGCCAACGCGGGCACCCTCGCCCCCACCAGCAACCTCGGCGTGAACATGAGCCTGGACGCCGGCTTCGACATCTACACCCGGCCGGACACCGGCAGGAACCACGGCTTCGCGGCCATCGACGGGGGCAACGGCTACCGCCTGTACAGCGTCGACGTCCTCTCCGGGAAGGCTACCGACAAGGGCGCCTTCCCGAAGAGGCACCAGGTCACCGACCTGGCCCTGCCCATCGACCAGAAGTGAGCAGAGCCGGTGGTCCTGCACCCCTCGCGGTGAGGGATGCCGGACCACCGGCCGCTGAGCGTTCGGGAGAGCGCCGATATGCGCTCGCCGGCTACTTGGGCATGAGGACGGTGTCGACGATGTAGACGTTGGCGTTGGCGGTCTTGACGTTGCCGCAGACGACCTTGGAGGTGTCGTTGACGGTGTACGCCTCGCCGGAGCCGGCGGTGGTGATCATGCCCTTCTGGAGGGTCTCGAAGGAGCCGTTCTCCAGCTGCTTCGGGGCCAGCTTCTCGCCGACGACGTGGTACGTGAGGATCTTGGTGAGCGTGGCCTTGTCGGCGAGGACCTTGTCCAGGTCGGCCTTCGGGATCTTGGCGAAGGCGTCGTTGGTCGGCGCGAAGACCGTGATGTTCTCGGCGTTGTTGAGGGTGTCGACCAGGCCGGCCTTCTTCACGGCGGTGACCAGGGTGGACAGGGCCGGGTTGTTCGAGGCCGCAGTGGCGACCGGGTCCTTGGCCATACCGTCGAACGAACCGGCACCGTCCTTCGGCACACCGGCACACGCCGGGCCGAAGGGTTGGTCCATGGCCGTCGCGTCCTCGCTGGGGGCCTCGCTCGCCGTGGTCGGAGCGGCGGGGGCCGTGGTGGGCGCGGCCGCGTCGGTGCCGCTGTCGGAGTCCGAGCAGGCCGCGAGCGAGAAGGGGAGGACGGCAGCGGCGGCGACGGCGATCGCGCCACGGCGAATGCGCAGGGTGTTCATCTCTGTTGCTCCTATGGAGAGTCGGTGCTGTGAATCGGAACTGCGTGGTGGTGTTTCTCCGGACCTGGGGTGAGGGCCGGTGGTCTAGGTGACGGTGACGAAGACGCTGTGCCAGCCGCTCGCCCCGTCGGGGATGGTCCGCGCCCGCTGCTCGGTCTGGACCTGGCCGGTGCCGTCGGTGGCGCGGACGGTGAGGGTGTGTCCGCCGGGGGTGGCCTGCCAGCGGTAGGACCACTGGCGCCAGGTGTCGACGGTGTCCTGGACCGCGAGGTCGGCGTCCTGCCAGGGGCCGTCGTCGACGCGCACCTGGACGCGGGTGATGCCCCGGCGCTGGGCCCAGGCGACACCGGCGACCGTGACGGTCCCGGCGGTGGGCCGGGCGAAGGGCTTGGGTGTGTCGATGCGCGCCTGGGTCTTGATCGGGGCCTTGCGGGCCCACTTCCGCTTCACCCAGTAGGGGTCGTAGGTGTCGAAGGTGGTGAGCTCGATGTCCTCGATCCACTTGCAGGCGGAGACGTATCCGTAGAGACCGGGGACGAGCATCCGGACGGGGAAGCCGTGGTCGAAGGGGAGGGGTTCGCCGTTCATGCCGAGGGCGAGCATCGCGTCCCGTCCGTCCATGACGTCCTCGACCGGCGAGCCGAGCGTCATGCCGTCCACGGAACGCGCCACCAGCTGGTCGGCCTTGCCGCCCCGGGAGGGAGGCAGCACTCCGCACTCGGTGAGCAGGTCGGCCAGGCGTACGCCGAGCCAGCGGGCGTTGCCGACGTAGGGCCCGCCGACCTCGTTCGAGACGCAGGTCAGCGTGATGTCCCGTTCGATCAGCGGGCGGGCGAGGAGGTCGTCGAGCGTGTACGTGCGCGGGCGGGTGACGCCCTTGCCGTGAATTCGCAGCCGCCAGGTGCCGGCATCGATCTTGGGCACGACGAGGGCGGTGTCGACGCGGTAGAAGTCCCGGTTCGGGGTGGTGAACGCGCTGACCCCGGGCACCTTGAGTTGCGCTCCGGCCGGGACGGGGGGTGCCAGTGATGCGGGTGAGGGCAGGACAAGGTTGTTGCGGGAGGTGACCGCTCCCTGTCCGCGCTGCTGCGACAGTACCCGTCCCAGTACCCCCGCTCCGGTGGCGGCGGCGGCGGTCACGGCCGCGGTGGTCAGGAACCCCCGCCGGCTCCACCCGCCCCCGGTGCCCTCGTCACCGGTCGGAGAGCCGACGGGGGTGACTTTGCCCGCCAGGACGTACAGCACGGCGGCTCCCGCCACCGCGCCGACCACGGAGGGCAGTACGTCTCCGACACCCGCGGTGTCCGGCCTGCTCAGGGCGGCGGCCGCGCCGACGACCCCGAAGAGCAGGACTCCGGCCGCTCCCACACGCCTATGCCGGAGCGCCAGAACGCCCAGGGCGATCGCGAACAGGCTGAGCAGGACCAGGATGCCCAGCTGCAGGACGACCTTGTCGTTCTCCCCGAACGTCCGGATCGCGAAGTCTTTCACCGGCGCGGGGGTCCGGTCGATGACCGCGCCGCCCACCACCGTCACCGGCCCGGCCTCGGGCCTGACCAGAGCGGCGGTCAGCTCGGCCACGGCGAGCGCGGTGAACCCGGCCAGCAGGCCGGCCAGTGCCCCGAGAGAGAACCGGCTGAGGGTGGTGCGGAAGGTGCTCACGGGGGGCATTCGGCGGCACCCGCCCGGCGGATTGGTCTGTCACCCGAAAGATTCGCGAAGGATGTTGAGGGATGTTCAGATCTCGCGCGCCGGGCCCGCCTGAGCGCCGACTTCAGCAGGGGCATCCCGGCCGGGTGGGGCGAAAGGATGAGGAGCAGTGGGTTCCTTGGGCATGTCGGCGGGCCACCAGGCCCTGTGCCCGAGGTCGAGGATGAGGGCCGGGACGAGGAAGAGGCGTACCAGGAGCGTGTCGATCAGTACGCCGATGGCGACGATGCAGCCGATCTGGGCGAGGTAGAGCAGCGGCATCACGGTCAGGGCGGCGAAGGTCGCGGCCAGGATGAGGCCGGCCGCGCTGATCACACCGCCCGTGCTGACGAGGCCGTGACGTACCCCGAGCACGGTGCCTGCCTTGAGTGCTTCGTGGCGCACGCGGTGGACGAGGAAGATGTTGTAGTCCACGCCGAGGGCGACGAGGAAGATGAAGGAGAACAGCACCACAGCGGGTTCGGTCGCCGCCGTACCGCCGACGAGGTGGAAGGCGAGGGCGGAGAGCCCGAACGCGGTGAGCAGACTCACTCCCGCGGCCGCGACGAGCAGCAACGGCAGCAGCAGGCAGCGCAGCAGGGCGATGAGGATCACCAGGACCACGACGAGCACCACGGGCATGACCAGCCGTTGGTCCCGCAGGGCCGTCCGCTGAACGTCGTACAGTTGCGCGGCCTGACCACCGATCAGGGCCCCGGTGTCGTCGAGTGAGACGCGGAGACGTTCGACGACGTGCCTTGCCTCCTCACTGTCAGCGGCGGTCGTGAGCGTCGCGAGGATCTGGGTCCGACCGCCTGCCGGTGTACCGTCCGGGGCCGTGACGACTTCGACGGCGGCGACGCCCGGCGTGCTGACGGTGACGGCGCGTACCTCGGCTGTCCGCGGGGAGGGGGTGACGATCACCATGGGGCTTCCTGTGCCGGCCGGGAAGTGCCGGGCCAGGGTCGTCTGCCCGTCGGTGGAGGGTGAGGCGGCGGGAAGGGCCTCGTGCAGAGGGACACCGCGCTGGGAGAGCAGCGGGGTGAAAGCCGCCCCCGCGAGCAGCAGGGCGAGGCAGGCGAGCCAGAGTCGGCGCGGTCGGCGCTCGGTCGCGCGCGCCAGCCGGAACCAGCCGTCCGTCGCCGCGAAGCGCCCCGGGCGGGGCCAGAACACGGCGGGCCCGCACAGCAGGAGGACGGCGGGGAGGAAGGTCAGGGACACCGCCGCGCAGCAGGCCATGGCGATGGCTACCGCCGGTCCGAGGAGCTGATGGGACGGCAGAGTGCCCAGCGTCAGCGTCATCATGGCGCAGGCCACCGTCGCGGCGCTGGCCAGCACGGGCGCCGCCGTCGCCCTGCAAGCCGCGACCACAGCCTCCTGCGTGTGGCCCGGCCGGGCGAGCTCCTCCTTGTAGCGGGCTGCGAGGAGAAGTGCGTAGTCGGTGCTCGCCCCGATGACCAGGACGAACACGATGCCTTGGACCTGCCCGTCGAGCACCAGCCAGCCGGCCCGGGCGCACGCGTACAGCAGGGCGGACGTCGTGGCCAGGGCCAGCAGGGCACCAGCGATGACCAGCAGCGGCATGAACACGCTGCGGTAGACGAGCAGCAGGATCAGCAGTACGACGATGAGTGTCACGGCTAGCAAGGTGCCGTCAGTGTGGGCGAAGGCGTTGTCCAGGTCGGCCTGTGCGGCAGCCGGACCCGCCAATCGGACGTCGGTGGCCGGTACCGCGCGTGCCGCTGTCCTGATGTCCGCGAGCTGGGCGGGCAGGTCGTCCGGTCCGGCGGCGACCACGGCGGTCATCGCCATCCCGTCCCGGGCGAGAGCCGGCTCCGCGTCCGGACGCGATCCGGTGATGCTCGCGACGATCGAGCGCGCTGCGGCCTGCTGGGCCGCGGAGATCCGGCCGTTCACTGCCGAGCCGGTCCACACCACGGCCAGCGGCAGGGCCTCGACCGAGCCGCCGGGGTCGAGCAGTGCGGCCACTTGCGCGGACTCCGCATCGGACGGTAGCGCCGCCGCCTGGTCGGTCTGCGTCACCTCGCCGAGGCGCCCCGTGTAGGGGCCGGCGACGCCAGCGAGTGCCAGGCACAACAGGAGTGTGAGCAGAGCGCCTGAGCGGTTGAGCCAACGCATGAGTAGTCCCTCTTCCGTGCGACGGTCCGGCCCGGGTCTCACTTGGGTCGGACCGTCGTCCTCGGTTACGCGTCCTCTTCGGGCCGCCTCGTCCCGTGCGGACCAGCAGGCCGCCGGCGTGACCTGAAGCAAGCGGAAGCGGAACTGCGGGCGGCTGTGTCGACAGCCGCCCGCAGCTGATCCGCTCGGAATCGCGATTCCGCGGGCACGAGGCGCGGGATGCGCCTCCTGGCCGCGACCCCGGACAGGTCACCGGTCCGCGCCACCCCGGACACGGCACTGGACCGGAACCTGACAGGCTCGTCGAGATCAGGCGTTGACGCAGGTGTTGCCGAAGGCCGGGTTCAGCAGTCCGATGACGCTCACCGTGTTCCCGCAGGCGTTGACCGGGACGTGGACCGGGATCTGGATCAGGTTGCCGGAGCCGACACCGGGCGAGTAGGCGGCGACGCCCTGCGCCCCCGTGTCGGCCGCGGCCAGCGACGCTCCGCCGACGACCACGGCACCGGCCGCCGCCGCTACCGCCAGGCTTTTGCGGATACCAACCATTGCACTGCCTCCCAAGGAAAGGGTTCGTGCCGGCCGCACGGAGATCCCGCACGGCCGGTCAGAAACCGGCGAACGCTCCCGGCTCTCACCCGCTTCTTCGGTGCCCCCTCGCCGTCGGCTGGGTCAGGAGCAGCCGGTTCACCCGCACGGGCGAACCGGCTGCTGCCGCAGTGACGAAACGCCCTCCCATCCGCACATCCATCCGCTACGAAGACTGTTCAAAGACCCTGCGCTCCATGGCCCGGCTGCCGGTGTGACAGCCGGTCCCTCCCACGACCAAGGACACCTATGCGATGGACACACACGCCCCAGCAGGCCCCCGGCCACTTCGTCTGGTCGCCACAGCCGGAGCCCGGCCGGTGAACCAGCCGCTCCCCTTCGGCCCCCCGGGCCAGACCGGGCGCAGTGATCTCACCCAGGTCATGCAGAAGGTCGTCCGTGGTGACAAGCAGGCCTTCTCCACCCTCTACGACGCTCTCGCACCCCTGGTGTTCGGGATCACGATCAAGGTCGTTCGCGACCGGGCCCAGTCCGAGGAGGTCACCCAGGAGGTCATGATCGACCTGTGGCGGCAGGCCGCCCGCTACCGCCCCGAAGCCGGCAGCGTCACCACCTGGGCCGCGACGATCGCCCACCGGCGGGCCGTGGACCGGGTCCGCTCCGCCCAGGCCTCGGCCGACCGTGAACAGGCCCAGGCCGCTCGCGACCACTCCCCCGCGTACGACGAGGTCGCCGAACAGGTGCAGACCCGCCTGGAGAGCGAGCAGGTCCGCCGCTGCCTGCGCGGTCTGACCGAACTGCAGCGTCAAGCGGTGACCCTGGCCTACTACCAGGGCCTGACCTACCGTGAGGTCGCAGAATCCCTGCGCGCTCCTCTTCCCACCATCAAGACACGCATGCGCGACGGGCTGATCCGGCTCCGCGACTGCATGGGGGTGACCACGTGAAACAACACCAGTTCGACATCCACACCTTCGCAGCCGCCTACGCCCTCAACGCCCTTGACCGGGCCGAGCGGGAGACATTCGACGACCACCTTCAGCACTGTGACGACTGCCGGAACGAAGTGGCGGAGTTCGAGGCGACCGCCGCACGTTTGGCCTCCGCGGTGGCCCAGGAACCGCCGGCCTCCATGAAGCAGCGGACGATGTCCGCCATCGACGGGGTACGCCAACTGCCACCCCGCGTCCCCGTCACCGTGACGACGAGCCTCGCCGGAAGGCTGCGCCGCAAGGCCGTACCCCTCGCGCTTGCCGCCAGCCTGGCCTCGGCCGCATCGTTCGGCAGCCTCGCCGTCTGGCAGCACCAGCAAAGCGCGGACTCCCAGCAGCAGGCCCGCCAGGTCCAGCAGCAGCTCGACGCCGTCAGCACCGTGCTGGCCGCTCCGGACTCCCGCACCGCGCACGGGCGGGCCACCAACGGCGCCCTGACGACCGTCGTCACCTCCGACCGTGAGAACAAGGCCGTCTTCACCGCGACCGGCTTGCCCGCCCCGGCGCCGGGCAAGACGTACCAGCTGTGGCTGGCCCACGAGGGCACGATGCGCCCGGCCGGTTTCATCCACACGGACGGCACCATTCTCCTCGCCGGCAATCCCTCCGCCGCCACGGCGGTCGGCCTCACCCTCGAACCCAGCGAAGGGTCCGCACAACCCACCTCCGCCCCCCTGCTCCTGATGAACCTGCCCGCCTGACCACACACCCCTGCTGAACCCTGCATGCGGCAGCGTGCCCCACAAAGGTTCCATGGCGCCGGCCCCAGGATCGGATAGCTCGTCCGCGATTTCCGTCTGACCGAAGGGCGGCTGGCAGGCGGAACATTTCACTACGGTGACCCCACCCGTCACCGCGTCGAGGCGCGCCCGTGGTCCCCGCCTGCCAGCCGGGCGACGAATCCTCTGAGGGTCCCGCTCAGCTGTGGTCCTGCTCCGACGGCCTCGAACCGGTGCAGCTCGCCGGGCAGCGAGGTGGGCCCTCAATTCTCAGATCCTGGAAAGCCACGAGCGGTTCGCTCAGGCGAGAAGCCTGTGGATGCAACTCCTTTCCGTGTCCGAGGAAATGGCGGCGAGGGCCGTCGGTGCCGACGCACGCGTGATCGGGCTGCGGCAATTCGGTGTTCGCCATCGCCTCACCGGACGTCGGCGCTGCCGGGCACGTCACCGCCGGAGAGCGACGTTCCCCCGACCCGCACTCAGGCGTTCTGCTCGTCCCCAACGCCAGCTGACCTCGCACGGCGAGTGACCTCACGTCCCTCCGCGCCAATCCGCCCGGCCCTCGGCTGCGAAGTACGGGTGAAACAGCCGCGCCCAGCGGCGTGTCGAGTGGCGGGAGTGGCGTGGTGGAACACCGCAAGGTGGCTGTGGTGGGGGCCGGCGTGGCGGGCCTGACGGCGGCCTATGTCCTGGCGTCCTCGTGCGAGGTCACCCTGTACGAGTCGGACGGGCGCCTGGGAGGCCACGCCCACACCCATGAACTCGCGGGCTCGGGAGGGCGGACGGTTGCGGTGGACTCGGGGTTCATCGTGCACAACGAGCGCACCTACCCCACGCTGCTGCGTCTGTTCCGCGAGCTCGGCATCACCACGCAGGACGCCGAGATGAGCATGTCGGTGCGGTGCGACGGCTGCGGGCTGGAGTACGCGGGCGCGCGAGGCCCCGCGGGCCTGTTCACCGGGCGGTCCGCTCTGCGACCCCGCTTTCTGCGGCTGCTGGCCGAGGTGCCGGTCTTCCACCGCGGAGCGCGACGCCTCCTGGCCGAGCGGCCGTCCTCCTCCGTCACCCTGGGTGAGTTCCTGCGGCGGGGCGGGTTCTCGCCCTACTTCGTCAGCCACTTCGCCCTCCCCCTGGTGTCCGCGGTGTGGTCCTGCCCGGCACGGATCGCCCTGTCGTATCCGGCCAACTATCTGTTCACCTTCCTGAACCACCACGGCCTGCTCTCAATCACAGGCTCCCCTCAGTGGAAGACCGTGGCGGGAGGGTCGGGCGCGTACGTCTCCGCCGCTGTCAAACGGTTGCAGCGGGTCCATACCTCCAGCCCGGTCGACGCCGTCCAGCGCACCGAACGAGGCGCGCTCGTCAGCACCGCCGACGGCGACAGCAACTCCTACGACGCCGTAGTGATCGCTACGCATCCCGATCAGGCGCTGCGCCTGCTCGCCAACCCCACTGCCGATGAGAAACGGCTCCTGGGTGCCTTCACTTATTCGCGGAACCCCACCCTGCTGCATACCGACACCAGCGTCCTGCCCCGCTCGCCGAGGGCGCGGGCCAGCTGGAACTACCACCTGACCGGCTGCGACCCCACGGCGGAACCCGCCCGGGTCAGCTACGACATGCGGCGCCTGCAGCGTCTGCCCGAGGCAGCCGGCTACGTCGTGTCTCTGGGCGGCGAGGACCGCATCGCCCCGGACCGGGTCGTGGAGCGGATGGTCTACGAGCACCCGGTCTACACCCCCGCTTCAGTCGCTGCCCAGAAGGAACTGCCCCGTCTGAACACCGGCGTGACCGCGTTCGCCGGGGCCTGGCACGGATGGGGTTTCCACGAGGACGGCTGCCGCTCCGGCGTAGCCGCCGCCCAGTCGCTGGGGGTGCGCTGGTGACCGTCACCGGGGACCCCGCCGCAGCGCTGTACGAGTGCGTCGTCGCCCACGTCCGCACAGCGCCCCTCCGCCACACGTTCCGGCACCGCACCTACATGTGGTGCGTCGACCTCGACCGAATGCCGGAGCTGCCCTTCCTCCTGCGCCCCCTCGCCCGGTTCGATCAGCGCGACCACTTCACGGGGAGCGCGGTGTCCATCCGAGCCGGCCTGGAGGCGTTCCTCGCGGCCCACGGCGTCGACCTCGGCGACGGGCGGGTGGTGATGCTCGCGCACGCCCGTGTGCTCGGCTACGTCTTCAACCCGCTCAGCGTGTACTGGTGCCACGACGCCTCCGGGGCCCTGGTCTGCGTGGTGGCGGAGGTCCACAACACTTATGGGCAGCGGCACTGCTACCTGCTGCGCACCGACGACACGGGACACGCGCGCGTGGACAAGGAGTTCTACGTCTCGCCGTTCTTCCCGGTCGCCGGCCAGTACCGGATGAGGCTGCCCCTGCCCGGCGAGCGCCTCGGCCTGACGGTGCACCTCGAACTCGACGACGGCCGGCCCTTCACGGCGACTGTCCGGGGCCGCCGTCGCCCCGCGACAGCCAAGGCCCTCCTGGCCGCCGCCGCGCGCAGGCCGTGGTCGACCGCCGCCGTCTGGGCCGGCATCCGCCGCCACGGCATCCACCTGTTCCTGCGCGGCCTGCCCGTACACCCCCGACCTCACCACACCCCCCAGAAAGGCATGGTTCCGTGACCCGCCCCACCACCGCACCCCGCCACGTGCCGCCCACGGCAGAGCGCTACTCCGTGGTCGCTCAGCGGACGTACGCGGCGTCTCCGCCTGGTCTGCCGTACAGCCGCCATGAGGTGGACGCCGTGCTCTGGCCGGACGTGGCCGGGCTGCCGTCGGCGCGGCCGGGCCACACCGCCGTCGCCCGATTCCTCGTGGGCCGCGCCCTGCGCAAACTGTCCCTGGTCGATCCCGCCGGAGACGGGCGCCCCGACGCCGGTGGCGCGCCGACAATGACCCTGCACGATCCTGACGCCTTCTACCGCAGGATCGCCCGCGACGGTCTCATCGGTTTCGGCGAGTCCTACATGGCCGGCGAGTGGGACAGCAACGACCTGCCGGGCGTACTGACTGTGCTCGCCGCCCACGCCGAGGACCTCGTACCGGCCCCGCTGCGCAGGCTCCGCCCCCTGTGGGCGCACGCCCGCCCCGGCAGCGACCGCAACACCCCGCTCGGCGCCCGACGGAACATCCACCGGCACTACGACCTGTCCAACGACCTGTTCGCCGCGTTCCTGGACCCCACCCTCACCTACTCGTCCGCGGTCTTCACCGCCTTCCCGGCCCGCTTCGAGTCCCTCGCGTCCGCCCAGCACCGCAAGATCGACCGCCTCCTGGACCTCGCCCAGGTCCACGACGGCACACGACTCCTGGAGATCGGCACCGGCTGGGGCGAGCTGGCCCTGCGTGCCGCCGGCCGCGGCGCCCACGTCACCACCCTGACCCTCTCCACCGAGCAGGCCGAACTCGCTCGTACGAGGATCCGATCCGCCGGCCTCGACGACCGTGTCGAGGTGCAGGTGCGCGACTACCGGAACATCGAAGGCCGTTACGACGCCGTCGTCAGCGTGGAGATGATCGAGGCGGTCGGCGCCGAGTACTGGCCCTCCTACTTCGCCGCGCTGCGAGGCGCGCTCGCGCCCGGAGGCAGGATCGCCCTGCAGGCCATCACCATGGGCCACCAGCAGATGCTCGACACCGCCGCCACCCACACCTGGATCAGCAAGTACGTCTTCCCCGGCGGGCTGATCCCCTCCCGCGAGGCCATCGCCGAACACTCCGGCGCGGCCGGACTGCGCACCGTCGCGGACAACGGATACGGCGACCACTACGCGGAAACCCTGCGCCTCTGGCGGGAACGGTTCACCGCACAGCAAGAAACCGTGACGAACCTCGGCTTCGACGCCGTCTTCCATCGCATGTGGGAGCTCTACCTCGCCTACTCCGAAGCCGGCTTCCGCTCCCGCTACCTCGACGTCCGCCAGATCCTCCTCACCGAAGGGACCCCCCGATGAGGCCCGCCGCCGACCGTCTCGCCGACCTCCTGAACCTCTTCACCACCGGCCCGCTCCCCGTACGCCTGCGGGCCTGGGACGGCAGCGAAGCCGGCCCCGCCGCCGCTCCCCTCGTGGTGCTCCGTTCGCCCGGGGCTCTGCGCCGCCTGCTGTGGCAGCCGAACGAACTCGGCCTGGCGGAGTCGTACATCACCGGTGATCTCGACGTCGAGGGCGATCTCGCCACAGCGCTATCCCGGGCGGGCCGGGCCGTCCGCGACCAGGGCCTGACCCGACCGGGGCCCGCCGCACTGGCAGCCGCCGTCGGCCTCGCCGCGGGGCTGGGCGCGGCCGGGCCGCCTCCCCGCCGACCCGACGGACGGGCCCGGCTGAGCGGTCGCCTGCACAGTTCTTCCCGGGACCGGGCCGCGATCAGCCATCACTACGACGTGTCCAACGACTTCTACGCGCTGCTGCTCGACGAGTCGATGGCGTACTCCTGCGCCTACTGGACGCGCCCGGCTGACTCCACGTACGGCCTAGCCGACGCCCAGCAGGACAAGCTGGAGCTGATCTGCCGCAAACTGGGACTGCGCCCCGGCGACCGGCTCCTCGATGTCGGCTGCGGCTGGGGATCCCTGGCCATGCACGCCGCCCGACACCACAAGGTGCGGGTCACGGCGGTCACCCTGTCGCGGGAGCAGCGCGACTTCGTCGCCGCCAGGGCCGCGCGCGAGGGCGTGGCCGACCTGGTGGAGGTCCAGCTGCGTCACTGGCGCCACATCGACGGCGGCGGATACGACGCGGCCACCGCCATCGAGATGGGCGAACACGTCGGCGACAGCGAGTACCCCGCCTTCGCCGCCCTGCTGCACGACGCACTGCGTCCCGAAGGCCGGCTGCTCATCCAGCAGATGTCGCGCGGCGCCGACGCACCCGGCGGCGGCGCGTTCATCGAGACGTACATCGCGCCCGACATGCACATGCGGCCCGTCGGACAGACCACGGACCTGCTGGAGGCGGCCGGACTCGAAGTCCGCTTCGTGGAGTCCCTGCGCGAGCATTACGCGGTCACCATCGACGCCTGGCGCGCTCGCCTCGAAGACCACTGGCCCAAGGTCGAAGACCTCGTCGGAGAGATCACCGGCCGTGTCTGGCGCCTCTACCTGGCCGGCGCGTCCCTGGCCTTCGCCGAACGCCGCATGGGCGTCGACCAGATCCTCTCCGTCCGCCCCACCCGCGAGGGCGGCTCCGCCATGCCCCCGACCCCCGCCGGCTGGTACGCGACGGCGGAGCCGTCGTGAACGGCGCTGGCTGGGGTCCGCCGGCCTCCGACCTCGCGATCACCGCGGCCGTGGCCGCGGGGGTGCTGCTCGCCACGTTCGCCATCGCCGTACGACGGGATCTGCACCGGATCGTCGACATCGCCTGGGGCATCGCCTTCAGCGCGGTCGCCGCCGTCACCTACCTGCTCTCCGCCGGGGAAGGAAACGACGCCCGGCGCCTGCTGGTCGCCGTAGCGACCATCGTCTGGGGGCTGCGGTTGTCGGTCCACATCGCCCGTCGCTCCCGGGGCCACGGCGAAGACCCGCGTTACGCCGAGCTCCTCGGGAAGGGCCACGGAAACCGTACGTGGAACGCGCTGCGGACCGTCTACCTTCTCCAGGCCGCCTTGGTCTGGCTGATCTCCCTGCCCGTCCAGACGGCCTCCTACAGCACCGAGCCGCTGGGATGGCTCGACTTCGCGGGGCTGGCCGTCTGGGCGACGGGACTCGGTTTCGAGGCCGTGGGCGATCACCAGCTGGCCCGATTCAAGAGCGACCCGGCCAACCAGGGCCGCATCATGGACCGTGGGCTATGGGCGTGGACCCGGCACCCGAACTATTTCGGCGACAGCCTCGTCTGGTGGGGCCTGTTCCTCCTCGCCTGCACCAGCTGGCAGGCTTCCCTCATCAGCGCGGTCTCGCCGGTCGTCATGACGCTGTTGCTCACCGTCGGCAGCGGCAAACGTCTCCTCGAAAGACACATGGCCGACCGTCCCGGATATGCCGAGTACGCCGCACGCACCAGCGGCTTCCTGCCCATGCCGCCCCGCTGGCATCCCGCAGACTCGAAACCGAGGAGGTGAGCTGTGCCCTCGACACCACGCTTCCGCGACACGAGCACGGCTCCGGCGCTGGCTCCTGTCTTCGATCATCGCCCACTCCGACAGGCACAGGCAGCGGTCCTCGTCCTCCACGGCGGCCGCGCGGACGCCCTGGAAACACCCCCCTCTCTCAACCTGCCCGCCTTGCGGATGCGGCCCTTCGCGAGCGCCATCGCACGCGCCACTGCCCACGACGACGTCCTCGTCGCCCACGTCCGCTACCGGTACCGGGGCTGGAACGGCCACCACGCCCACCCCGTCGCGGACACCCACCGCGCACTCGCGGAACTCCGCGAGCTGACCGGCCCGGTCCCCGTCGTTCTCGTCGGCCATTCCATGGGCGCGCGAGCAGCCCTGCGTGCCGCCGCAGACCCCCACGTCACAGCAGTCGTCGCCCTCGCCCCCTGGTGCCCACCGGGAGAACCAACCGCCCACCTGAACGACCGCACCATCTGCGCACTCCACGACCAAGCAGACCGCATCACCTCTGCCCAGGACACCTGGTCCTACCTCACCCGCGCCCAATCCGCAGGGGCGCGGGTGACGGGCCTGCGCATGCCCCACGGCGGACACACCATGATCCGCCACGCCCGCCACTGGCACCGCGTCACCGCGGAGACCACCGCAGCCCTGCTGGGTCTCGCGCCGCTCCCCGGGCTGCTCGCGGACAGTTCAGCGTGGGCCGGCACCCCGACCGCGCTCAAGGCCACGCGTTAACGCCCACGCCCACAAGTTGGTCAGGAACCGCCTCAGGCCCCCGGATGTACGTCCCACCCCCGGCCCGGGTCTCACTTCTCGTACCGCACGCTGCTCGATGTTGCGATGGACGTCCGGCGGCCGAGAGGCTGACAACGAGGGGCAGCCCGTTCGCGTCCGACAGGACGTGCATCTTGGAACCCGCCTTGCCCCGGTCCACGGGGCTCGGACCGGTGAGATCGCCCCCTTTTTCGCCCTCACGTGGGCGGAGTCGAGGACGGCACGTGAGAGGTCGAGCAGGCCGGCGTCGTCGAGGCGGTGCAGGATCTCCTCATGCAGCTGGCCCCACACGCCCGCCCTGGACCAGATCAGGAACCGGCGATGGGCTGTCGACTCCGAAACCCCGAAGCACGGCGGGAGGGCCCACCAGGCGCACCCGCTGACCAGTACGCTTTGCGGAGGATTCGCCAGGACTTGAGTCGCGCGATGCTGCGTTCGACTGGTACTCGTGCCACTGACAGGGCTCGGTTGACCGTCTGCTGGGTTGTGGTGGGGTCCCGGTTCGGGAGCCGTCTGATGGGTGTGGTCACCCAGGGGCCGGCGCCGATGTAGGCGCGGTCGGCGAAAATCGGAACGCCCTGGCGTTCGCAGATCCGGATGATGCGGTGGGTGCGGGCCGCGGTCAGGTCATGGGTGCGGCCGGGCAGCGTGGGCGAGATCCACAGCAGAGGTGGCGATCCGGGCCACGCCACCAGGCGGGATGTCTTCCGGCCGTAGCGCGCCATCACAAGCATCCTGAATGATCATGCTTCTGGTCGGCTTCGTCCGCTCCGCATGCTCCCGAGGGCGTCATGCCGGACACTCCTGTATAAGGGTCGGCGTATAGGAGACGAAGTGATCCCCCGCGGCCGTCCCGTCCTCAAGGAACCCGACATCGCCGCCCGCGCCGGCGTCTCGCTCGCCACCTGGCGCCGCCGACACGCTGCGGCCTTCCGTGAACGCGTCCCCGACCTGCTTCCCGAAAGCCGGTACCTCCTCTACGACCTCGCCCAGACCGACGCCTACCTGGCCGGACAGCCGATCCCCCAGCTCCCCGCCGGCGACCACCCCGACGACCTCCTCACCGTCGACGACGCCGCAGCGATCCTCGGCATCAACACCAGCACCATCCGCGCCTACGCCACCCAGGGCCACCTCTCGCCCGGCGTCACCATCTACGGCGCACGCCTCTGGACCCGCCGCGAAGTCCTCGACCGCCGCGACAACGCCCCCGGCCGCGGCAAGGGCGGCGGCCGCCGCGCCGGCGAACCCCAAGGCCCCCGCAAACAGCACGCGTACGAAGGCGACCCCCGCCTCGACACCGCCCGCGAAGCACTCACCGCGGCCGACGGCGCGCCCAAGGG
>NZ_JBEOVO010000052.1:0-30712 GCF_040295605.1 Streptomyces sp. NPDC002773
CGACGGGGCCCGCTACTTCGCGAGCGCGCGGCTGATCACCATGCGCTGGATCTCGCTGGTGCCCTCGAAGATGGTGTAGATCGCGGCGTCGCGGTATGCAACTGCTGACAGAAGACTGCCAAGGCCGGGAATGCCAACGCATTCAGACCCACTCCCCCGCGCTACAGGGGTGCTCCTCCGGGTTGCTCAGGCTTCCGCCACCATGATCATCTCCCAGGGATCTCCCAGAAGGATGGTGCAACCTTCGAACGTCCGCGACAGAATGAGAGCGGCCCCCCTCCATCAGCCGGAGGGGGGCCGCCTCGCGTCGAGGCCGCCAACGAGCGGGCCACTGTCGGACAACCCCGACGCGTCTATGGGTGAGACCAGTCCCCTTGCCAGATGGATGCAGGCCCACACCTAGGTTCACCCGAACGGGCGAACGCCTGTTCGATGAGACCAACGTACCCGTAGCCCTGCGTCGCGACCAACGCTGACCGGCAGGGCTGTCTGCGGAGACCTTGAGGCTATCTGCCACGTAGCAGCCCGGCCAGCCCCCTCTACGGTGGCCATCCAAGATCGTCGCAGGGGTTGCACATGGCAGAAGCGCTGCAGCAGAGGCTCGCCGCCCAGCTGCTGCAACGCATCCAGGACGGCACCTACCCGCGCGGCAGCGTCTTCCCGTCCTACCGTTCCATCGCCGCGGAGTTTGGGGCCGGCCACGGAGCCGCCTACCGGGCTGTGCAGATGCTCCGCACGGCTGGACATCTCGAAGGGCAGCCCCGCGGACGGCTCACCGTCCGGGACGATCCCGGTGTGCGAACCCTTGCCAACCCCGACGCCGAGTGGCCGCACGGCCGCGGCGAGACCGAACGCTCCCGCCCGCGAGCCGACGAAGACCTCGCCATCCGGCTGCGCTGCGAGCCTCGCACTCAGGTTGCGTGCGAGCGCGTTGAGCTTCTCGATCCGGACGGGCGCCCCTCCATCCTGGTGACCTCTTGGTGGCGGGGGCGGCGGCGCCCGCACTCGTCCTTCAGGATCTCCGTGGCGATCCACCGAATGACCTCCGACGAGGCACACCTGCTGGGCTTGCCGACGGGAGCACTCGCCCTGCTGGTAGACCGGACGCGCCTGGACGCTGCGGGGGTTGTTACGGAGGTGGCTGATCTCGTGCTCCCCGCAGACAGATGGACCGTCGGAAGGTGACTTCTGGGTCAGTAGTGGTCACGAGTGTGGCCGAAATACGGTGCTGGCGGAAGGGTGGCGAATGCATTTATGTACAAGCGACAAGTATTTACCCCAGATAGGCGCCGGCCAGGATGCAACCCTCCAATCCGGCAGCGTGGCGGAACGCACGCCCGCAGGCTGCCAGCTTTGTCAGACCCGGGCCCTAGCCTTGGATGTATGTCCGATCGCCACAGAGAGACCCCGAGCCCCGATGCCCTGAACGACGCCATCCGCACCTTGTGGGCCCGCGCCGGCGAGGAGCAGCGTTCCCTGACGGCCGACGAGCAGCGGATCTATCAGGTACTCGTGGCGGCCTGGGCCGAGGCGACGCACGCCGAGCAGGAACTCGCCGCATAGGGGCCCGGTCGAGTAGGGCTACGGCCGCCGCTGGCAGTCGAGGGCGACCCGCAGGAATAGAATCGAACTCATGTCCGATGAGCCGTCCTCGCCCGAGTTGGAGAAGTTGCGCTTCCTCTACCGCGTGCAGCTCGGCCAGGTCGCCCAGACCGAACGCTGGATCGAAGCCGAGCTCGCCAAGCTCCGCGAACGCGCCGCCCGGCTGCCGCGGCTCGAGGGGCCCGAGTACGTCCTCTCGTACCTGCGGGCCGGCGGCCACCCCGCCCCGGACAGCGTGCACCGCGGCGACTGCCGCATGGTCAGCCACCACACCAAGCCGCTCGACCGCCAGCAGGCCCTCCAGGCCATCACCACCGGCGGCATCCGGGCCTGCGAGATCTGCCGACCCGACTCCGAGCTGGGCGTGCTCGAGTAGGCGCGTCACTTACGAGGCGCGCTTCCGGGGGCTCTTCTTCGCGGCCGCCTTCTTCGCCGGAGCCTTCCCGCCCGCCGCCTTCTTCTGCGGGGCCGGCATCTCGTGGACGGTGGCGTCCTCGGAAGTCTCGCCACGGGCGGCCTTCGCCTTGGCCACGGAGTCCTGCAGTGCCGCCATGAGGTCGACAACCTGGCTCGCGGGCGCGGACGGCTCACCAGTCTGCCTGGGCTGGCGGTGTTCTGCCTTCGCCTCGATCACCTCGAGCACCGCCTCGCGGTATCGGTCCACCAGCTCCAGGTCGTCCAGGTGCTCGACAGTCATCGTGTCCAGGAGGGCCAGGGCGCCGGTCACCTCATCGTCGGAGAGCTCCGACCCCTCCGGCTTCAGCTCGTCGGGTGAACGGATCTCGTCCTCCCACTTCATGGCGTGCAGCAGCAAGACGTCGCCCTTCACCCGCAGCAGCCCGAGGCGCTCGCGGCCGTGCCAGGCGAACTTTGCGACGGCCACCTTCTCGGTGCGCTCGAGGGCCTTGCGCAGCAGGGTGTACGGCTTCGCTGAGACGGGGCCGTCGGCCGCCAGGTAGTAGCCGTCAGAGATCCGGATCGGGTCGATCGACGCGGCTGGCACGAACGCCACGATCTCGATGGCCTTGGCCGTCGGCAGCGGCATCTGGGCGAGCTCGGCGTCGGTGATCTGCACGATCGTGTCCTTGGACACCTCGAAGCCCTTGCCAATCTCGTCCTGGGTAAGGACTTGCCCGTCCAGGTCGCACACCTTCTGGTAGCGGACGCGGCCCCCGTCCTCCAGGTGGATCTGGTTGAACTGGATGCTGTGGGATTCCGTCGCGGGCAGCACCTTGATCGGAATGGTGACGAGTCCGAAGCTGACGGCGCCGGACCAGACAGGGCGGGGCATCGATCCTCCAGGCCCCCCTGGTGGTCGGATGCTCAGGCTAGGCACAGCGGAAGCGTGATCGCATGCCCGGAGGCGGGCAGCGCTCGGCCCCGCCTGCATCGCAGCAGCAGGCGGGGCCGTGGCGGATCCCCCGACGGGGGTGGCGGGGAGGCCGTGCCGACAGCATGCACCCGGAACCAGCCATCGGGTAGAGGTGTGGCGGGAAAACGTCTGCTGGGTATGACGAAGACGCCCCCTCCACCCGAAGGCAGAGGGGGCGCGTCACGGAGCCGACTACGCTGCCGCCCGCCCCTGGTGCTGGTCGAAGATGAACTCGGCCCCGTCGTGCGTGGCGTATGCCACCTCGTAGGAGACCTTGCCGTTGTTCTCGACCTTGATCGCGAACAGGCCTGCCTTCTGGTACGTGCGGCGCGGCATGTTCTGGTTGGAGCCGAAGCGGGACAGCTGCTTGCGGAAGACCCCCAGCTCGACGAGCCAGTTGGTCATGTCCTTGACGGGCATGTCGAGCATGTCGGCGATGGCCGTCATACCGATCAGGCCCTCCGAGTTCATGAAGGCGTCCCACTTACTCGCCTTGGGAGCCAGAACCTTGTTCTCCGCCTCCAGCGCCTTGTTCTCCCGGACCTTACCCAGGAGCGCGACGAGCGCCTCTTCGTAGTCCTGGGGAAGCGCCGGCGCTGCGACCGCAGCGGTCTCGGCCTTTCGTGTCTGGACTGCGAAGTACGTCTGGGCCGCCGCGACCTCCGGCTTCCGGGGGTCGCCGTTCATGGCGATCATGTAGGCGCCATACCGCGTTAGCTTGTAGTTCAGGCGCAGCGTGTTGCCGGACGCTTCCGGGCGCTCGGAAGCGTGCAGGTCAGCGGTCTGCCCGCTGTTCGTGATGGCGACCTTGGCGCGCTCGACGGAGTTGCGGAAGTCTTCCCACTTGCTGTAGCCGAGGAGAGGCTGCAGGTCGCGAGCGGACCACCACTCACCGGTGTGGTCAGTCCGACGGATGTGGTCAAAGGGCGAGGCGCCGGGGTTGCTGTTGGACCCCGGGTTGATAGGCTGCATGTGACTCAAGGAGCTATACCTCCCAGTCTTGGCCCTTGCGCGGGGTGGGTCCCGCGTAAGGGCATTTTCACGTCGCCTTCGTTTCGAAGCCGACCGAACTTGAACCAGCGTAGAGCAGCCCTCCGACGCCGAGGGGCACCCACACCTTGGGTCGCACGGCACACAGTGCCTTGATCGATCAAATAGACATCAGGGACAGCACGCGACTCCTAGGTGTCTCTAAGCAGAGCACGTGTCACGCAGTGTCAGATTCCCGCGCAATGCGGAAGATCATGTGATGCAGATCTCGTACCCATGTACGTGCCACTTCGTGTAAAGCTCCACCTTCGATCAGAAGGCGCCATGACGAAGCGCCCCCTCTCGCGCCCACCGTGGGCGCGAGAGGGGGCGTGTCACACTCCGGTCCGGTTGTACTCCTCGACGAGCGGGTGCACCGGCTCCGGCTCAATCCCGGCCTTATGCATCTGGTCGGCCCACCGGTTGACCGTCCACGAGAAGGCCCGCAGCAGAGACTCGCACCGGGCCTGCCTGCTACGAAGGCTTCCGTTCTCCTCGTCGACCCGCTTGACCGTCGCCTGCAGGACACCCAGATCAGCAGCCTGCTGCTGCGGGGCAGCCGACGCCTTCGCGGCCTTCACCGTGGCCCGCGCCACGAACACGCCACCCCCACCAAGGATGCCGCCAGCAGCCCCCACCAGGGCCGCCCAGTCACCCACGTTCATCCGACCTCGGCTTTCCGGACGCGGCACAGAGCTGGGGGACCGAAAACTCGGGCACCGTGCTGGCCCACAGGATGACCCCCACATGAGAGGTCAGGTACCAGACCGCGACCCAGACGGCGCGGGAGTAGTCACCGGCCAGGACCGCCGCCAGGTAAGCGATGGCCCAGACCGAGGGGGGAATCAGCGCCGCATAGAAGCCGTACCTGTCGCGGCCGATACGCAGAAAGGCGGAGAAGCACGTCACGACACCGCAGACGATCCACAGCCAGGCCCAGTGCTGCAAGGAACAGACCCGGGTGAGGAGTTGCAGCCCGAGCGGCGGCGGCGGGTCCACGAGGAAGCTGATGCCCCAGCACGTCTTGCCGGTGCCGAGGATTAGAAGGAACATCCCGCGGCGGCCCAGGTGCTTCCGGGCCCGCCGTAGGATCGGGGGCCTCACCTACACCCCAGACAGCGGGCGGCGCGACGTGGTCGGGCTGACCTGGAGTCGGGTCAGCAGCGTGAGCACGGTCAGAACTACGGTGTTGATCGCGCCGATCGTCTCCTGCGACACCTCGTACCCGAATGCCGCGACGAGGACCGCGCCAGCGCCGACGATCGCGGTGAACGCCTGCGGCGCGATCGGCCGGGTCAGGGCCGCGGCGATTCCGCCGAGGACCGCGGTGGCCACGCCAACAATTGCGCCGGCCTGGACCGCGGTGAGGCTGGTGATGCCAAGGGAGACGATGAGGCCGAGGACGGCCGCCAGGGTGTTCAGGATGACGACGGGTTCGCGTCCGAAGAATCTCATGGTCAGGACTCCTTCTTGGCAGCAAGCCGGTCGACCTTCGCGGTAAGCGCGGCGACTGCGGCGTGGGTCTGGGTGACGTAGCCGTAGAAGTCGGGGATGCGCTTTCCGGCGGCCTTCGACTTCTCGTCGGCGGTCTTGTTGCGGTAGCCGAGCAGCGCGAGCACGATGCGGTCGACGTCCTTGTCGGACAGGGCCATGGCGGGGTCCTCCTCGGGGGTTCCGGCGGCGTACCGCAGCACGCGCGCCATGTCGAAGTTGCCGGGGTCGCCGTGGTCGTTGCCCTCGGGGACGTGCTGGTGGCCGAGGTGGCCGGTGTACTCGTTGAAGGCGGCGGCGGATAGGCGCTGCGGAGCGCTCTGGCCATAACTCCCCGGGTAGGCGCGCCACGTCACCGTTGAGGTCATCGGCACGCCGTGGTTCTGGTGGAGCCAGCAGACGAACGCGGCAACCTCGCGCAGCGCCCACTCAGGGGCCTCGGGCCAGAAGATGTGCGCGCGGCCAGCGGCCGTCCACTTCCGGTGGGTGGCCGGGTCGCAGGTGCCGACGAGCTCGACCTGGGCGAGGTTGTTGCGGTTGGTGGTGATGCCGCCGGCCCGGTCGACGAGCGCGCGGGCGGACTGCTCGATGTCGAAGTGCTGGTACCAGCGGAGCTTCTTGGCCGCGAAGTCGGGGACGGCGGTGATCGTGGGGGCGGCGGCGCCTCCGCCGTAGGTCGGCAGGGTGGTGCCCTCGGTTGTGTGCCAGACGACGGTGTTGATCTCCATCGCTGTGCCCTCGTACCGGTCGCCATACCAGTAGGCGAGGGAGGCGCCGGGGTAGCGCTGCGGGCCGGTCTTGGCCATGAGGCCTCCTGACATGACAGAGCCCCGGGCCGTAGCGGCGCGAGGCGGACGGTGGTGGGCAGGGGTCAGGTGATGGCGACGTTGGCCCAGCGGGTCTTCGTGTCGCGAACCCCGAAGTTGGGGTACATGCCGCTCCGATAGGTGTTGTTCGTGACCGTCACCGAGTTCGGGGACGCGATGTTCGTGCGGGTCACGATGATCTGCGTCGCCGTCACCTGAATTCGGAGGTGCTGCGTGGTGCCCGTCGTGATCGCGGCGGTGGCCACGGTGCCGATGTTCGTCGGGGTTCCGGACGTGACCCGGTAGACGTCGATCGTGCCGCTCTGCCGGACGAGGACGTTGTAGCCGTTGGGGTTCGCCGCGCCGCCAGCTTGGTCGTCGAACTGCGTGTCGCCGATTCCGAGCATCACCTGGAGGCTTGCGCTGGCGTAGTCGACGGAGTCGATGACGTAGTCGAAGTCCAGCGTGAACGTGCTCGGAAGAGGCCCGAGGTAGTGGTGGCCGACGCCCGCGAACCCGCCGTTCCCGGTGTCCGGGGGGCCTGCGGTGACGGCGTCCAGACCCCACCAACTCGGTGATCCGAGCTGGAAGAAGCCCCGGTAGTCACCGGTGTCGGCCAGACCGGGCATGCCGTGGTAGAACGTGCCGGCGCCGAACAGGTCGGTTGCCCGCAAGGCTGACGTGCCGCGCACGAACCACGGGTCGTCGGAGATCACCGCCCACACCGACCCCGACGTCGGCAGCGCCGCGAAATGGGCCCGCCGGTTGACGGTGTAGACCATGACGCGCAGGCCGGCGGCGGCGGCCGCGTTGATCGTCGAGGTCGTGGCCTGCGAGTAGTCCACCCCGAGGTGTCCGGTGCCAGCCGCGAGAAGCCCCGCGTAGGTCTGCCCGGACAGCACACCGTCGGCGTCGAGGAGAACGGACGGGATCCCCGCCGCCCGCGCGGCAACGAGCTCCGCCTCGGACCAGGCCATGATGCACACGGCCTGCTCCAGCTCCTGGCGCAGGATCTCGGCGACCGCCGCCGCCCCGGACCCGCTGTTGTTGCAGTGGACGATGATCGGCACCGTGTTGCCGAGGTCGGCGAGGACGTCCGCGAACAGCGGGATCCTCAGATCGCTGGGCCAGGTGTTCGCGAACCACGATCCGGCGTCGATCCGGCCCCGCAGTGCGGCCGGGATCGTCACGTTCGACGTCGTGCCGGTGAGATTCGAGGTGCGGTCGACGGTGGAGTCGTGCATCACGAAAAGGCCGCCGTCGAGGGTCTTGTAGACGTCAATCTCGATCGCGTCCGCCTGCAGGGCCACCGACATTCGGAACGCCTCGGTTGTGTTCTCCGGAGCGAGGAGCGCGGCGCCGCGGTGCGCCACCCACCGGGGCCCCGCCTGCGACTCCAGCGCCGCCCACGGGGAGACCGTGCCCGCCGACGACCGGCCCCAGAACACCCCCTCGTCGGCGCCCCGGATCAGGGTGTCGCCCTCCTGCCCGCCGGCCGGGTAGGGCACGTAGGACGCGGACAGGTCCGGCAGCTGATCCTGCGGGACGTGGCCGTCGACATCGAGCTCGGCCACACCCTCCGGCTCGCCGACCGTCGAGGCGAGGACCCCGTAGATCTCCACCTGCCGACGGGCGATCCGGTCCGGCTCCGTCGGCTGCACCGCCCACCGGACGCCGCCGCCGGAATCCCACCACAGCGTGGCCGTGACCCCGTCCGGCCCCTGGAACTCGACCCGGCCCCGGCTGTCGGTGACGACGCTGCCGCCGGTCGGCGTGCCGTCAAGGGCGAGTATGTCGGTGACCGTGGAGCCACCGGCGCGCGCGGTCCATACCGTGCCGGGGCGGCCGGTGAGGATGTCGCCGTCGGTGTCGGTGACGACGTCGCCGCCGGTTGAGCCGTACTGATATCGCATGCAGGGCTCCGATCAGGTGTTGAGGGGGATGCGGATGCCGTTGAGGCTGATCCAGCCGACATCCGGCCCGACGTAGGTGATCTCCCGGTTCGGAGCGACGTAGACGCGTCCGGCGGAGACGCTGCCGAGCCACTGCATGGCGATCGGATAGTCGCCGGAGAGCGGATTCCCGAGCGAGCTGGGGATGCTGCCGATGACGCTGTTGCCGATGATCTGCGTGCCGGCGGAGGACTTTTGCACGCCGCCGCGCAGGACGATGAAATTCCCGCTGTCGAGGGCTGCTTGTGGGGTTGTGCCGTACAGGCTGTAGCCGGTCGCCAGGGCGATGTCGGTCCAGGCGAGCGCCGACCACACCGTGCGCCACGCCGAGGCAGTGCGGATGGTCAGGGAGCCGGGGGTGTCGAGCCATGCCAGCATCCCTGGTCGGGCGTCCACGTCGGGAATGGCCGCGTTGCGGGCTGCGGCGTCCGCGAAGCTCATCCCGACCCGGGTGGACGCCCACTCGGCGAGGGCCTGCAGGTCTGCGGGGACGTTGTCGGCGTCGGCGCCGGCCGGGTAGGGGGCCTGGCTGATCGGGGTGGTGGGCACGAGGCCTCCTAGGCGGTGGTGAAGCGGTTGACGACGACGTAGCCGCCGCGGACGGGGACGACGAACACGACGTCGTCGACGGCGCGGTCGGTGTAGCCCTCCAGACAGGAGGCGGGGACGTTGGCGCCGCCGATGGTGATGTCGACGGTGCCGTCGCCGTTCACTGCGGCCACAACGGCGGAGCCGGGCCCCGGGTTGGCCGCGAGCGGCATGATGGCGTCGACCAGGCTGGGCATCAGCTACTCCCGTCATCGGCCCGGGTGGACCGCGTCTCGCAGGTCATGGCGCCGGACGACGACAGGCCGATCCGGTCGAGGATGTGCAGGGCAGGAGGCTCCTCTTCGGCGAGGACGAGCACCACATCACCCGGCTCAAGCGCCGGGTTCGGGACGGCGGTGAAGGACAGCCCTTCGGTGAGACCGAGCGAGTTAGCGAGCAGCGACCGGCCTGCGGTGTCGGCCTGCCCGGCGGTACGCAGCAGCGGGGAGGAGTAGTGCCGCACCCGGCGCCCCATCGGACCGCCGACCCGCGTCGGGGACGTGGGGACCAAGTCCCGCACCACGACGGGGCCGAGCGGCACTGTCCCGTCCGAAGCATCGCCGGTGACGACGATCACGTTGTAGAACCCGGCGGTCGATACAGCCGATGCGGCGGTCACGAGGACCCCGCGGGGCCCGGTGTCAACCGTCCACTGCGGCGGGTCGGACAGCGTCGGCACGTCGCTGATGACGAAACGGCCGCGGCCATCGGCCCACACCTCGACGCCCAGCGCGCGGGCGATCGACGCGTCGTCGCCGTCGATCGCCGCCCACCGCTCCCGTTCCCACAGGGTGCGCGGCACCGGGGCATCCCGGACGGTGCGCCGCACGACGACCGCGTCGGGAACGGATTCGAGCAGCAAGGCCTCGATGACGTCCAGGCCAGACGAGTTGGCCGCCGAGGTGCGCGGAAGCTCGAACTTGTCGTCCTGCACGACCTTCTCGCGGCCGTATCCCTGCACCTGCACCCCGCCGGTCGGCAGCTGCGTCGACACCTCGTCCAGCCGGAAGTACCCCTGCGGGATCAGCTCGGCCGTGCCGTCCCCGTAGTCGAGGCCGACGTCGAGCTGCAGATATGCACCCTGCGCCGTCACCCCCACCAGGCCCCGCAGCGTGTCGGGCGCCAGGACCGCCTGGCAGGTGCGTCGGATCTGCGCGGTACGGTCCGCCGCCACCGACCACGACAGCAGCCGCGCGGGGAAAGGGCCCCCGGCCGGCGGGTACACGGTCGCCCGCGCCGCCGGCCGGGCGGTGCCCCGCAGGGACGGGTCCCAGCGGGCGGAGACGGGCCACACGTCAGCCTCCCGTGGTCACGTCGAGGTACGTCTGCCCGGTCGCGGTGCGGTCCGCGTATGTCGGCCACGTGACCGTGCTGTCGTCGTAGCTGCGGCCCGGGATCCGGGTCGGAGCGCCGACCGTCGTCGGCCGGTCCACGGCCGTGATGGGGATTTCCCAAGTGCGATGCGGATCGTAGGCCGGGCCCGACATGGATTCGCTGATCTTCCCCGGGACCCAGTAGGCGTCCGGCCGGCCAAAGGCGTTCCGGGTCTGCGCCAGCAGCGTCGACCCGGAGAGGATCAGCTCGAGGAGCTGCTCGCGCTCGGTCAGCGTGGCCGTCTCGATGGTGACGGACGAGGTCGCCAGCGACCACGCATCCACCCGCATCACCGGCGACGACGCCCCCAGCACATCAAGCCGTTCCTGACGCTCGCCGTACTCCAGCGTTGGCCACGACATGACCGTCACCCGCATCGACAAGGCCGGATTGCTCAGGCTCTTCAGCCATACGTCCTGCGGCGTGGTCGGCTCCGGTGGGGTTACGGCTACCCCGTCAGACCGGGCGCCGACTGTGCCGTCCCAGCCGATCGGGTAGGCGTGCCAAGCCGACGACACCCCTAGGGGCGCCTCGTGGTCGTAGGTCACAGCTACTCCGCCGGGCGCCCCCGTCACATCGCCGCCCCGCACCGGGACCTCGACGCCGTCCGGGCCGGTGCGGGTGAACCGCACCTGCGCCGGGCCGGACGGGAAGTCGGCGATCAGCAGGACACCGGCCCACGGATCGTCCCGGCGGGCCGTCAGGTACCCGTCGGGACTGGTCACCTCCACCGGCGGGTCGGGCGGAGTGTCCGACGAGGTGATGATGATCGGCACCTCAGTACCTCTTTCCTGCGGTCGCCTGCATGACGAGGGACTGATCGTGCTGAGCGACGACCGCCCCAGCCTCACCCTGGACATAGGCGCGGAGCGTCGGGCCGTCCTGGACGACGAGCGTGAGTGCGTCCCCGGGCTGCAGCCCGCCACCCTGGTTGGCCATGCGGGTCAGAGCGTTGGCCTGGACAGTGGTGAAAACTGGCTCCGGCCGGCCGGTGCCGTTGTAGGCCAAGTTCAGGCCGGGCTGCAGGTAGCCGCCGCTGTCGAACGTGCCCGGCTGGAAGCCGTAGACGTCTGTGAACAGGGAGTCCTTGTAGCTGCGGGCCCTCGGGCCCACGACCACACCATCCCCGCCACGGGACTCGACGTTCACACCGCCGATGGTGCCCGCGGTGTGGCCGACACCGGCGTTCGTGATGCCGATCATGAAAGGGCTCTTCCCGTTCAGGACCCATCCGGGCGGGGCCGTCTTCCCGTTGAAGGCGCCTGTGGCCCACCGGCGGTGAGGTTCCTGCCCGCGGATCACCGACTCGATCGCCGACATGAACCCGGAACAGTCCCACGAGGGGTTGCCGTTGCCGCCCCACTGGTACGGCAGGCCGTTCTGGGTCCTCGCCCACGACAGGGCCTTTTGGACCCGGGGCCCGCCGACGCCGCCGGCGCCCTTCTTGTCGGCCTCCTTCGAATAGCCGAAGATCGAGTCGACGATCTTCGTCGGGATCCGCTTGAGCATCCGGCCCAGATTCGTGTCAGCGCCGGGGAACTGGGAGAGCAGCGGGTTCACGACGCCGTTGAGCCCGGCGCGTGCCGACTGCTCGACGCCGTCCGCCAGCCATTTGGCACCGGACTTGACGCCGTTCCAGACCGCGGTCCCCGCGCCGGCCGCCTTGTCGCCGATCCAGTCGAAGATGCCGCCGTCCGCGTACTTCAGGGTGCGGTCGGTGGCCACCGGAGCGCTGCCGCCCAAAGACGGCGCCAGGGCCGCCTTTACCCCGGAAAGACCGCGGGTACGGGCGATGGCGTTCATCGTGTTGACGAATCCGGCGCCGACCGCGCGGGTCCACTCGGGCCGCATGATGGCCTCGCCGCCACTGAGCTCGAGGCCGCCACCGGTCGGGGACACGAACTTGTGGACGTCACGACCCGGCGTGTAGCCGGGAAGGACACCGCCAGTCGCCCACCCTTCAGTCTTCATCGACTTGATCTCAGGAGCCCCGAAGGCCTTTGCGATCATGTTCCACGTCGGCACAATTCCGCCGTTGTAGACCTTGTCGATCACGAACCTGACCGGCTTCTTCGTGATGTCCGCGACCTTGTTCCAGGCAATCTCGATGAAACCCCGGGCCTTTTCGAAACTGTCGGCCACGGACTGTACGCCGCTCTTGATGTTACTAAAGGCGGGACTGATGGCATTTTTCCACAGCCAACCGGCCTTGTCGCCGATCCATCCGAAGACAGGGCGCAAGACCTTCTCCCACACCCAGTTCGCCTTATCTCCAAGTTCCTGGAGTCCACGCTTGAAGCGGTCCACCATAGGCCTGATCGCGTTTTCCCACAGCCACTTCGCCTTTTCTGCAATGAAGCCGAACACCGGCGACAGGACGTTCGTCCACAACCAGGTGGCGTTCTGTGCGATGCCCTCGAACGTCGGCTTCATGACGTTCTTCCACAGCCACTCGGCAACCACTGCCAGGCCCTTGAAGGCGATCACAATGGGAGCGATGAGGACGGTGAGGATGATCGTGGCGAGCAGGGCTGCAGCATCCCCGATGAAGCCGAACACCGGCTTGAGGATGTTGTCCCACAGCCATATGGCGGCTGTGGCGACGGCCTGGAATGCCACGACGATCGCATCGAACACCGGCTTGAGGATTGTCTCCCACAGCCACACGGCGGCCGCAGCAACGGCCTTGAAGACGGTCTGGACGATGTCCCGGAACGTCTCCGAATTCTGGTAGGCGTAGACGATCGCCACCACCAGGGCGAGGATCGCCGTAATGATGATGCCGATCAAATTCGCCCGCATCGCCGCATTCAAGGCCCACACTTGGCCCGTCATGATCGCGGTAACGAGGCCGGCCGCGATGACCGCGAGCCGCCAGATCCCCAGCGCGATAGCGGCCAGTTTCGCCCCGATCGCGATCGACGTGAACGCCACCGCAATGACAGTGAGCACATTGACGGGAATCGCTGAGATGCCGTCGGCCAGAGCGTTCAGGAAAGACGTCGCCGTACCGGCCAGTGGCGCCAGCGCCATGCCCACGTCGAACATCGCCCCGAACAAATTGCCGAGCAGCTCCGCGACGAACGGTCCCTTATCGGCGCTGAACGCCAGGAACCGCTCGAAGGCAGGCGAGCCCTTCAGTGAGGATCCCCAGTCGGCGAACCGCTCCGTGATGGTCTGCATCCGGCTGCTGATGCCGTCCATGTGCGGGAAGAACGCCTGCAGGACACCGGCCATGCCCTTGAACACGTTGCCGAAGGCGATGCCGAGACCCTCGATCGCCGGCTGGACAGAGCCGGTGAAGTCGGCCTTGAACCCCTTCCACCAGGGCGACTTGAAGCCGCGCGAGGCCCGGTCCTGCAAGTTTGCGATGGCGGTAGCCGCAGCGAGCACAATGGGCGTCAGGCCCGGAAGAGCGTTCTTCAGGCCCTCCAGCGCGCGGGTGAACAGCGGCATGACCGCAGGCTGCAGCGCCTCTGACCAGGACTTGAATGCAGTCCTCAGCGAGACGAACGCGTTGTACGTTGCGCGGGCAGACGGAGACAGCTTCGCCAGCTCCGCCGCGAACTTAGCCTGCGCAACGGCGGCCTGATCAATGGTCCCAACCGCAGCTGAGGCCGCCGACTGCTGCGCCGAGGCGATCTGCCGCTGTGCCGAGGCGATCGAGTCCGCCGCCGACTGTTGCGCCGCCACCAGGCTCTCCTGCGCGCGGGCCACCGACCGGGCGCCATCCTCCTGGACACGGGTGACGGCGCGCTGCGACTCAGCCACCTTCTCCTGCGCCTCGGCGATGTCCTGCTGCGACTGGACCTGCTGACGCGCCGCCTCCGTCCGGGCCTTCTGCAAAGCCCCCTGCTGCTCGACGATGCCGCGGTCCGCCTCCCGGACGCGCTCCTGCGCCTGCCGGACCGTATCCGAACCCTCGACGCCGGCCTTGTCCGCAGCGGCCTTCTCCTCCGCCAGGCCCTTCGTCTCCGCCTGCTGCTGCCGCAGCCGCTCCACGGCCTGGTCGTAGGCAAGCTGTGCACGCTCCTGCTCCAGCAGCGTCGCCTTGGAGCCGTTCTTCTGCACCTCGCGCAGCCGCTCCTCGGCCTCCTTGACCGCCAGAGCAGCATCCCGCTCAGCCAGCTGCGCGCCGATGAGGCGGTCGCCCAGCTCTGCCAGCTCCGCCGCCGCGTCCTTGCGGGCCTGGGTGAGATCCTGCTGCGCCTGCCGCGCGGTGCGCTGCGCGTCCGCCAGGGACTGCTCCGCCCGCGCCACGGCCTCCGCTGCGGCCTGCTGCCGGTCCGCCGCCTGCTGCACGGCTTCCGCCAGATCCCGCTTCGCGGTCTTTACCTGACGCGCCGCCCGATCGTTCGCCTCGGCGGCCTCCCGAACCGCGTCATCGACCGCCTGCTCGGCCTGCGTGATCTGCCGGGCCGCATTCCGGTGCGCCGAGGCCAGCGCCTGCTGCGCGCCCGCCAGCTGCAGCGCCGAAGACGCCCCGCGTGACGAGGCCTGCCCGCCGCGCAGCGCGGATGTCGTTGCCGCGTCCTGCGCAGCCTTCTGCGCCGCCAACGCGTTGGCGATGCCCGTGATCCCCGGCGCGGCCACCAGGCCCACCGCGCCGACGCCCACCGCAGCGGCCGCGCCGGCCGCCGCGACAGCGCCGAGCCCCGCGGCCACCAGCGGCAGCACCGGCAGAATTGCCGGGCCGAACGCTGCGGCGGCCGTCACCAGCATGCCGAACGAGCGCACTGAGGCGTCCGCCCGCACAGTGACCTCGCGGCCGTCGACCGCATCGATCTGCGCACGCAACGCCGCCAGTTCAGCTACCGCCGCCGCCGTGTTCGCGCGCACCGCTACGTCGGGGCTGGAAGCGCCCAGGCGCTGCAGGTCCCGCTCCACGGCCTCGATCTGCTGCCGGGCTGCCGCCGCGTCGACGTCGATCCCGACCCGCTGCGTCGACAGCCGCTCCAACTGGGACCGCAGGGCACGAATCTCGGAGTCGGCGTCAGACGTGTCCGCGCCGATCACGATGTCCGGAAGGCTCCGGAAAGCAGCCTCGACCCGGGTCCGGAAGTTGCGGCCGAAAGCCCCACCGGCATCGCCGCCCTGCCGGGACGCTGCCCCAGTCGCCTGCTGGCCACCACGACGGATGCCGTCGCGCACAGCGTTGGACACGGATGCGGCGACACTGCGGCCGATGATGTTGCCCAACTCGGTGCCCACACGCTCGGCAGGAGCAGTGAGGCCGGCACGCAGACGGGTGTAGATGTGCTGCGTGTTCGGGACGACATCGACCTCGACGGAGCCGACCTGGATCGCCATCGGAAGGACCCCCTTCCGCGCGTCAGGCCGCGCCGCCGTTGATGAGAGAAAAGAGCCGGTCAGCGCCGGACGCAGAGAGCTTGCTCCGCGTCGGCTTCTTCGGTGCTGCCCCAGGGCGGCGCATCGGCTCGGGGTGAGCTGGCCACCGTTGTTTACTCTCGGTGTTTACGCAGATCAGTACATGTTCAATGCGGCGCAGGACGTCGTAGCAGGCGGCCATCAGCTGGTGGTCCTGCGACCAGCGGCCCTTCTCCGGCTCGCCTTCGTCCGCCTGCGCAGTCAGTTCCTCGTCCGAGAGGCTGTTGCGCAGCGCAGTCATCGTGGACGACTCCGGCGGCAGATGCTGGATCAAGACCCGCAGCAGACGCCACGACATCTTGCCGCGGTGCACGTCCAGCAGATCGCGCTGGTAGTAGCGCCACAGGTCGGCCTCTACCGCTTCCGCGTGCTCCTCGACGACGTGGCGGGTCCACTGGACTTTCCCATCGGCTCCCCAGCCGCCTCGCCGGCCCGGTTGAGGAACTCGCCGATCTCATCGTTCGTCGGGTCGAGGTCGATGTACGTCTCGTAGGAGTCGGGGCTGAGGACATCTTCGAGGAAGGCATCCATGTCGCCGGCCTTCAGCTTGCGCTGCCAGGACTGCCGCCAGGCCCCGGGCGGCACGATCTCCAGCTTCGCGTCGCAGAGCTCGGCTGTGACGTAGTGGCCGGTGGCCTCGATCTCCTGCGCTTCGGCAGGGCCGGTCTTGGTCTCGGTCATGGCGCGGACCTCCTAGTCATGGCGCGGGCAGAAGTACAGGTGGGCGGGCCGGGCCCGCGCCGACGGTTGACGACCCGCCCACCCGATCAGGACCCCGTGTAGGCGGGGGTCGCCGGGACTCGGTCGGCGTGGTAGACGGTGTTGCCGGACTCATCCGGGTAGGACGTGATCGTCCACTGGAAGCCGGCGACCTCGTCCTGCTTGTGCGTGACGTCCGACCTCTCGGTGATCTCACCCTGAGGGATGTAGAAGCCCCTCTGGAGTTCGCCGTCCAGTACGACGAACCAGAACGCCCGACGGTCCGGGACCGGCGACGCGGTCTCCGCGAACGTCGTCAGACCCGACGCCGGCTCCAGTTCCTCCACCGGGATGCGGTACTGCAGCGACTGGACCGTCGTCCGGCCCGTCTCCCACGCGGTGACGGCGAACGTCCTGATGGAGCTGGTGATTGTCGTCCGGATCGGCGACGTGTAGCCCCACGGCGTGAACGACTGGCTGTCCTCCTCGAAGCCCTGGACGAGGCCGTCGTCGGACAGGGCGCCGAGCGGGAGCCACGGAGAGAGGGGCTGCACAGCCGGGTCTCCCGGCGAGGCGGTACCGAACGGGGCGACCCAGCCGCCGCCGTTGGCGCCGACCTCGAGCAGGTCCGCGGCGCGGGTGATGTTGACCATGATGTCTCCAGACGTGCGGAAGCCCGCGCAGGGCGGGACGGGAGGGGTCCGGCGCGGGCCCAGTCCGGTCAGGAGACCGGGTGACAGAAGATCTCGTAGGTGGCACCGACGCGGCGAAGCGCGGTGTTCTCGTAGGGGCGGGCTGCGGGCAGGGAGACGGTTCTGACGCGGCCGAACACCGCGGTGACGGTGGCCGACCCTCGGAGCTGATGCAGGAGAAGCGCCTTGATCTGACCGGCCAGCGTGAGGGCGTCGGCGCGGGTAGCGGCGAACACGTTGAGGTCGACGAGGAATCGGTCTAGCCGGATTCCGTCGTCGTCGCCTCCGACGCCCTCCACCTGCACCGTCGGCAGCTCGTTTTGCAGGTTATTGTCCGTCTCGTCGCGCACCACGACTTCAGAGCCGAGACGGGCCTGGAGCCAACCGATCAGCTCCAGCTCGATGTCAGGCATCAGCACCCCCAACCTGAGCGGCTCGCAGAAGCACGTGATGCGCCTGGACCCGCTCGGTGCCGTACTCGACGTGCGCGCCGTGAGGGGATGAGTTCCCCACCACGGCTACCGCGCGGTCACGGCGCCGGCCGCCTCGTGGAACCGGCCGGACGAAGAACGACGCCTTGTACGTGCCGCGCTCGACAGGAGCCATCGACTCCGCCGCCACACGGATGGCATCGGCCCGGCGGACCATTTCGGCGAGGATCATCGGGCTCCTCAGGAGCTGCCCCACCCCACGCTTGGACATCTTGAACCTTGCAGGCATCGAGGCCACCTCCAATGAAAGCGGAGTTATCCGGTGACCCGGTCTGCCGCAAACTGCACCGGACCAGCGGTGCCGGTGAAGACGGAGCGGCCCCAGTCCCCCGGCTCGCCGGTGATCTCGCACAGCTGGCCACGTATACGCACTTGGTCGGTGGTCTTCCAGTCCGACCCGGGCGGCGCGTACACCGTCCATCCGACGATCACCGTGTCCCGGGCCTGCTGGTCGTCGCCGCCGACCTGAGGAGTCGACTGGCGAGGAGTCACCACACACCCGGTGACCGTGGTCTCGACGAGCGGCCCCGGAATCGGCTGTCCGCGTGGGTCCCGTCCTGGGGACGGGCCGCGGCGAAGCCGGATCACGTCCTCGCCGAAGGGGTACGGCCCAGGCATCAGTACCCCCAGCCGGGCTCGTAGGGCTCCCCGGGAAGGAAGGGGCCGTCGCCGGGCCATGTCGGCGAGGGGTCGGCGCCCGCCGGAGTCGGATCGACCGTAAACGCGCCGCCCCGGCCAGCCAGTGCCTTCAGAGCGGCCTTGTCGGACTTGGTGAGGTACAGGCCGCCCGAACCTGCCGGACGCTGTACGGACTGCGGGCCGATCGTCTCGTAGGTGACCTGTTGCGGGTTGACGTAGGCCCGGCCCGCTACCGACAGCACCACCGCCGTGGCCTGGTCGGGAAGCGGCTTCACCACCGACTCGGCCAGGGCGACAGCCTGGGCGATCAGTAGGTCGGCCCGATCGCCCTGGATCTCCTCCATGCCGAGATAAAGGGCGAGATCCTCGGCTGTCGGAGGTACGAACGTCATCGCTGCCCCCTATCGGGCCAGGGCCTCCACGGCATTACACCAGGAAGCCAAGTCAGCGGTCGGATCGAGCTCGGCAGACCGGGCCTTAGCCCGCTTCGACGCCAGCCGGTACTCGGCCGGCGTCAGGAGCTTGCGGAGCACGGCTTCGTAGCCGTCGAGGTCGTTGCGGTCGACGAAGATCCCGCCCTCGCCCAGGGACTCGCACAGCCCCGGGGTGGGGTGGGCAACGACGGGAATGCCGCTTGCCAAGGCTTCGACACCGGCGCGCCCCCAGGACTCATAGGACGACGGCATTAGTAGCACCCGGGTACGGGCATACACCTGCTCGCGCATCTGCTGACCGTCGACATGCTCGACAACCTCGACGTTCGGCAGGTCCGGGAGGATCTGCTCTCCGTAGGCTCCTCTGACGGCGAGGAACTTCTGCTCTGGCATCTGCCGGGCGAGTGCCTCGAGGACGTGGCCGCCCTTCTCCGGATTGCAGTTGATCAACGTGACGGCCTTGCCGGGCTTCGTCGTGTACTCGTCGGCGTACACCGGAGGCCGCACAATCAGCGACCCGGCCGGCCGTACCGCCTTCGGGTACTCGGCGAAGAACAGCTCCGCCTCCGCGGCCATCCACCGGGAGTTGTAGACCGCAAGCGCGGTACCTCCCGCGGCCATGTCGCGGAACGTCGGCCGGTGCGTGTTGTGGCAGATCACGCCCAACGGCTTGCCGTAGCCCCGCGCGAGCGCCGCCGTCGACGGTACGCACTCCAGATGCGACAGCAGCACGTCAGCCCGACGGACCGCCGTCGAGAAGTCCAAACGTGCCTCCAGCGGCACCACGCGAATGCCCCGGTAGTCGTAGGGCTCGCTCGCCTTCCCGTACCTGGACAGCCACACCTGTACGTCGTGGCCGCGTTCCACGAGCGGACGCAGCATCGAGACGAGCATGTGCTCGGCCCCGGCATTGTGCTGCGGCGGCATGAGGTGGACGCGAGCCGCGATGGACAGGGGCCTGGCCGTCCCGCCCGGCGCGGAAGCCGGGACAGCCCTGCCCATCAGGTGCCCGAAGGGGTGCCGGTGAACTTCACGAACGCCTCGGTGTCGCCGACGACGAAACCGTAGTAGGCCTCGGCGAGGAGGAGAACCAAGTTCGACTGGAAGGCCGACACCGGGTCGCCGTTCTCGTCGAAGTACGTCGCCTCACGGGACACCCGCACGGAGATATCCATGCCGACACCGTAAGCCGTCTGGGACCAGTCGCCGCCGATCGCCCGCAGGCCCGAGTCCACGCTGGTGGACTGGCGGCGCAGCTTGCCCGACACCGAGCGCGAGTAGGCGATCGGCTCACCGACCAGCGTGCCCGCGAGCGCGGCACCCGTGCCCGGCTGGGTGGTGTCGATGAGGATGGGCCGGCCGGTGGTGTCCGTCGCCCCGAGGAGCCGCATCTTCAGCCGGTGGTCCGCGACCGTGCCGGTGTAGTCCCAGTTGTCGTCGACGACCTCGCCCATGCCGGCGACGAAGTCACCCCAGATGCCGCCCTGGTTCTGCGCCGTGGTGCCCAGGGCGACCGACTTGGAGGTGTCGGCGAGGAAGTCGCCGAACGGGCCGTTGGCGCCGGACATGGTCTTGCCATGGATCGCCGCCCGGTCGAAGGCCCGCGCGAAGGCCGTCGGCAGGTCGCTCTGCAGCTGCGTGAACAGACCGGCCGCGTTGGAGTTCGCCACCTCCATGCTGACCGGGATGAGCACGGCGATCTTCTTGCCGGACATCTCCTTGATAGAGACACCGCCGGAGGAGACCGGCTTCCGGCCGCCCTCGGACACCCAGTCTGCGGTCGGCACATCCAGCGGAACCGGCACCGCAGTGTTCGCCGTCATCGACAGCGGAACGCGCCGCGCCAGACTCATAACGGCGGACTGCTCGACGCTCTTCTCGAAGATCGGTCCGATGAGGGTCTTGGGGAGGAAAGTCGGATTGACATCCGACAGCTTGATGGCCATGGAGGCCTACCTTTCTCAGCGTGTCTGGCCGAGGGCGTTGCCGAGCCAGTTGGCGAACTCGTCCTCGGGCTTCATGGGGGTTCGGTTGCCGTTGCCTGACGAGCCCTGCGTGCGGTCCGGCGCCGGGCGGCGCGGCCCCTCGAGGGCCTTCGCCCAGTGCGGCTTGCGCTGGAGTAGGTCGGCGAGGTCGGCCTTGATGCGGTCAGTGTCGATCGCGCCGGAGTCGTCGACGTAGTCCGTCGGGTTCAGCGCTCCGGCGGCGTCCGTCGGGTCTGCGAAGGTGTTCGCCGCGAGGGCTTCGACCTTGGCCGTAACCGCTGTGCGCGTCGCGCTGGTGGCGCGCTCCCGCTCGGCGGCGAGCTGCTCAGCAAGCCGCTCGGCCTCCGTCTTCTGCGCGTCCTCCAGCTCCTTCGCCTTGGCGGCCAGAGGCTCCAGCTCGCGCACCTTCGTGCGATGGCCGGCCGCCTCCCGGCGGAGCTTCTCGATCTCCTTGCGCGCGGCTGCCGGATCGGACCAGGGGTCCTTGCCGTCCGCCTCCTGGGCGGCCTCCGGCTCGTGCGGCTGCTGGTCGACCTGCTCGGTCTCGGGCTCTTCGGGCATAGCGATGTCGCCCTCCTGGGGCTGAGAAAGGCCACCTCCAGGGCAGCCAGGGGGTTACAGGCCGGGCAGATGCCCGTGTTCGGCGAGCGCGAGGCGGAACCGCCTCAGCTGATCGCCCGAGTGAGGCGCCGCAAACTCGCGGTACAGCCGTTCCCACTCGCGTGCGTGATCGGACAGCTCGAAGCGCTGCCCCTTGAAAACCGGGACCACACCGCAATGGCAGTTGTCGTGGGCCCGGAAGTCCGCTGTGTCCTGCTTGTAGACGGCGCCGCGGATGGCGAGCGCCTTGCAGAAGTGGCAGGCGCCTAGGGCCGCGGATCGGGCCCAGGCCGTGGCCTGCCGGTCGCGGCGAACCGCCTCCTGGACGGTGCCACGCCCCTGGTCGATGACCAGCTTCTGGGCAGCTCCCTCGGCCTTCTTCTCGGCCTGGTCCAAGCGCACATCCATCGGTTGGAGCTGCGCTTCGGTCGTGTCCGGATCATCCGGGTCCCGAGGCCACAGATCCTTCGTGGCCCAGCGCAGACCGCTCTCGACCTGCTCCTCCGGAGGCGGCTGGGCCAGCGGCACGGTGAACGAGCCGGTCACCCGCGCCGCGATCCGGGCCGCGTCGTAGTAGTCCGCCGACAGCGCCGACGATGCGGCCCCGTAACGATCGACCAGGGCCCCGACCGCAGTGATCCAGACCGGTACCGTGGCCTGCAGCCGAGACGGGATGATGATCCGCCTCAGCCCCCGCATGTCCCGGACCAGGCTGCGAGTCAGCGCCGTCTGCGCCCGACGTTGCGTAGCGGCCGCCGTGCCGGCATCAGAGACCCTCGCCGCCATCTGCGGCCTCCGGGTCCGCTTCGGGGCCACTCATCAGTGATGAGAGGAGCTGCCGTCCCTGGGTACGCCGCCGGTCCGCTCGAACTCGCCTCCGCTGGTCTTCGGTCAGACCGGCCATCTCCAGAGCCACGTCCGAGTCGGCAGGGATGATGCCCTGCTGAACCAGCTTGACCGTGGCGTCGGTCTGGGCCGCCAGCGTCGGCGTCGCAGGATTGCGCCACACGCACTCAATGCGGCGCTCCTTCGGCGGCGGCTCCCCGTTCCGGAACCACAGGGCGAGCCGCATCGAATCCCGATGAGTCGCACTGAACCTCCGGATGCGGCGTTCGGCCTTCTTGATCTGCCGGTTGTCGGCGTAGCGGATCGCGTCCGCAGATGCCGGATTGTCACTGCTGTAGCCCAGGACGTGCGGGGCGACCGAGAGCTGCGACGCCATAATCCGCGCATACAGATCGATGATCTTCGTCTGGCCGCTGGGGTCGTGAGCAGCGAACTGGCCCACCTCCGGCACATTGCCGTCCTCGTCCCGTTCCAGCGCCAACACGCGGCCGATGTACGTCTCCCACGCAGTCCGCGCATTCCCCTCGGCATCCTGGAACGCCGACTCCGAGACGCCCAGCAAGTACCGCTGAGGAGCCTGGAAGAACTCTGCGCCAACCTCGATGCCCATCAGCCGCCGGCAGGCCGCGTCCGTGATGGACATGACTTCCGGAGTGATCTCACTCTTGCCGACTCGGTCCGCGGTGCGCTGACGGTTCGCCATCCGCAGCACCGGCGGCACCCCCAGCCGGTGCTGATCGCGGTCGATGACCTTCCATCCGCCGTCCACCTCAACCGCGAAGATCGTCTCGTTCGGCATGTAGAGGCTGATCAGCTGCTCCTCGGGCGCCAGACCGAAGTCGAACCGGTCCAACGACTCCCTCAGCGCGAACCGCGGAATCCTCAGCCGGGCATCCCAACTGAGCGTCATGTCGAGCGGCGACTCGTAAGTGATCAGCGGTGGAAGATCTGGGTCGTCCGGCGAGCCGACCGTCACATACTCGCGGCCATAGGTCAGCGCATCGAGATGCGCCAGACTCGACTCGTCGAACAAGTCGTTGGCCTCGGCGATCTCCTCCAGCTCGGATGAATCCGAACCGTCGGCCCAACGGAACGCCTCCAGATCCAGGCGCTCCTCCAACGACTCCACACCGGTCCTCGGCCAGCCGATCACCGTATGCAGACCCTTGAGCTGCGGTGGGATCGAAATTCCGAGATCCTGGACCAGCTGCTCGCCGTTGAAATAGGCATCCAGAAGCTGCAGCTTGAATCGCTGGTTCAGCAGGTCCGACCGCAGCATCGTAAGGATTTGCAGCTCGTCGTCCGAGAGGCCCACAAGAGGCAGGGTGGGGATCGTCACCGCAGCACCACCACCCTTCCCTTGCCGCGCGCCGTCGAGCGCTTCGCCCACGCCGGGCTGTTCATAACCATCCGGCGCAGCATCCGTGCGCCGATCGCGCACACCGCCAAGTCGACCTTCCGGGCCGACTCACGGTGCTCCTTGCCGATCGTGTAGCCCCAGGCGTTCGTGCGACGGCGCGCATTGGCGACGTGCTGCCGGAGCACCTTGTGGCCGTCATGGGTGAGCTGACGTTCGAGGACGTCGCGGTAAAAGCGGTCGACGGCCTCAGTGAAGGCTTGCTGACGTCGCCGGTCGCGCATGTCCCACATGACCGCGTGCTGGCCGTGGCCGGAGGCGACCGCCTTCAGCTTGAGCCTCCTGCCGTACCGCTGGGCCCAAGCGTCGATATAGCCGTCCCAGTACCGCTCGCCATCCGCCTCGTCGAAGCCGGAGCCCGGGTCGGCAAAGAAGGCGATCGGCTTGTAGGTGGCGAACGTCAGGTCCACCACCCCGTCGACCTCCTCACGCGGCACCCGCCAAGGCACGCCATCAGGCCAGTTCGGCGGCTTCTGCCAGACGCCGAGCGTGTGGACGTGCCCATCGGACAGGCGGCAGGCGACCAGGCCTGTGGCGTCGTCGCTCTTGGAGCCGTCGAAGAACAGGACGATCTCGTCACCATCCTGCAGCTCAATGTCCTCGTGCGGGCAGGCGTTCCACTCGTAGGGCGCAAGGTAGGCGTCTTCAGAGGCAGTGATCTGGTTGAACCAGAACCGGCGCGACCTGCTCGGCGGGTTGCGGACGTCGAGGATGGACGCCTTCAACCGCTCAAGGTCCAGCCAGATCGAGTCGCCGCGGACCGCGCGCAGGGTCGGCTCGATCCACTCCTCGGTCAGCTTCGCCTCGGCCGGCGCCTCCAGGCTGTCGTAGAACAGGCCGACCTCGGCGGCGCGGCCCGCCTCCGCAGACTCAAAAGCCTCACGCGTGCGCTCGGCGACACTGTCCTCGCCGGGCTCGTAGGCGTTGGTGTTCGCCAGCGTCCGGGACTGCCCGTCCGCCGACTTGGTCGCATTGCGCTCGATGACCGCGGCCATCTCGTGCCCCTGGTTCGACTCCAGCCAGTGGTGGGTCTCCCCCAGGTTCACTGCCGTAGGCCGCCCGCCCTCGAGCGCGCGGGGCGAGCTCGTGACTGCCTCGATCCGGGCCCGGCCCTTGTCGGCGTAGATGATCTCCTTGCCGAGGTCGATCCGGTACTCCTCGATCGCCCGCTTCGTCAGGATCGACGGGAACAGCGTCATCGTGTTCCTCGTCTGGTCCTGGCTGACGGCCGCGATCTGCACCCAGGCCGCTGGATGCTGCTGGCCGAGAGGCTGCCCGGGAGGGACGCCCCACTCGTTGCCCTCATCCGCGACTTGCCCGAAGCGGCACGGGCCGACAAACTCGAAGGCCGACCAGGTGGCAATCAGCGGGTCCTTGCCCCAGCCCTTCAGTCGCTGGATCACCCCGTCACGCCACAGGAACCGGTTCGTAGCCGGGTCCATGGCGTACCACCACAACGTCAGGCGAGCCTGCTCGGCCGTATACCGCCACGGTGCGCCGACGTGATGCTGCAGGTACGTCGCGGTCCAGGCCAGAGCCTGCCAGCCGAGCGTGTACTCAGGGAGGACGAACTTGCCGTCCTCCCTGCGCCGCCACGTCGGGCCGATCGTGAAGGGCGTAACGATCTCGGGGACTTCGCCGTCAGCCACCGATCGAAGAGCGGTAGTCGGCGATCGCGGTCACGGACGCCGGGACCACCTTGACGGCCTGCTTCCGCTCCAGCTCAATCCGGACCCGCCGCCGGTCGCCCTCAGTCGTCAGCAGGCTGGACATCACCGAGTTCAGGGCCGCAACGTACTGCCCGTTCGGTGGGCGGTCCTCGGACAAGCCGCGAGACATTAGCTCGGCCGCGTACCGGGCCATCGCCCAGTCAGACGGCTGGTAGAAAGCGGCCTGGCCCGAATCTCGCAGAGACAGGTACCAGTCGGTGGCGATCGGATGCCACAGGGCATCCGGCTCCGGCAGGTCGGGAAGTTCGGCCGGCGGCTCCGACGGAGCCTTCGTGATCGAGTCCTTCTCCTCCTTGGAGCGGTGCCCCATACGCTCCTCGGAGCGCTTGCCTATGGGTCCACGTGCACCCATGTCGACCTCCAGGGTCTCGGTGCGAAGAGGCCCCGCCTCCAGGGCGGCGCCAGTTGATCAAGTGGCGGGCCGCCAGGACCCGCCGGCCGCCTTGGAAACCCGGGCGGGATGTCAGGTGCTATACGGCCCCGATAAGCCAAGAGCCGGGGAGGGGGGTATCCCCCCAGGGATGCGGTCGGCCGAGCCTCCGCCAGGGCCGACCTAGACGATCAGGTGAGTCCAGCTGTGGGCCCAGACGTCGGTGTAGTCAGGGTCGAGCACGAGCTGGAGGACGTTGCCTCGACTCGTCGTGCTCCTGGCCTCCACGGTGATCGGTACGACGACTCCGCACTCGGGACACTGGACGTGCACTGCACCTACCTCGGCCACCGTTCCCCCTTGCCCATCCCCTGGGGCCGCTGCCCTGCTGGCCCGGCGTGGCTCACTCGCCTTGCGCATCGGTCGGTTCCTCTGCACTGTCCACGCGTTGGATGTGTGCGCCTTGGCCCGCTGGTATGGCGAGGCAGACGCCCTGGGTGTCGGTGAATACGGCCCATCCGGCGGCGAAGGTGAGCGTCAGCTTGGTGTCCTCGATGAGGATGTCCTCACGTCGCTGTTCGGCTGGATGCTGGACGAGGTACGCCGGCACGGTCACCTCATCCCGGGGTGCCGCTCGGGCGGACGGGACCGCCCTGGTCTGGGGTTGGCCTTCTGCGCAGCGTTCCCTTCGGCGCTGGACTTCTGGTCGTGGCATGGGCCGCAGACGCCTTGGAGTCCTGTGTCGCTGTGGTCGTCGGCCTTGGCCACGATGTGGTCGCAGAACCGAGAGGGGCGCACGTCGCAGATCTTGCAGATCGGATCTCGGGCGAGGATCTGGGCGCGGATGCGGCGCCAGTTCGGCGGGAGGCGCTTGACCCGGTTCGATCCCTTCCAGCCGCCGCTCATGCTGCGAGCGCCCGCGCAATGCCCTCTTCGAGGGTGACGCGGGGCAGGTGGAAGTCGAGCATGCGGCTGGGGTCGCACACCCTGTGGTGGACACCCTGCGGTGCGGACGGCAGGTGCTTCAGCTCGGGCTGGTAGCCGGCCGCCTCGGTGATGAGGCCGGCCAGCTGGTCGAAGCTCGTGGCCCTGCCGGTGCCGAGGTTGACCGGGCCCTGCACGCCTTCATCGACCGCCTTGAGGGTGGCGGCCACGATGTCGTCGATGTGGATCCAGTCACGGGTGCTGCTGCCGTCGCCCCAGATCTCGAAGGGGTCCTGCCGCTCGCGGGCCCGCCGGATGAACGCAGGGAAGGGGTAGCAGTCGTCCTGATCTTCGCCGTATCCGGAGAACGGCCGCAGGATCGTCATGCGGGTGCCTTCGGCTTCGGCGTACTGGCAGAGCTGTTCGCCGGTGAGCTTGACCAGACCGTAGGTGGCGTCGGGCTGGCCGGGCTGCTCGTAGTCGATGTCGGTCTCGACGAGGCGCCGGATCGGGCCGGGCTGCTGGAGAGCGACTGGGTAGGCGGCGGAGGAGCTGAAGTAGACCGCGCGGGGGACGTGGCTGCGGGCGAGCCACCGCATGTACCAGGAGTCGAGCGCCAGGTTGGTGGCGACGCCGAGCGGGGAGCCGTCGATGCTGGCCCGGCCGCCGACGATCGCAGCACAGTGGATAGCGAGGTCGTAGACGTCGGTGCTGTAGCGGAAGAGGTCGAGTGCGTCAGAGTGCAGACGCTCAAGCTCGACCCCGTGAACGTCCCAACCGCGAGCCTCCATCGCAGCGTGCAGGTGCCTGCCGATGAAGCCGCGATGTCCGGTGAGGAGGACCTGCATCACGCCTCCTCGACGAGCTTCCGGAGTTTGGCCAGGTCGGCTTCGAGTCCGCCCTCGTCGCGGTAGGCGTAGTAGGCGGCGCCGTCTGCGCCGACCTGCTCGCTGCTGTTGCATTCCTCGTACACGGCGTCCGTGGCGGCTTTCCCGGCCGCGGGGTGGAGGTGTTCGAGGATGAGGTCGTGGAGGTAGGTGATGCGTTCCATGCCGCGGCCCCAGTCGAGCCATACGAGGTCGACGCAGAGGTGCACGAACGTGGGCGGCGCCATGTAGCCGAGGGTGGTGACGATGTCGGACGTCATGGCGACGGCGGTAGCCATCTTCTCGCCCTGCAACAAGTCGTTGCCGTAGACGATGCCGGGGCCGCCGGACAGGCATTCGCGGAAGCGGGCGTCCCAGCCGTGAGAGCGAGGCCGGTGGTCGTCGCCCATGAAGGCGAGGAACCGGTAGCTCTTCGCCGCCTTGGAGGCCTGCTGGTTGAGGGTGCCGACGAGACGACGCCGCTTGCCGAACGTGAAACGGACCCGCGGGTCGCCCTTGAGTGAGGCCTGGAGCTTCTTGTACGCAGCGAGTTCGGGGTCGTCGGTGTCGACGGCGAAGAGGATGTCTGCGGTGGCGCCGGTCTCGTCCCAGGCCTGCATGATGGCGGGGACGCTGTCGGGTCGGCCGCGGGTGGGCACGATCATGAGCAGGTCGTCCATCTGGCGCCCTTCGGTCGTCGGGCGCGGAGAGTTCTGGGCGGTGCCGGGAGGCGTCATCGCACCTCCCGGCGTCCGTCTACTTGAGCTTCCACTCGCCTGTCTGGTCGGAGAAGCCGCTGTTCATGCCGAACTGAACGGAGGCGACCTTCGAGTTCTTGGGGACTTCGAAGACGGCCCATCCGAGGGCTTTGGCGCCGGGCTTCAGCGTGACGCCGGCCGCCATGGACGGACCAGCCTTGATGTCGGCGATGACGCCGTTGAACCACTGCCCCTCGCTGTCGGCGACCTTCATGCCGTTCGTGGGGCTGTCGTCGTAGACGGCCGTGCCGCTGTTGACGATCTGAACCTGGACGCCGATCCAGCGGTTGCCGTCTTCGGGCCGGAAGAACTCGTCCTTCGGCGTGGCCGGGTCGGATGTCTTCGTGAGGGTGACATCGATCTGCTGTCCGTCTTCGAAGCCCTTGAGGGTGAGGGTGTCGCCGATGGTGGCATCCTTCGGGGCCGGCGCCTTGGTTGTCTCGGGCGCCTTCTCTGCGGCCGTCTTGCTGGGCTGCGGGTTGGGCTTGGTGTTGACCTCGGGCTCGGCGGCGTTGCAGGCGGCGAGGGTGAGGCAGAGGGCCGCGGTGGTGGCGGCGATGGCAGTGCGTCGCATGGTCCCCCCAGGACGTTGCGTGATGAGAGGTCTCATCGTTGCTCTGAACTGTGGGAGTTGGAGGCGGTGTCTCCGTTTCGTGACCTATGCGGCGCGGGCGCCGAAGCGCGGCCGATAGCTGGCGGCCTGCCCCTTTATCTCGGGGAGCGCGTACATGGTCTTGTACTCGTGCCCTTGTCCGGAGTATCGCCGGGGGTCGCCCTTGTAGCGGGCGATCTTCCCTCGTGATGCCCACTGCCGAATGACGGGCTCGGGAACGCCGGTGACGGCGGATGCCTCGTGGGCGTAGACAAGGTCTTCGGGGTAAAGGTCGGCTGGCTCCATCGCGCCCCCTGACACGCAGAAAGCCCCCGGCGGAAGCTGGGGGCTTAAAGTAGCTGCGGACACACTGGTATCCGGATGGGGGCAGTGTGACACGGATTTACCTAGACAGGCAAGGGCGGGTCTAGCGGTGCCACCTGGACCACTCTCGACCGCGCTTGATGAGGTATTCCAGGTGTTCGAGGTGGTACACGGGCCTGCCTTTCTCGTTCGTGCCAGCGGCTACGATTCGCCCGCGCCGTACCCAGTGGCTGACGGTGGAGGAACCCATCCCGAAGCGCTTGGTTGCTTCTGTGTTCGTGAGGAGCTCGCCGCTGACGGGGTCGGGTAGCTGGACAATCTCGCGGCCGCGCCGGAACTGTCGTCCTAGGGTGGCCATCGTCGTCCAGTCTTCGTGGGGTTCCCCGTGGGTCTTGCGCGTGGCGTCTATGTGACGTTGAAGCCTGGACGACAGGCGAAAGTACTCGCCTCTCCTGGCGACCCGCTCGGGGTGGAATTGACGGTGTCTCCGCTGCTCCACTTCCCGGCCGCCGGGCTCAAAGGCGAGAATCTCGTCGGGCATGAGTGCCTTCATGCGGTTTGCCGGATCACACGTAGTACCGATCTTCACGAGATCTGAGCGCCGGATGTAATACACGATCTCAACGCGGTCAGGTGCGGTACGCCGACGGCGCGTGGCCTCTTCGTGTTTGGCCCGGCCTACCTTGATTGCGATGTCGATCGACGCCTGGTCAAGAGCCACCCCAGCGCTGGCCATTGTTTTCAGTTCTATGGCGATGAACGAGAAGGCCGGGTCCTCCGTGTCGACCATTGCAAGGAGAGGGGCGACGCTGGGACGTGTGCCTGCACGGGTGTTCTTGATGCCTGCGGGTACGAACGGCCTTCTGTCTTCCATCGATGCCTCGATTCAGGTGAGTCGCCGCAAGGTGGATCGTGCCCTAACCCGCTGACAGCGTGGCCTCGTCGGGCTGCTCCTCTCTTTCCTCGGAACCGTCGAGGTCGCCCCACTCCAGGGCGAAGCTGGCGGACTCGACAGCGTCCCAGTCGAAGTCGTCGGTGTCGGTCACTGGTTCTCCTTGATGGCTTCTCGGATGAGGTGGAGGGCGTCGTCGAGGGTGCGCCCGGTCCGGTCGTTCCACCGGTGGTAGGGCTCGTCGATGCCGCGGCGGCGGAGCGCGTTCTGCAGCTGCTGCCCGGCGGCCTTGGCGGTGTTCTCGTCGCCGTATCCGAGCCGATAGAGGACGGCCTGCGCGCCGAGGATGCAGCGGGCTCCCCCACGTGACCGGAGCGCGCCGCGGTGGTGGCCGTACTGCTGGAGGACGAGGGCGGTGAGTTCGAGGTGCTGGGTGACGGTGATGTCGCGGCCGGCGCCGTGGAGTCGGCGGGCGGGGGTGATGGCGAGCGCCCAGTCGGGGAGGATCCGCCACCAGCGCGCGGGGGCTACCAGTTCGGGCGCCTCCTGCTCGGACTCGACGGACGGCGCCTGGAGCGCTTCGGCGACGAGTTCGGCAGTGGTCTTGGTGACGAGCGGGTGGGCGGTGCGCGGGGCGTGCTGGGCGAGGTAGGCCTCGATGTCGGCGATGAGCGCGGCCGCGTCGATGGCGAGCGTTTCGTTCGGGGTTGCCGTGAGGGTGGCGGTCTCGCTCATCTCGTAGTCCTCCTGTGCGGTCTAGGGCCTGTTGCGAAAGCGGCTGAGGAAGCAGTTCCGCACGCCTCCGTCGCTACTCTGGGTACGACCGCGATGCAGGGGGCAACGGTGGGACG
>NZ_JBEOVO010000053.1:0-30137 GCF_040295605.1 Streptomyces sp. NPDC002773
CTCAAGCCGGGCCCACTGCGCATTCGTCAGATCCCCACGTCCCACAAGATGTGATCATCGGCGATCAAGATCCACTTTCGCAACAGGCCCTAGGCGTGCGGGTGGGGTGGGGCGCTCCCGGTGCTGTCCAGGCCGGTGGGAGCGCCCCGTTGACGTGTGAGGGGTCAGCCGAGGTGCATCGCGCGGCATCGCGACGAGTGGTTGCTGGCTTCCTTCTGGGCGGAGGCGTGGTCCATCCGGGGTCCCTGGTTCTTGCATCCGTGGCAGGCCCAGGTGGCGAGCTGGACCGTGGTCGCGGCCTGATCGAGTACGTCGACGTAGGAGTGGCCAGCGCTGCGGTAGCGGGCGATCAGGTTGCCGGGGCGGGTGGGCTCGGACATTGGTGTCTCCTTGCGTGTTGGGTGGTCCGGGTCTGTCCCGGCTCCCTGCCCGTCCCCGGGCCGTGGCGGCTTCGGGGGCGGACAGGCAGCCGTCAGATCAGCGGCGGGTGAGGCTGCGGTAGTGGTCGGAGAGGGCGTCGGACGCTTCCATGGCGTGGAGGTCGCCGACGAGCTTGGCGGCGCGCTGGGCGTCCTCGGTGTACGCGTCGTGGGAGTCCCTGGCGCCGCGGTTGGGCAGGTGGCTGGGGCGCTGGGTGAGGACTTCGCGCTCCTTGCGGAGGAGGCTCTGGGCGGTCATGACTCCGCCGTGGGAGGGCGACTTGACCTCGCGGTAGCCCATGAAGCTGTGGGTGTTGGTGACGACCCACTCGCTGTAGGTCTTGCCGCGGTCGGAGTGCTCGTTGACGACGAAGAGCTGGTCGCCGGGCTTGATGTCGCGAAGGAAGTTCTTCTCGCCGCCGCGGGTGGCCTGGTAGGAGGACTTGAGGCTCATGTCGGGGTCCTTTCGGGAGTTGGGTCAGGCCTGGTTGAGGGGCTGGGTGAAGATGCCGCCGGAGTGGGCGAGGAGTTGGGCGAGGGTGATGGAGCCGGGCCCGGTGGGTACGTCGGCGGGGCGGACCAGATGGCTGCCGAAGACGGGGCTAATGGCGTCGGTGACGATGTACTCGCCGTTGATGGCGTAGAGCCGGTCGCCGGGTTTGGCGTCGCGGGCGAGGTCTGCGGCGTCGGCTCGGGTGGGCTGGTAGTGGGGCTTCAGGGGCATGTCCGGGTCTCCTTCCAGGCGCGGGACGTATCGGGTGATTTCGGGTGCTCGATGGCATGGCGGTGCCGCTAAAGCGCAGGTCAGGGCTGCTCGGTGGGGTGCTCGGGGGCTGCTCGCGAGCGGCTGGCTGCTCGGCGTCGATCAGGGGCCGAGCAGGCTCTGACCTGCGGCTTAGCAGGGACGAGCAGGTCCGAGCAGGGGGACGATCAGGGCATTACGGGCGGGGAACGAGGGCCTGGAGCGTGTCGAGCTTGTAGCCGCGGGGGTTCTTCGCGCCGGGCATCTCCCCCAGCCCACCGGGCTTGCCGGCGCCCGCCTTCTCCATGAGGTCGCGCAGCTTGCCTGCTTCCAGGCCCAGCTCCTTCGCGAGGTCTTCCGTCCGCATACGATCGACGCCGGCCTCACGCATGACCCTGACCGCGGCGGTGACGAGCTGGACCTCGGGCGGCACCTCGATCGGCTTTCCCCGCTGGGCGGCGTACCCGGTCAGTGTTCCGGCGTCGGTACGGAGCTGCCGGCCGCGCTTGCAGATGGCGAGGAACTCGGGCAGGTCGATGACGTCGCCGCGCTGGGTGCTGTGCCCTTCCTCGGCGCCTTGGTCGAGGACGAAGACGCCCTTGGAGGCTTCGGTCAGGAGGTGAGGGGCGGCGCCGTTCATGACGGCGTCGTTGCCGAGGACCATCTTGGCGCTTGTGTCGCCCTTCACTCGGAAGGAAGCTCGCTTGACGCATACTTCGCGCAGCGCGGTGGGCACAGAGTTGGAGTCGGGCCGCTGGGTGATGAACATCCCCATGCCGCCGGCGAACCGGGCGACGCGCACGAACCGCGCCATCGACTCGACCATGACTTCCTTAGCGGGCCTGGAACGAGCGCCTTCACCGTCCTCGTCGTCGCTGGTCTTCACCTTCATGAGGGCCGCTGCGTCGAGGAGTTCCTGGAGCTCTTCGACGATGACGAGGGTGGGGCCCAGGCCGGGGCGCTGGGTCAGTTCCTTCGTGAGCTTGCCTTCGGGGCACCTGGCGGGCTCTTCGCGGTACAGGCGGGTCAGCTCGGCACCGACGCCCTGCATGTCGGTGATCGTCTCTTCGAGGACGTCGAGGACCTTCCGTACAGCGTCGGGGTCGGCTCCAACGACGTACTTGTGGGCGATCTCTTCCAGGGGCAGCCAGTCGGGGCTGACCTTGCCGGAGATGAGGACGATCCGGACGGTGGGGTCGAGGGCTGCGGCCGCGGCTACCAGGCGGGCGAGGTAGGACTTGCCGTAGTCCTGGAGGCCGCCGATGAGCAGGGATGACCACAGCAGCGGGAGGGAGACGCGCGTCCCGCGGGCGTCGAGGCCGAGGGGTACGCCGTGCTCCCAGAAGTCCCACTGCCCGGCCTGGATGAGCTGGCTGTAGACCTTGGGGCCGCTGTAGGGGTTGTCGGAGCTGGCGACCCACATGGTGAAGCGTCCTTCGTGACCTTCTGCCGAGGTGTCGGCCTTGATCTCGATGCGCTGCTTCTTGATGCGGAGGCTGGAGGCGAGGTCGCCGAGCTTGGCGATGGCGTCGGTGGCTTCCATACCGCGGGGCAGTTCGATGGTGGCGGACCAGCCGGGGCCGTCGGGGCGGATGTCTCCGACGACCCGGGTCTCGTCGCGCTGGGCCTCGGCGATGATCTTTGCGTTGACGAGGGCTGTGATCAGTTCTTCGCTGCTGGCGCTGCGGGGCTGCACGCCTGCTTCGGCGCTCTGCGCGAAGAGCGGCTGTCCGTTGTCGATGGCCGTCTTCTCGGGCCGGCCATGCCAGGCGCCGAGGCCGAGGGCGGCGAGGGCGAGTGGGACGTCGAGGAGGGGGGCGCCGAGGGTGGTGACGGTGACGCTGGTTCCGGCGGCGGTGGCCCAGCCGCCGGTCTTGAGGCTGTAGAAGAGGCGGTGCTTGCGGTAGGCGGCGCGGCGGTCCTGAACGAGGGCGTGGGCCTTTGCTTCCGCGGCGGAGTCGCCGTCGGCGTTCTTCCGGTCGGCCTTGGCGGTGCGGATCATCTGCGGGTAGTCGTCGCGGAGGCCGGCGAACCAGCGGCTGGCGAGCCTCCAGTAGCCGCGAGCCACCCACGGGGCGTACATGCGGTTGGCGAGGACGTGGTCCTGGGCGGCGGTCAGCCACGCGGGCCGGGTGGCGACGGCGCTGCCCTGGTGCTCGACGACCGTGCCCTCGACGGGCTGGCCGGCGTTGTCTTTGACGAGGGTGAGCGTCGGCCGCTCGGCGTCCTGCTGGGTGTGGGCTGCGGTGGTCATGGTCGTGGTCCTCAGCTCTGCTCGGACTGGACGGTGTCTCGGACCGCGTCGCGAACACGCTTCGCGTAGTTGCTGCCGCGGCCGAGAAGCTTGGCGACGGCGGGCGTGGAGAACGCGGCCGGGGCGGCGTCGTGGAGCTTGCGTGCGGCTTCCAAGTCGGCGGCTGCAAGGGGCTCCACGGAGTCCTTGTAGCGAGGCGCCTGAGAGCCGTTCTGCCCAATACTCGCTTGGCCTGCAGCGCCCTCGACGGGGCCGCCGGACGGCCTCTTCGGGGCGGCCTTCGCGGGTGTCCCGCCGCCCTCTCCGCCGCGACCGAAGATGTCTGCGATGAGCTCCTCGACGGCAAGGTGTCCGGCCGTGTCGAGGTGCTCTGCGACGACCTGCTCGACGTATTCGCGGGCGGCGAGTTCAGTGGCGAGCGTCTCGATCGTCTGGCCCAGTGGAAGGCCCTTCACCGACCTCCACGCCTCGGCCCACAGGTCCGATGCCTTCGCGTTGGCGGGGGCGTTGAGGGCGAGGATCTGGTAGCGGCTGTACACGTCCGGGTGGGCGGCGGCGCGGCGGGCTTCGTCCCAGGCGCGGTCGCGGCTGATCGTGCCGAGCGGGTGGGCGGCGAGGATCCGCTCGTACTGCTCCCACGCTTCCGGGTAGCGGGAGCGGCGCTGCTCGTCCTGGGCGGCGAGCGCGGCGTCCGCGGCCGCCTGGTCGGCGGCGAGCTTCGCCTCGTGGGCGGCGCGACGGTCGGCCTCGATCTGCCGCTTCGACTCGGCTTCGACCCGCTTCGCGGCGAGTTCGGCCTCCGCCTTCTTGGCCTCAGCCTCGGCGGTCTTTCGTTCGGCGCGGGTGGCCCTGGCGTGCTTGGCCCGGTCGCCGAACTTGTGGATCGTCCACACGCCGGGGCCGGCGAGCGAGGCGAGACCGCCGACGAGACCGAAGACGATCCCGATCTCCGGGTGCAGGGCGCCGTCGGTGACGTTGATACCCGCCGCGATCGATGCGAACAGGGCGGTGGCGGCCAGGTAGGGCCAGACGACCCGCCGGTTCGCGATGGCCGCCTCGACGAGGCGCAGCGTCACCCAGGCCGCCGACTCCAGCATGATCGGCAGGGCGGCGTTCCAGGGGCGCTCGGGGTCCCAAAAGGCGCGGATCTGGAGCGGCAGGGCGACAAGGAAGCAGACGATCGCGAAGTACTTCACGGCCTTGGCGGCCTGCGTGTCAAGCTTCTTCCCGGCAAGGTTGCGGCGGTGCTCGGCCTGGTCGGCGGCGAGCTTTTCGGCCCGCTCCTTCTCTTCCTGCTCGCGGGCGGCCTGGGCGTTGCGCTCGATCTCGTCGGCCCGCGCCTTGGCGGCGGCGATCTTCGGGGCGTCGAGGGCTTCCCGGCGCCGGCGCTCGGCTTCCGCGTCGGCCGCAGCGCTCTGGGCCTCGATCCGGGTCTTCTCCGCGTTCGCGGACTGCTCGGTGAACGACGTGCCGCTCACGGCGATCATTCCTTTCGGGGGTTAGGCGGGGGTGCGCTGCGGCGGGATGGCGCTGGTCTGGGCGGTGGTGCGGATGCGCTGGTCGTCGAGGACTCCGTCGAAGGCGACGGCGGTGATGGCGAGGATGCCGACGAGGATTCGGGCGCCGGCCGGGATCTGCAGTCCGGCGAACCAGGCCAGCCCGGCGAAGATGAACAGCAGCCGGAGGCGGGTGAGGCCGATCAGCCAGCTGACGCTCACTGGACTGCCCCCATCAGCGCGGGCCAGAGACGGTCGTCGCGTCCCCAGGCGGGGTCGATGATGTGGAGGACGGCGCCGTGCTCGCGGAGCTCTCGGAGGGCCTGCCGGCCGATGCCGCGCCACGTGGTGTGGATGTCGTTGCGGCGCATCTTCCAGCCGCCGATCGCGGTCAAGTGGCGGCCGTCGACCTCGGTGAGGACGATCTGGCGCTTCGGCCAGCCGCGGACCACGGTGAACCCCTGGCCCTGCAGACTGAGGAGCCGACCGAGGAGCTGGCTGCGGTCGTGAACGACGCCTTCGACCCAGGCGCGCTGGTGCCAACGGACGCCGTCGACGACCTCGTCGGCGCCGGGCTGGGAGCAAGTGGTCACGAAGCCGGCCAGGTTGGCGGCGGTCAGCGTCGGCACCAGGTGCCGGGCGCCGTCCGTCTCCTCCGCGCCGAACTTTTCGGAGAGGTATCCGGGCCACGAGGGCACACGGCCCTCCAGCCAGTCGGCCATGTTCTGGCCGAGGTCGGCGATGCTGCGGGCGTCGCGCCACACGCTGCCCATCAGGACCACACCCACTGCTGGTTGGCGGACGCGGCGCGGAGGGCGGACTGGCCGATCTGGCTGGCGATCCGGTCCCAGCCGCCGGGGAGCTTGTCGGCGACCTTGAGGAGGGCCTTGCCGTACTTGACCGCCTGCGCCGGGGCGATCTCCTCGTAGCCGTCGCGGCGCGGGGCGAACAGCGGCTTCAGGGTCGTCCAGCCGGTGAAGCCGGCGGCGCGCTTCACCTCGGAGCCGAGGTTCTCGATCTGGAGGGCGGACAGGGTCGACTGGGTGCCGTCGTGGGAGATGCGGTAGCCCATGGCGGGCTCCTTCCGGGTCAGCGGTGGTCGGGGGTGTCGCGGACGAGGCGTTCCAGGTCGACGGCCGCGTCGTGCGCGGTGTCGGTGCGCACGGCGCCGCCGTTCCGGTCGGCCGCTTCCTTGTCGGCCACGGTGGCGTCGAGGATCTGGCGGGCGGCGGCGAGCGCCTGGTCGCGGGTGACCATCAGGCGGCGGCGGGCTGGCTGAGGGCGGCGAGCTCGTCGCGGAGCCGCGGGCCGTCCGGGGTGGAGGCGTCGATCCGCTCGGCCAGGTACTCGGCGGCGAACCGGTCGAGCGCGCTACCGGTCCGCAAGGCGGCCAGGAAGTCGGTGATGACGCTGGCTCGGACCGACGCCTCGATCTCGGCGAGCTGCTCGGACGGGCCGTCGGACGGGATGAGGGCGAGCTTGGGCATGACGAATCTCCTCGTGGCAGTGGTGCTGGAAGGGGAGGTGGAGCGCCGGGGCCGACAGCAGGGGGATGGACTGCCGGCCCCGGCAGTAGAGGGGTGGGGCGGCGCTGCCTAGACCGAGTAACAGCAGAGCCGATCTCGGCAGGAGTTCCGGCCCTTCTTCATGTGCTGCTCCCGGATCTTCAGCACCTTCTCGGCCGCCTGCTCGCTGCCTCCGTCGTCGAGGTTCATGGCCAGGGTGAGAAGCCGTCCGTTGCACCTCTCGTCGGTGTCGTAGGTGTTGCCGTGTCGACTGGTGATCTTGGGCATGGCGAATCTCCTCGTGGCAGAGGTGCAGGAAAAGGGAGGGGGCGCCGGGGCCAGCAGCAGGGGGATTGACTGCCGGCCCCGGCAGTAGAGGGGTGGGCCTACAGGCCCAGCAGGTGGTACGGGAACGGTGCGGACTGGTGATCCACGGTGAAGCTGCGGATCCAGCACCAGCGGAACGTGAACTCGATCGCGTCCAGCTGCATCAGAGCCAGCGCCCGGTGATGCCCGTCCGACACGTACACGGAGTGCGAGCGGTCATCCACGCCCAGCAGGATCGGCTTGCGCTGGCCCTCGGTCGGGAGGGACGCCAGCAGACCCGCCATGATCTCGCGGTCCTTGCTGCGGCTCCCGAAGTCCCGCGCGACGTGCTTCCACTTGCGGTACGAGCCGGGCCGGATCTGCTGGTCGTTGAGGAGTCGGGTCGGCAGGGTGCCGGCGTAGAGGGCCATCACCGGCCGCCGGAGCGCTTGTTGACCTCGCGGACCTTGTCCGACAGTTCCTTGCGCTCCTCGTCCGACAGGGCCACGGGGCGGGCCGGGCGGACGTAGGAGGCGGCGGCGTGCGCGGCCTTGTCGGCGGCGGACATCTGCGGGTACTCGACCGCGAAACCGGTCGAGCCGCGCTTGATGCCGGCCGCGATCAGACGGCGGGACGGGGCCGGGACGGTGGCCTCGACCGTGGGGGCGCTCACTGCTCGCCGCCGTAGGTGCGGACCTCGAGCGAGGCGGGAAGCGGCTTCAGGTCGGTGCCGAAGAGTCGGCCGACGAGGGCTCGAGCCATCGTGTCCCGCTCGCGGTCGCTACGACCGGCCGGCAGGTGGAGGCTGATCCGACCGTCACGGTTCTGGACCGCCGCGCCGAAGAAGCCGGCGTCACGGATCGACGAGTCGATGATCTCGGCACCGGACTCCGCCAGCAGCTCCGGCAGCGGGGCCGAGAGCAGGCGGTCGACGGTGAGGGGGGCAGCGGCGGGAACACCGGTGCCGTTAAGCTGGTAGTCATCCATGAGGGGACCCTTCAGAGAGCCTCGTGGTAGGCCCTGGCCTGGGAGTGGAGTCCCGGTGCTGGGGCCGTCTTGTTTTCCGTTGTGGTGTGCCGGTGGAGCGGCACTGTGAAGCTGTCCGGGGGTGGAGCCCCGTTCGCTTCAACCCCATATTGAAGTCTGGCGTGACGGGCTGTCAAGCGTTTCCGTTGACTCGCCGCTACGGATCTCAACCAGGCATTGAAACCGGACATCTGCCCGCTTAGTCTGAGTCCATGACCGAAGCCACCGCCACCGCCGCCGCGATCGAGGACGCCACTGCCGCAGTCGCCGCCATCAAAGACCCCATCGCCCGCTTCGAAGCGGCGCGCCTTGAGCGTGCCGTGCTCGCCGCCGGGGACCAGGGCTACCTGGCGATCCAGCGACAGGTTGTACGTGATCTCCACGAGGGGCGGAGCTGGGCGCAGGTTGGCACCCTGCTCGGCTTCAGTGGCAGTCGAGCGGAAGCCATCGCCCGCGAGCGGTGAGGTCATGCCTCAAGTCAAGCAACCTGGCGCCGTCCGGGCGATGAACGCCCGGTGCAGCGGTGACGCAGGATACGCGCAGCGGCAGTGCACAACCCCGTAGTCGATTGAGCGAGGGGCGGACGGTGGATGTCGTCGATCAGTGGAGCGGCCGGCATGCGGCAGCTCTGCAGGAGGCCATGCGGGCCACTAATGAGGAGTTCGCGCGCCGGTTAGGCGTGGCGGTCCGGACGGTGGCGGCATGGCATGCCTCGCCATCCACGGTCCCGCGTCGTGAGATGCAGCGTGCCCTGGATACGCTGCATGAACAGGTCACTCAGGCTGAACGCCACCGATTCACTGCGCTCCTGCGTACCGAGACCAGTAGCCACGCGCAGGCCCTGAGGGTGGCCATAGCGATCGTGGCTCGCGATGCCGAAGTCCTTCTCGTCTGCCGGCGTGGCGAAGAGTCCCTGTCGTGGGGCTTCCCTGCCGGGGTCGTCAAGCCCGGCGGCAGTTCCGGTGCAGTTGCAGTGCAAGAGACGCTCGCCGAGACGGCAGTCCACTGCACGGTACGCAAGCATCTGGGGTCAAGAGTCCACCCCACTACCGGCGTTCTGGCCAGCTACGAGTTCTGCGAATACCTCGCTGGCGAGGTACGGAATGCCGACCCTCTCGAGAACCTCGACGCCACCTGGGTTCCGATCAGCAGCCTGACGAAGTTCATCCCGACCGAGCGGATTTATCCACCCGTACTTGCAGCCCTGGAGGCACTGACGTGACCGAGACAACGACTGAACAGGGCATCTCCACCGCGATCATTACGGATGGCGGCCGCGTCCTGATGATCAGGCGAAGGGAGCGCGAGGGCAAACTGCTCTGGGCCTTCCCGGGTGGCGGCATCGAGGCTGGCGAGTCCCCGGAGCAGGCCGCGGTCCGGGAGACGGCCGAGGAGGTCGACCTCGAGGTGAAGGCCGTCCGGTCCCTCGGTGAGCGAGTCCACCCGCAGACCGGCCGGCACATGTCCTATGTCGCCTGCGAGGTCGTCGGCGGCGAGGCCCGGGTCGCGGACGAGGAGGAGCTGGCAGAGGTCGCCTGGATCCGACTGGAGGAGATCCCCGACTACGTCCCGTGGGGCCTGTTCGGGCCGGTGCAGGAGTACCTCGACGAGACGCTCGGGGCCTGACGCCGCACACGACGAAGCCCGCCACCAGGAGGTGGCGGGCTCTGTTGCGTGCGGGGTGAGTTCTGGCCACGTTCAGGGCGGCGTCTTGGCCCGCCGCGTTGCGCGCGGTTTCCGGGGTGCGCAGGTCAGGGAGTTGCAGGTGGGAGCGGGGGGCGGCTCCTTACCCAGAAGTTTTGGTAAGGGGGTGCGTGCTGGTTCTCGACGGTGTCGGGGCGGCGGCTTCCAGCCTCGCCCTATGGTCATTCCCAGCGGGTGCTGACGGGGCGCCTTGTCTGAGCGGCTGCCTCCGGGTGCCTTTATTGGTACGCGCTTTAGTAGGAAAAATTGGGCGTAGAAAAGCGGGGGATCGGTGGTGCAGGCTGGGGGCCGACCTGGGGACGTCTTCCAGCCATCTCGACCTTTGGCCTGGGCTCGGTTGCGCTCCCCTACGTCTTCGCGCGACAGATCCTATCGGGTCGGTCAAATCGTCGATCTGTGCTGATGGTTGGCCTGTCGTGGCCTCTTCTGGTTTTGAAGGGCAGGGTGGGGCGGGGGTGCAGAGTTGGCTCATCGCGCCCGGCCGCTGGGCTCGATATACCGGAAGCGGTTTTGCCGGAAAATTCTGGTCCTGGTGAACGTCGACGTGGCGCGTCAGGCTGCTCACGTATCTACGCCTTTGCGGGCGGCGCTTTCTGGCCAACCACGTCGCGTCACCGTGGAGTCATGCAAGGAGGGGTCAGGATGGAAAACGCCAGGTCGCTGACCTGCCACTTCCCACAAAAATACTCGCACTGGACCGGACACTACGCTTTTCCGTAGGTGGTCCAGCGCCGGTTTTCGATGGCCGATTCCTGGCTACCCGATACGGTCGCCGAGCGAGGCCGCACTGTCGCGCCTTATTGACAGTAAGGCTTTTTTCGCCGCGTACATCCTATGCATTGCCGCTGGTCACAAGCGCCAGAGGGGCTTCTTCGCCTATCGACGGAAGAGTCGTTTCCTGGTGTGTGATCTTCGTGTCGGTTTGGCTGGTGTGCGGCCGAGGGGTTGCAGCCCCTCGGCCGCTGTAACAGCGAGTTGCTGCTCGCTGCTGTTGGTTCCCCTGGATGGAGGTTCCCGTATGAGCGTAGCCATGTCTGGTGGCTGCTGGCCGGATGACTGGTCGGGTCGACCGGTCGATGAGCTGATCGAGGCTGCGGACGTCGGGGTGGTGGAGTCGTCGATCACCGATCCCGAGTTCTTGGGGGCTGCGGTGTGGGCGGTCGGCCGCTGGTGGCTGCATCTGCCGGCGGGCCTGGTCGGGCTGGAGCGGGACGTGGTGGTACGCGAGCTGCTGGCACGAACGATCCCCGCCTGAGACGCGACGGAGCCCGCCACCTCGGAAGGTGGCGGGCTCCGTCGCGCCTGCCGATGGGGCTGTGGCGACCTGTTTGCCTGCGCTTCTGTGGACACCGTGTCCACGCCTGCACCGATGTCACCCTTTGTGACCTGGTGAAACTCATTGATACTCACCGAGACGCGTGGACACGCCTCGACTTTTGAACTACTTTTGAAGTCATGACCGCGATGCCAGCAGAAGCGAACTTCTCGGAGCTCATCCAGAAGCCCAAGGACACCGTCGCACGGCTGCAGGGCACCACCCGTAAGGGGCTGACGCTGCACCGTCGCGACGGCGAAGACCTCTACCTGACCACGGCTGCACGCGCCGAGCAGGTCACGGAGGTCGTCGACTCCACCACCCGCATGTTCGTGGCGCTCATGAAGAGCAGCCCCGAAGCTGTTGCCATGCTCACCAAGGTCTTTCCCGAGGCGTTCCCCTGGGTCCGCTTCCTGCCGCAGAAGGCGGTCCAGGAGTTCCTCGTGGAGTTCATGGAGACCGCGCGCGCGGCCTCCGACCTCGGTACCGTTGGGCCGATCGTGCCGCTCATCGCGGCATGGAAGTCGACCGCCGAGGTGTACGCGGACCAGGAGCTCTACAGCAAGCTGACCAGTCCGGAGGCGGGCGACTTCGGGGAAGTCGAGCCTCCGGAGGTACCTGCAGATTGAGCAATAAGAGGGGGGACTTCGTCGTCCCGCCGCCCAAGCCGGGCGAATACAAGATCCGCTTCGGGGTCAAAGGAACGGGGACGGGGTGGCAGGAACTCTGCGCCGAGGCACCCAGTAACACTGCTGACGCCTGGTTCACGATGCGAACCGAGCCGGCGCCTGCGGTGCAGACCGCCCGTCATCACCAGCTGAAGTACGACCTTGCAACGGTTGTCTTCGACGGCGAGGTCCGTGACCAGTGGCAGATCGAGGTCACGAGCGGCGGTCGCGTCTGGTACGTGGTCGACGAGGATCGCAAGATCGTGTGGGTCCTTCATGCGGCCAGCAGGCACCCGAAGAAGACCGAGTAGTCGACGAGCGAGCCCGCCACCCTTTCGGGTGGCGGGCTTCGTCGTGTCCTGCTCTGTGCTGCCGGGGTTGTCCTGTCGTGGACCACTTCGAGCCGATCACCGCCGACTACCCTCAAGCCCCTCGCCTGCCGCTGCTGACCGCGGCGGAGGCCCGTGAGGCGATCCGGCACCTGTTCCTGCTGGAGCAGCTGGATCTGTCGCCGCGGGGTGCGGCGGCCGGCCAGCTCGCGTCGGAGCTGGCCCGGCGGCTACCTGCCGAGTAGCTCGTTTGGCGGGCAGCCTCGTGTCGCTTCAGCCGTTGGCTCGGTTGTGCCTGTGTGACTGCCTACGACTCGCATCTGCCTGGCCTCCAGGAACATCCCGAGGATTCCCTGGAGACCTACGTCTGGTCCCTGCTCGATGGCCCTCGCGGTCACGACATCGTCGTGCCGGAGAATGTGCTGCGGGCTGGGATCGAGTGCTGGCGTCTGTTGGCGGCCGGTGACGGTTCCTGCTCGGATGCCGCGCTGCAGATCGCGAACACGATGAACCGGCGGCTGCCTGTGCTTACGGAGATGGCTGACTCTCCTTGGTTCTCCGTCCCGGCGGTTGGGCGCCCGGCGCTGAGCTAGGCCGCTGTCCGCCGGTCGGCCAGCGGCAGCCGCAGGACCTCGCCGTGCCCGTACTCGGTCCGGCATGCGGGGCAGGTGAGTGTTTGCACGTGAAGGGTGATGCGCAGGGGCTGCTGGCAGGGGCAGGTGACGGTGATCTGCCGCGGGGTCTTCTCGCCGGCGGTGATGCCGGCCAGGGTGCGGTGGATCGTGTTGAGCTCGGCGGCGAATTCGTCGGCCGCGTCGAAGCTTTCGGCTGCCCAGCGGAGGTTGTAGCGCAGGGTCTGGCAGGCATGGTCGACGCGTTCCTGCAGCCCGCCGCCTTCGTTGAGTTCTGCGTGGCCGGCGTCTTCCCAGACGCGCACCCACCCTTCGAGCGGGCCGAGGACAGGGCCGCCGGCGCACTGGAGGCTGAGCACGTCGACCCGTAGCGGAGCGGGGGCGGCCTTGCTGCCGGAGACCGCGGGCCCGCCGCTGCTGCCGCCGCGCTCGAGGTGGTTGGCGAGCTGGGCGTACAGGCCGCGGGGTCCCTGGATGGCGGACAGCTGCTGCGCTGCCCGGTCCTCGCATCGGCCGCACAGTCGGCGCCCGAGCTCGTCGTCGCGGAGGTCGTGGGCGCATCGGGTGCAGGCGGGGAAGTCGTTCACGGTCTCTCCTTGCGGCGGTGCGGGCTGGACTGTTGGACGAACTTGCGGTGCTGTATGCCTCGCTGACGTTCTCGGGCCCGTCGTCGCGGAGTCCGCCGGAGGCCTGAAAGTCGCTTAGGCGGGCACTGAGGCCCCGTCTCGGGCCTGTTCTGATTCATGGGCTAGGTGCGGGTGCGCTTCTTCATGGCTTGCCGGTGCGCGCGTTCGCCGTCGCGGCAGGGTTCGCACAGGGTCGGGTCTTCACCGCGCTTGCGGTGGGCTTCGTAGCCGGCGTGGTCACCGTGCCGTCGCCGTCGGCCGTCGAGGATCCCGGCCTGGCAAGCGAGGAGGACGGCGTGGGCGATGCTCCGGGCGCCGAGCTTCCTGATCGCTCGGTGGCCGTAGCCGCGGACGGTGATCTCCTCGATGCCCCACTGCTGGGCGAGGTCGCGGTACGACGATCCGTTGGCTGCCGCGAGGACGACTGCGCGTTCTCGTTCGGTGAGTTCGGCCATCAAAGGCCCCTGACGACATCGACGACGGTCCGCCGCCGTCCCGCGACGGTCATCCGCTCGGGCTTGGCCGGCGGCCGGGTGCGTGGGGCGTAGCGGCCGACGCGGGCCTTCCGGTCGGCCTCGTCCTCCCACCCGCTAGGCCAGAGCGGCAGCTGGGTGTCGGTCACGTCGGCTCCTTCCTGGGCTGGGCGGGGCGCGCCTGGCGGACGCGCCCCGGGGGGCTGGGGTCAGACGGTGGTCTGGCTGTGCTGATCGAGGACGGCGAGGATGTCGGTGGCCCAGCGGGCGATGGCGGGGTTGTCGCCGTCCCAGTCGCGCATGTTGGTTGCGAGGGAGCGCGCGGCGGTGAGGGTGGCCTCGGCCCGGTCGGCGCGCTGCCGTTGCTCTGCCGCGTCCCGCTGGTGGGCGACGGTCTGCTCGATGAGCTGGTCCTGTTGATCCGCGAGGGATCGGCAGTCGTCGGCCCACCCGTCGCAGTCCTGCGTGGCGTACTGGAGATGGGAGTGCAGCGTCTCAATGCCGGCGCGGAGCCGTGCGGCCTCGTCTCCGGTGAGCTGGTGACGCTCGGCACGGTCGACGAGGTTGCGGATCTCGTCGATGCCGGGCCGGTCCGTGGGCTGGGTCATCGTCGGCCGGCCTTCCAGCAGTCGGGGCAGAGGTGGCGTCCGCCGGCGCGGGAGCGCCATTTGCGGTTGAGGCGGAGGACGTCGGCGGCGGTCTCGGCGTCGGGGTGGGTGGCGGTGGCGTCGCAGTCGGGGGTGGCGCAGTGGATGGTGGGCGTGGGCTGGGTCATGAGCGGGCCTCCTCGGCCATCCGGCGGAGGCGGGCAAGTGCGATCTGGTCCTCGGCCGTGAACCCGCGACCGAGGGACAACTCGTTGGCGGCCTGGTCGAGGGCGAAGGTGAGGAACTGGCGCTCGCTCGCGGTCAGGGGCGCCTCGTCGGTGACCTGTGCTTCGGCCGGCTGCCCGACAGCGGGGCAGAACGTGTGCGGCGCCGTGGTGCCGCAGGAGCAGGTTCGGAGCTGCGGCGGGGGCGCGGTGTCGTCGGCGGTGGTCGGGTTCGGCTGGATGGCGGCGAGGACCGCGAGCACGGCGTCGGCCTCGCCGTAGTGGTGGGTGCTGGGCACGTCGTTGCCGGAGAGGGCGTGCTGGTTGTCGTACCGGTGGATCGCTCGGGCGATGCGCTGGCGCAGTTCCTCGGGGGTGGGTCCGTGGCGGCCGTCGGCGGTCCACCGCGCGGCGGCGGGGTGGGCGCAGGGGCCGCCGTTGCAGGCGCCGGTGTCGCCGCACGGCGCGCACTCGGGCTGCTGTCCGCTGGCGGTGCGGGCGGCGGGGTCGACGACCGCGCCGTCGACGGTAATGTCGCGGCCGGTGGTGTCGATGCCGACGTGCTCCAGCAGGCCACGCAATCCGCTCCGGCGCTGAACGTGCCAGACATCGGAGTACCCGAGCGTTCCGCCCTGGCAGGTCATCTTCGGGTGGCAGGCGTGGTCGGCGCCGACGAGGTTGAGGCACAGGCAGCGGTGCCAGCGCTTCGGGCCGTGCGCGACGCCGTCCTCGCATTCGGTGCCGGGGCGGTGGGCGGCATGCCCGCACCATGCACATGTGGGCTTCGGTTCGGGGGTCGTGGTCTGGTCGGTCATGGTGCTGCTCCTGGGGTTGGGCCCGTCCCCGTGTGGCCGCGGGGACGGGACGAGACGGACGGTCAGGCAGTGGCGTGGTCGGGGCAGAGGTCGAGCAGGGCGCGCCCGTCACGGCGGCGGCGCCAGCCCTGCTCGCGGAGGTATGCGCGAAGGGCCCGGTGGTGCGGCATGTAGATGGGGGCGCCGCGTTCGCGGTCGCACTGCTCGCCGTCGGGGTTGAGGCGGTCACATCGGATGACCGGAATGACGCCAGCGGTCATGGGTCTGCTCCTGGGTGGCGGGATGCTGGGTGTGTGGTCCCCCCGCGCTGCCTGCGGGGGGACCTGCTGCGTGATCAGGCGGCGGTGGCTCGTTGGTGGAGGAGCCGGATGGCGGCCTCGGCCTGCTGGGGTACGACCCCGTTGCCGAGGGCCTTCAACTGCTGGGTGCGGGTGAGGCCGGGAACGTCGGTGACGTGGCCGGCGTCGAGGCCCATGAGCCATTCGACGAACGCAGGGCTCAGGCGGCGTCGATCGTCAGTTGCCCAGGGGGCACGTCGTCCGGTGGCGTACTCCCAGCGGGTGATGGCGGGGGCGAAACGGCCCCAGTCAGCTGGCCCGAGTACGTCACATCCGTCAGCGTCCAGCCGAGGTGCACGTTCGGGTTGTCCGTCGTCCGGCCCGCCGTGGCGTTCCTGGTGCCGCGGGAGTCCGCCACTGTCGGTGTGGGCAGGAGCGTGGGCGCCAGCGAGTTCAGCGACGGCCGTACCGCAGCGCCCGGGCTCGGCGACTGATTGTTGCCGTAGGGCGTGGCCGTCGGCGTCGGCAGCAGGTGCTCCACCTCGTCCGCCAGCGTCGGCCCATGCCCCCCGGCCTTCCGCTTGTCCGGGTGCTGCGAGCCGCCGTTGATCGCCAGGTTCGCCGTCGGGGTCTTGAGCAGTGGCGAGGAGGAAGAGCCGCTGTCGCTGGTGGGGAGCGCCGACCTCCGATGCGCGTACAAGGCACCACTCCGCATCGAACCCGATTGCGGCAAGGTCGGCGAGGACGGTGTCGAATCCCAGTCGAAGGTGACCTGCGACGTTCTCAAAGACTGCGACTCGGGGTCGTAGAACGCGAAGGGCGTCTGCGATGTACGGCCAGATGTGGCGGTCATCTTCGGTTCCTTTCCGTTGGCCGGCGACGCTGAAGGGCTGGCAGGGGTAGCCGCCGGTGACGATGTCGACGGGCCCGTGCTCGTCGAGGACGGCCTGCCAGTCGGTGGTGGTGAGGTCGCCGAGGTTCGGGATCCCGGGCATGCGGTGGGCGATGATCTGGGCGGCCCCGGGGTCGATGTCGCAGGCCCAGGCGGGGGTGCCGCCATAGACGTTCTGGGTAGCGATGTCGAGGCCGCCGTAGCCGGTGCAGAAGCTGCCAAGTCGGGGGCGGGTCACGGTGGCTCCTAGGCGGCGGGGCGGAGGGCGGCGAGGAGTGCGGCCCGGTTGGCGGCTTGCTGTGCGGGCGAGGTCGGCATCCGCTCGGGCCGGTAGTCGTGAACCTGGCCGGTGGGTACTTCCTCGGCGTACAGGCGGTCCAGGGAGCTGAGGGCCCGGCGGGTCTCGTTGGCGGTACCGCGGCCGCATCCGAGACGGAGGGCGATGGAGGAGTCGGAGTGGCCGGCGCGGACCAGGGCGGCGATGTCGGCGCGGATCTTCATGCCGCCATCTCCTCGGCCTCGAGGAACCGTCGGGCGTGGACCTGGTCGGGGAGAGGGATGCCGTCGGTGTGGCAGGGGGTGCCAGGGGCGACCTGGCAGTGGGGGCAGCAGGCGGTGGTCTCGGCCCAGACTGTGCGGCGGGCGGGGTGCGTCTCGTCGAGGGTGCGGCCGGTCGCGGGCACCCGGCAGGGCCGGTGGGGGGCGGCGCCGCAGTGGGGGCAGGCGACAGACCGGGAGGGGTGCTGGCCGGCGCGCATGAAGTGGCGCAGCTCGATGGGCATCGGGGCGTTGGGGCGAATGGTCACTGGTCCTCCTTCTGGGCGGGTGGGGTGCAGCTGGTGCAGCCGCAGATCTGGCCTTCGTCCATGAACTCGGGGTGGTCGGCGGTACGAAGCCACTGGCGGTACTCGTCGAGGGCTCGGGCCCAATCGGCCGCCGTGTGCCGAGTGGGCCGCGCTACTGGGGCGGTTCCGGCGGGCCAGGCGCCTGGCGGGCGGCCTGTGGGGCGCCGGGGGGCGGGTACGGCGGGCTGGTCGCGCTGGGCGCGTCCGGCCCGGAGCTGTTCGCGGAGGAAGCTGGAGAGGTCGCCCTCGCGTCGCATGGCCGCGATGTCCTCGGTGCTGAAGTCGTCACTCACCGAGGGCCTCCTCGCGGGCGGCTTCCTGGTTGGCGATGATCCGTTCGAGGCTGGCGAGGGAGGCGGCGCGGCGGCGCTCGATCTCTTCCGGTGTCTCGCTGGCTGCAGGCTGGCCTTGGGCGGCTCGCCGGCGTGCGGGATGGATGACCTTGCTGGTTCGGCTACGGAGGGCGGACTTGCAGGGTCGGCCGATCGGCGCGGCGCACGCAGGGACGGGGCATTCGATGCCGAGCGGTCCGGACCGTTTGATGGCAGCGGCGACCTCTTCGTCACCCGGGATCTGCTGACCGAGCCCGCTGAAGCCGTGCTCCTCCTCCAGCCGCGCCAGTACGTGCGGGTGGAAGCTGCCTTCGAGGGCGGGGGCGTCGGCCGGGGCGGCGATGCTGCCGGAAGCGACTGCGTTCATCTGGCGGCGGTAGTTGGCGAGGTACTGCTTGGGCGACTCGTCCGGGTTGCCGTCGTAGACGAAGTTCTCGAGGCGTTCCTTGCGGATGATGTCGCGACAGGAGCGAACGTCATGGGGCTGGATCCAGAGCCGCTGGCCGGCTTCCTTCGGTGGGGTGCCGTAGTAGCGGGCGACGGCATCGAAGCAGTCCTGGTCGAGTGGGACGTCCTTGAGGGAGGTCGCCCAGGCGCGCATCGCGATCTGTGACGGCTGCCGGTTGTCGAAGGCGGCGCACGAGGCGAGGAGCTTGGCTGCGTCGTCGGGGGTCACGAGGTTTCCTCTCCTGAGGCGAGGGCCAGCCAGCCGGCGACTTTGGCGTCGGTGCCGGTGAGGGTCTGGCCGCTGGGGAGCTGGATGACGTTGCCGGTCTGGCGTCGTTCGCTGGCTCGCTTGGCGGAGTCCCCGAGCCACTTGCGCCAGGCCTCGTGCCAGTTGCGCTTCTTGCGGCCTTCGGCCCGCCAGTAGGAGATGAACTGCTGGGTCTCGAAGTCGGGGTCGAGCTGCGGGTAGGTCGCGGCGGCGAAGCGGCGCATCGTGTCGTTCAGGTGGAAGTCGTCAGGGATGGAGTGGAGGCCGTCAGGCCGCTGCTGCTCCGCCACCGTGAAGGGTTCGACTTCGACGCCGGAGGCACCCACCCCCTCCTCTTTCGGGGCTGGGGCTGGGGTAGGGGTAGGGGCAAGGGCAGGGGAATGCGCGCGTGACGCGCCCGCGCGCCCGCGCGTAGAGGCTTTCGGACCCCCCTCGCCACCCCCCTCGCGAGGGGTATCGGAAGGGGTTGCCGAAGGGGTTCCGGAGGGGGTTACGGAACCCCTTCCGGAGGGGTCGGGCGTGAGGTCTCCGAAGGCCTTCCGCAGGGCCTGGATGTGGGCAGCAACCTGAGCCCGGATCGAGGGCCCGTCCTCGCCGCGGTACTTCGTCGGCTCACCGCTGAGTTCGTCGAGGGGGATCCGGTCCATCTCTTCGAGCAGTGCCCGCTGCAGGTGCTTGGAGGAGATCTCCAGTGCGCCGGAGACCATGGCGCCCATGACCTTCGGCATCCTCCAGACGCCGTCGTTGCGGACGAAGGAGCGGATGAGGAGTTCCTCGGTGTCCTCGTCCATGACGATGAACCGGGCTCCTTCGAGGGACTGGAGCAGCTTCTCCAGCTCGGCAGAGGTGAGGCCGCGGGCCTTGCGGGACCAGCGGCGCAGCGTCAGGTCGAGGAGGCCGGCGTGGTTGAGGTTGGGCTGCGAGATGAGGAACAGGTAGAGGCGCTGTTCCCGCTCATCGAGGGTAAGGAAGTCGGCGTCCTCCCAGATGCTGGTGAGGATCCGGCCGTGGCCACGTGCCATGGGAGGTCTGCTTCCTGGAGTGAAGGGTGGTGGTCTAGGCGGCGATGTCGTCGTCGTACTTGCGACTGGTGGGCAAGTGGTCCGAGCAGCGCCATCCGGCGGCGTACAGGCGGGCCGGCTGCTGGCACATGGGGTTGCCGGTCTCGCAGAACCCGGGTGTGGTTTTCGGGTACGGCGGCGGGGTGATGCTGATCCGGCGCGGCTCGTCGTTGCTCACGCGGCCACCTGCCTTTTGGCCAGCCGCCGCGACTCGTCGTAGTGGCGGGTGCACATGCCGTGGGCCCGGTGACCCTCGTTACAGTCGGCGATGCTGCAGACGCGCTGCTCGACCGGTTTGATGGCGAGCGGCTTGCCGTCGTGGCGCCACCGTTCGACCTGGCGCTGGTAGATGCATAGTTGGGTGGAGATCTCGCGGGGCGAGAAGCCAGCGTTGAGCATGAGCAGGCAGGCGGCGCGCTTCTCGGCGAGGTTGAGCTCGACGCGGCAGCCGGGGGTGTTGATGGCACGCTCCACGGCGACCCAGTCGATGTCGTAGACGGTGGTGTCGGTGCCAGGTGTCTGGATGTAGCCGCCTCGGATGGGTCGGGGGCGGGTAGCGCTGATCGGGTTGTAGTGCCTCACTGTCCGTTCTCCTTCCGGATCGTCTGATAGGCGGGGAGCTGCCAGATCGCCTGGCAGGTGGCGAGGGATTCGCGGGCTTCGCGCATGAGCTGGTCGGCCCGCCGCTGGCGGACCTCGGTGCGGATCTGGTCCGCGGTGCGGTGTCGGCGCCAGGCGCGGTCCTGGCTGTCTCCGGCGCTCATGCCGCGGTCTGGCGTGCTGCGGCGGTGCTCCGCCGCTTCTGCTCTGCCAGTCGCTGGCACGTTCGACACCTACGCCTCTTGGTGGATCCATCCGGCTTCAGGACCCATCGAGTGTTTTCCTGGTCGAACGGATGGCCGTGAAGGCAGTGCGTGCGCTGGCTTAGCGGCCCATTGCCGCTGGTTTCCCCGCTTGCGACGCGCCTGGCCAGGCTGCACTGGGGGCACCAACGCCGACCGTTCTGTTTGCGAGCGAATTCGTGCCCCGCATCGCAGAGTTCTTTCCGGGCGTTGCGGGCTACTGGGCTGTCGGCCCGCAGTGCATTGACTGCTGGCGTCACAGCTTCCAGGTGCTCAGGGTTGGCGCATTGCGTGTTCCGGCAGAGGTGGTCAATGACGAGCCCCTCCGGGATCGGTCCGTACTGGCCCACGTATGCCGAGCGATGGGCGTATTCGTTCGTTGCCCGAAGTCGCATGTAGCCATTTCCATTCGGGTAGGCCTCATCGGCCGACGGAACGTGGCAGGGAGTGGACGGGGGAGTCGGAATCGGCAGCCCGGCCATTAGGAGGCCTCCTTGCGTGCGGCCCGAGTTCCACGCCAAGTCCGCACTCCGCTGTGGTTCACGGTGGGGCGGCTGCTGCAGGCCCAGCCGGCCTTGCGGATGTAGCCCTCGTCCTGGAGGAGGGTCATCAGCCGTCCCCAGTGGTGGGCGGAGTCAGGCGGCTCGGGCAGCTTGTGCTCGTCGGCGATCTCGAAGCAGGTGAAGGTGCGGCCGGTTGCCGCGGCGTCTATGTACTTGGGCCAGACCTGGGCGAGCCACGTCTCGTAGTCCTCGGCGCGCTGGCGGGTCTTCGTCTGCTCGGGGACGGTGCCGTCGAGCGCGGGCTGGATAGGGTTTGCCATGCCACTAGCTGTAAGCCTGCGGTGCGACACGGTTGGTTTCACGGAAGGTTTCACGATCTTGGTCACGGCGCTTCCCTCCTGCTGACCTGCGGGGTTACGAGTTCTTGATTCGCCTTGTTCAGTCGACGAGTTCGCCCTCGATGGGCTCGTCGTCCTCGTCGGGGTCGATCTCGCTGAGCGGCGCGGGCGACGCGTCGAGGCGCTCGATGACGCCGGTGCGCTTCTCAGCCGAGGTGGGCACCCACTTGCCGAGGCGCCGGGCCGCGGTCTTCAGGACCATGGCTTCCTCGTCGGTGCGCCAGGGGCTGTAGTCGCTGTCGGCGCCGTCGGACTTGGCCTTGGCGCGGGCGATGTGGTCGCGGTTGAGGACGACGACCTTGCTTATCGCCCCGCCCTGCATGACGGCGTAGGCGTAGGCGCCGACGAGCGGGCCGCGGTCGCCGAACCAGTCGACCTTGTGGTGGGGCTGCTTCATGGCGCCGGGCCAGCGCGGCGGACGGTGCTCGTCGAGAGCACCCGGGGTCCAGGCGAAGTCGTCCTTGGCACGGACGACTTCGACGACGACGGACTGGGCGGCGCCGGCGTTGTAGATGAGCTCGACGATGCCCTGGTAGCCGACGATGCCCTGGACTTCGAGCTGGCCCTTGCGCTTGATCGGCCGGAGGTAGAACTGCTCGGTGCCGGGCTCGAGACCGAGGCGGGCCGCGGTCATGAGGGCGCTCATGAGGCTGCCGGGGTTGTTCTGGGCTGCGGCTGCGAGCTTCTCGTTCTGCCGCAGGACGCCGACGGCAAGGCGGGCGAAGGTGTCGACCCGCACGTGGCTGGCGGCGACGACGGCGAGCTCCGGCTTGTACTGCTCGATGAGAGCCGCTGGCGTGTTGGACTGGCAGGCGATCTCGTTGCCGATCTGGCTCATGCGCGCAAGTCCTTCTCGACGTAGTAGGCAATGGGGTGGTGGTGGTCGCTGCGGTGGTCGCCGCCGAACGCGACGCCTGCGACGTCGTCGGATCCGGTGCCGTCGGCGTAGGTCTCGAACAGGTCGGAGAAGCGCCGGCGGTACTGCTCGGCCTCGTTGGAGGCGTCCCACCCCTTCTTGCTGCCATCAGGCAGGAAGGCGTAGGACACGTAGCCGTTGAGCGGCGCCGCAATCGGGCCGATGACGAGCGGCTGGAGGTATTCGGGGAGTGAGGCGCGGAAGGCCTCGATGTCGGGCAGTCCGCCGGGCCGGCAGTCGTGCGTGACGGCGATGACGGCGTCGTGGCTGATGTAACCCATCAGTGACTCCTGTAGGGCTGGAGGGCAAGGGTGCTGCCGTCGGGGTTGACCGTTCGGTAGGCGATGCGGCGGTCTCCGCAGACGGCCCGGTAGCCGTCGCCGATGAGGTCGAGGACTTCGCCACGAACCTGGGTGAACTCGTGGTCGACGGTGCGACGCTGGTCGCCGATGACCTCGTAGCGGGCGGCGAGTTCGAGGGGGATCTCGACATCGCGGTCTTCGCGTCCGTCGGGCTGGACGCGGATGGTCTGGTAGGTGGCGTCGGCTCCGTCGATGGGGGGCCGGTTGCCGCGGCGGACGTCATCGAGGAAGCGCCAGGCAGCGTCGCGCAGGATCCTCGCGTCGGCCTTGTCGTACTCGACGGTGTACTCGCGGTAGTCGTGGCCGGAGACGAGGAGCGCGACGTGCGTGGTGCGGTAGCCGGTGACGTCCATCTGCCACTGGATCTGGCAGCGGTAGTAGACGGGGATCTCGTCGCTGCCCGCCGGGCCCCAGCCCTCGCCCAACGGGGACGTCTTGACCTCGACGAGGCAGTCTGCGCCGATGCGGTCGGGGGTGGCGCGCTGCCAGTCCCGGTCGCGGTGCCGCCACGTGCCGGTCTCGTGGAGCTCCATGCTGTGCTCGTCGGCCCACTTCTTGGCGACGGCGGCTTCGAGGCGGTTGCCCCACTCCATGGCCGGGTTGGACTGGAACGGCGGGGTGGGCAGGCCGGCCTTCTTGTGCCAGAGGCTGAAGCGGGACTGCCACGGGGAGAGGCCGACGACCGCGGCGATCTCGGTGGCGGTGATGCACAGTCCGGCTCGGGCCTGCTCCCACTCGGGGGTGCCGGGGGTGTACTGGCCGAGGAGGACCCCGGTCGGTGGCTCGGTGGTGATCATCAGAAGGGGTACTCCTTGGCAGGGTTGCGGCGGGGCCAGAGGCGGAGGGACCAGGCGTGGGGGCCGGTGACGCAGTGGCAGTCGGCCCAGTCGCCGTCGCCGAGCTGGGTGATGTAGCCGTGGCCGCCGAGGCCGCCGCACGACACGCAGTCGGGGTCGGCAGCGGGGAGCCGGGTGAGGTACAGGGCCCGCTGGTGGAGCTCGATCTGCCAGCGGCCGAGAGTGCGGGTGAGGTACATGGCAGTCGCTTTCGGGTAGGGGAGGCCAGGCCGCCCCGCCTGGGGGTGTCAGAGCGGCCTGGCTGGCGCGGAGCTGGGGGTGGCTCGACGCGCCGGTCTGGGGTGGGTCAGACGGCCGCAGCCGCGCGCTTCTCGGCCTGCTTGGCGAGGTGGGCGGCGTAGTCGTCCTGCCACGCCTGCGGGTCGTGGCCGGCGCGCTCCGCCGCGTCCCACGCCCACTCGCCGATCTCGCCGGACTCCAGCTGCTCGTTGACGTCTGCGAGCGTGGAGCGCAGCAGGTCGGGGTCCGACTTCTCCAGCGCCTTCAGGAGGCGGTACGCAATCCATGCGCGGCCGCCAGCGAGGGCATATGCGGCCATCGCGAAGTGGTCCCCGGAAGCGACCTTGAATAGGTCGGAGGTGGAGCGCAGCACCTGCTTGAGCAGGTCTTCGGTGGCGGCCGAGGCGTCGTACCCCTTGTCGGCCAGCTCCTCCGGCTCGTCGTGGTGCAGCGTGTCGGCCTGCTCCACCTTGCCGCCCGTGCCGAGGCTGTCGGCCCACTCGTCCCAGCGGGACTCGGGCGACTCCTCGTCCCCGATCCGGCGAGGCATCTGCAGGCCGACGAAGTTGTGGCCTCGGATGACGAGCGGCTTGTCGAACGCCGACTGCCAGAGGGTGATCTGCCGTCCGGCCGCCACCCAGCGGTCGAGCGTGTCGGCCGTGTGTCCGGTCCACGGCGACTCGCTGGGCGGGTTCTCCAGGGCCGTTCGGATCAGGCCACGCCAGTCGGGGAAGGCCAGGGTGCCTGCGGGGATGACGAGCTTGTTGCCGTGGCTCTCGAAGGTGAGGCCCTGCTGGTACGGGGAGATGTGCACGTTGTGCTCGCCGTTGAGGGCGTCGACCCATGCAGTGAGGGCCGGCAGGTCGACGAGTCGCACGGTGAGGTTCCAGGCCGGATCGCTGCTGCGAGTGCGCTGCCTGGCGACGGCGAGGGTGAAGCGGTCGGTGGCGGCGGCGTGGAGGTAGCGGCCGTCGTAGTCGAGGTGGATGCCCTGGATGGCGGCGTAGCCGGAGTGCCGGCCGACGTGCGGGTCGACCTTCTTGAGGAGGTTGCTCAGGTTGTAGGCCGTGAGCGTTGTGGTGGTCACCTGTGCTCCTTCTGGGATGCTTGGGGTGCGCCCCGTCGAATTCGCCTCGACGGGGCGTCCTGCTGGGTTGTGCGCCGGGCCGGCGGGTCGGTCCACCGCGGGGCCCGGCGAGTTCAGGCGGCGGCGCGGGGGCCGGTGATGGGGAGGAGCATCTGCGCCTGGTGGCTGGCAGAGACCTCGGGGAATCCGTGCTTGGCGATGAGGTGGTCGGTCATGTCCTCGGCGGCGGCTCGGGTGGCGCTGAGGTACGTGTGGTGCTCGCAGTTCGGCGCCGGGCAGCGCAGGTAGCCGGTCACGTGCATGTGGGCTCCTTGGAGAGGTGGCGCCCGAGCAGCAGCAGGGCGAGGGATACGGCGGTGCCGCCGGCGAGCTGGAGCCAGACGCGGGTCACTGAGCGGCCCTCGTGGTGCGGAGGGCGTACTGCTCGTAGGACTCGGTGTGGCCGTCGAGGACAGATGCCGTGAAGTCGGCGGACACTGCGGCTCGGACGAGGCGGCCGGTGGAGCGCTTCGGCAGCGGGATCAGCGGCCCGTGGTCGTGGTAGACGGTCGGCAGCGGGAGCGGCGTGGAATGCCCGCCGGCGACGAGGAGCGGTTCACCCGTGTCCGAGTAGCGGCCGGTCCACGTCCATTCGACGCCGATGACGTCGGTGAAGCCGCCGTCCAGGTCGAACTCGGTGCCGTCGTGGAGGTAGGTGGTCACGAGGCCACCGCCGTCCGGACGGTGAAGCGGCCGTCGGCGTGCCAGATGATCGTGTCGCCATACCGTGCGACGACCCGCCCCGGACCGGCGCCGATGCGCAACCCCGTAGTGCGGAGCTTCCCGTCGACGTTCTCCCAGTAGCTCTTGGCGAACACGTTGAGACCGTCGAGCCAGTTGTCGATCCGGGAGTGGTTCTCCGGCGTGAGCACGTGGGCGAGGCGTTCACCGTCGCCGAGCGGGCTGTCGTGGTCGATGTCGACGTGCTCCAGCTTGATGCCGCCGCCGTAGCCGTGGACGGACACGTGGGGGGTGCCGTGGCCGAGGATCCATGCCGGCGTGCGGGTCGTGGTGACGAGCCGGGTCTTAGCGGCGATGACGGCATCGAACTCGGGCCGGACGCTGGGGTAGGCGATGACACGGGTGCCGATCGGGTGGGCGGCGTTCCAGGCATCGGCCTGCTGCTGGCCCTTGGCCTTGGCCGCTTCGAGAGGATCGCGGTGGCTCATGACGTCCCCTCGGCTTCAGCCTTAAGGCGGGCGATCTCGGCATGGGCCGCAGCGAGCTCGTCGGCGGCCGTGCGCTCCTTGTTTGCGCGACCAGCGATCTCGTCACGCCAGCGGCAGACCTCGGAGGCGATGCGGTCCGCGATCTGCACCCGCTCGCCGGGGGTGAGTTCGGACTTCATCTGAAGGTTGATGGCCCCCTGCACCATCCCGCCCGGCTCGATGTACAGGACCGGGTATACGGCGGTCGAGCTCCGGACCGTGGTCGTCATGTCCAGGAACCACGTAGCGCTGAAGCTCATCGGGTTCCTCCGGTGTAGTCGCGGTCCCGGAGGTCCGGGTCGATGTCGAGGTACTCGTGCCACTGGTCCCAGTGGGCGCCGTCGGGAACCGGGTTGGCCGCGAGGGCGTGGGCGCGGATCTCGGCGATCTGCTGCTCGAGGCCGGCCTGCGTGACGTCCAATCGCTCGATCGGGTTGATGGTCATTGGGCACCGTCCTTCAGGAGCCGCTCGATGGCGGCGACGGCGTCGCGGACGCCCTGGTTGTAGGCCTCGTCATCGGAGGTTCCGGTGTTGTCCAGCAGGAGCTCGGCGCGGGTTACCGTGACGGCCTCGAGCAACGCATCGGTGCGGCCCGTTCGGCGCCCAGACTGGAAGCCCTCGTTGCGAGCTTCAGTGGTGGCCTTGTCGATCAGCTTGTTCGCGCGGTCCTCGTTCACGAAGGCGCCAGCCACACGGCGGAACAACTCGTCACGGGCGCTCATGCCGCGCTCCGCACGATGAGTCGCGGGTCGAACTGGGCGAGGACCTTGTTGGCGCGGGCCAGGTCGGCGAGGGCGTACTCGCGGGCCTCGGCGTACTGGGGCGCGCGGCACAGGGTCACGTTGTACGCCTGGTTCACGGCCTCGACCTCGGCGGCCAGCACCTGCTCGGGGATCTGCCGGCCGATCAGTACGACCACGGCGTCGGGGACGGGCACCTTCGGGAGGGACAGGGTGATCACGCCGCCACCGCCGTCACCGTCTCGTCGAGCACGGCGGCCAGGAACGCGGCGCGGTCCCGGACCGCCTCGGTGCGGTGCAGCTCGGCCATCAGCGGCCACTGCGAGTACGCGTCGGGGGTGAAGCCGAGGCGCCGGTTCAGCTCGTCGATGCGGTGCTGGGCGGTCGCCGCCTGGACCAGCGCGTCCCGGGCGGTCAGCGGCAGGTCGGCCTCGACGAACAGGGCGGCCTGGGCGAGCTCACCGTCGCGGACCGCGGAACGGATGAGCTGGGTGATGTGGGAGTGAGTTACCTTCGTGGACACGGGGTCCTCTTCTCTCTCGCAGGTGTGTGCGTGCAGAGGGGTTGATCTCGGAGGGCTGGCCGTCGCGGTGTAGGAGCCCGGCGGCCGCCCGCATAGCCGGCTAAGCGGCGAGGGGGCGCGGGCTGTACTGGTGCGGCAGCACTTCGCCGTTCGCCTGGACCCACTTGATGTGCTCGGCCGTGAGGCGCGGGGTCTTGCCGATGCGAGTGAACGGGATGGTGCCGAGCTGGATCTGCTCGGTGACCCAGTTCTCGGTCTTTCCGAGGAAACTGGCCGCTTCCTTCGGGGAGTAGGTCCGCAGGCCGGCCTCGGGGTTGAAACTCTCCATGACGCGGACGAGCCTCTCGAGGACGTCAGCGCTGAGGAGGAGGGGCTGGTCAGGTACTGGGGCCAGGGGTGTCCTGGTCAAGGGTCTTCTCCCTCGTGATGGCGTGGACGGGGGTGCGCAGCGCAGCGGCGATGCGGTCGAGCGTGTCGTTCGACGCCCCGCGGCCTCCGGTCTCGATGCGCGAGACGAAGCCAGGGCTTCGTTCTATGAGGCGAGCGAGCCGGTGCAGGCTCATTCCGCGTGCCTCACGGATGGTCCTGATTGCGGCTCCGTTCGGTGTCACGACACACAAACTATGGGTGTTGCTCCGGCTTGGCAAGTCCTACCGCCGGTTTCTTTGGGTGTTACTGCGCCCTTGATGGGTGTCTTTGGGTGCACCGGGTGCCAGGAAGCGTCCCCAAGAGGGGCACGCCATGCCGCCTAGGGGGCGCACGGAGGCAACATCGAACGCCCTCTGTGCACCGATAGTTACAGGTCAAATGGGTGCATCACTGGGTGCCTGTTGCCTAGGATTCGTGCATCATGAGCCCATGGGCAGGGACTGGAAGCACCTCGCGGATACCGTCGAGGCAGCGAGAGAAGCGAAGAACCTTACGCAAGTGGCGCTCGCCGAGAAGGCGGGGGTCAGCGAGTCGACGATCCAGAACATCGAGTCCGGAGTCGAACGCAAGCGCGTGCCGGCCTCACTGCACAAGGTCGAGCGCGCGCTTGGCTGGACACCTGGATCGGGCGAGCGCGTCCTCGAAGGGGCTGCCCCGGAGTACGTGGAGGAGACGGCAGCGCCGCCGTCGGACCTGCCACTGCGCATCGTGCACGAGCTCCAGGACGGACCGCTCCTTGACGCCACGGTCCTTGACCTCGGCCCCCTGGGATCGGGTGCCCGCATGATCGTGGTGGTGAAGGGCACACCCGACGCGAGCCCGGAACAGATCCGTACAGACTTGCTCGCATGGGCGAAGGCTCAGCGCCACATGCAGAACCTTCCAATCGATGACGAACCGGACGAAACTCCTAACTGACCGACACATTCCGTCCACAAATACGCACGAAGCGCTCCCCTTGCATATGCCGATGTGATGTCATGTTCGTTACCAGCGAGCGGGCCAACCTCGGTGGCACATGGGGGACCTATGTCAGTCAGGGTTCTTCGAGTTTCTGGGATGCCGCACAGCGTGCAGGTGTGGTGGACCACTCGGAACGGCAAGCCGGTTCTCTACATAGACGAGAACCTCACTACGAGCGATGGCGCGCGACAACTGGAGGAGCGGCTCAACGCCACACCTCCGCCCCAGGAATCGAATACATCCTGGATCTCCCACACTGGATGACGGCGACGCCGGCAACCCCCATGAGCCGGCTCCCCGTCGACCATCCCGTCCAGTGAGGTGAGCGTGGCGTACTCAGAGAAGCGCGGCAAGGGCCGCGACGGCCGCATGCGGTACCGCGGTCGCTACAAACTCCCCAACGGCCGCTGGGGTTCCGTCTCCCGTGATGACCAGGGGAACCCGTTCTACACCGCCCGGTCCGCCGAGCAGTTCGCCTCCGGGCTCGAGACCGACGTCCGCCGCAAGACGTTCATCAACCCGCGCGACGGGCGCATGACCGTCGAGGAGTGGGCCCATCACTGGCTCGCGTCCATCGACGTCGGCCCGCTCAGCGAGAAGGAGTACCGGCTCCGCATCAAGAACCAGATCCTGCCCGAGTGGGGATCGGTGGCGATCGGAGACCTCTCCCCCACCGGTATCGCGGCCTGGGAGAAGCGACTCCGCCAGCAGTTGAGCAAGAACTACGCAGACGGTGTCCTGTCAGTCCTCAGGACGATGCTCGACGACGCGGTCGCCGAACGCCTTCGGATGGACAACCCCGTAGCCGCAAGGAAGTCCGGGCGCCGCGGCCGGTACGTGCCGAAGACCAAGGACGAGAAGGTCACCGCCACCCCACGGCAGGTGCTGCTCATCGCGCGCAACGGGCTCACGATGCGCGGGCTGAACGAGTACGCGATTGTGCTGGCGAGCGCCTACACCGGGCTACGGATCGGCGAGCTTGCCGGTGTGCACCGCAACCAGGTCGACCTCAAGGACGCAGGGCAGGGCGCGCGCCTGCACTCGGTGCAGCAAAGCCAGTACGTGAACGGCACCTTCACCGAGATCGGCAATAAGTACGACTCGGGGCGCGGCTTGATCCTTCCGCCGTTCCTTGCCGAGCTGCTCGGCGAGTTGATGGCGAGTCGGCCGGACAGCGAATGGGTCTTCACCGCCCCGAAGGGCGGCCGGCTGCTTCGCGGCGGCGACTGGTACAGGGAAACCTGGCGCCCGATGGTGTCGGGTCGCGCGCCACGCGGGGTCGTGCGAGGTGCCAAGGAGAGAGCCGGCGTCCAGCCGGTGCTCGGCGTAGAGGGGTTGACGCCTCACGGCCTGCGGCACTCACAGAAGGTGTGGCTGGACGAAGGCATGCACCCCCGGGTCGCGGTCGAAGCCCGTATGGGTCATGTCCTGCAGGGTGTCGAGGGGACCTACTCCCATGTGACACTCAAGATGGAGCTCGCCATCGCCGACTACCTGCAGCGCCTGTGGGAGGAGTCGCTGCGACCGGTGGTCGACCGCCGCGAGTTCGGCGCCTACCCCGTGTTCATCCCCAGCAGCCGTAAACGATCTCCCAAGAATCTCCCAGAAGCACGAGCGACCGTCTGAACGAGACGTCAGTGGGCCCGCACCGGCTTGGTGCGGGCCCACCTTTGAGGGAGCTATCTATGCGCGTCTTGCTGGGATGTTGCCTCGACGGGGCCCGCTACTTCGCGAGCGCGCGGCTGATCACCATGCGCTGGATCTCGCTGGTGCCCTCGAAGATGGTGTAGATCGCGGCGTCGCGGT